>NZ_JBWJZD010000013.1:0-210818 GCF_056429065.1 Bradyrhizobium sp. USDA3010
TTTGAGATTTACCGCCTGCATGCAGGCGGTAAATCTCAACGCGCTCTTCAAGGCTGAGCTGGCCATAACATTGTCCCATCGCCACAACACCCTAGCAGGTGTTGCACTTGTGTCGTGAACCCAAGGGGCCCATAACCACCGATGCAGATTGTCGGGCTACGCTGGAACGACGAGTCCCGTTCACAACAGCAGCCGCGGCGTATGGGTCCCTGCTTTTGTGCGCAATTGCGCACTAGGCAGGGACGACAGCGGAGCTCGTGACGGCTACTTGTCGCTTAAGACGTCGCCGAACAGGGCCCACGACTTGCCGTCGAACCGCGCCATCTGGATCTGTCGGATCGGCGTCACATTGTCGGGCTCGGTCTGCACCTTGATGCCCGGCAGCAGCATCGGCAGTTCGAGCGCCTTCAGATTGGTCGCCTGCTTGATGATGTTGTCGCGGCTGTAATCGCCGTTGCAGTTCTTCAGCACCGCCGTCATGACCTGCGCGACGGTGTAGCCCTGCACGTTGAAGAGGTCGCCCGCGCTCGCATTCGGCTGATACTTCTTCATCCAGGCCGAGAATTCCTGCTGCGCCGGATCGTCGGCCCAGCGCGGATCGGTCGGGTCCTTCAGATAGAGCCCGGTCACGACACCGATGACGTTCTCGAGCCCGGCGGGTTCAAGCACCGCAGAGACGGAGTTGGAGACGGTCGGCAGAATGGTGAGCGGCTTCCAGCCCATGCTCGCCGCCTTGCGCAGCGCCTGCGCCGCGAATTTCGGCGTCGCTTCGGCGAAGAACACGTCGGCGCCGGACTCGCGCATCGTCACCATCTGGGAATCGATGGTCGGATCGGTCGTCAGGTACGTGGTCTCCGCAACGATCTGGCCGACATGCTCGCCGAGCCCGTCCTTGAAGCCCCTGAGATAGTCCTTGCCGGCGTCTTCGTTCGGCGTGATGACAGCGATCTTCGCGTCCGGCTTGGTCTTCAGGATGTACTTTGCATAGAGCCGGCCTTCGAGCTCGTAGGTCGGATTGAAACCGACCGTCCATGGGAACTGCTTCGGATCGTTCCAGCGCGTCGCGCCTGAGGACACGAACAGCTGAGGCACGTGCTTGATGTTCAGATATTTCTGCACCGAGATGTTGGGCGCGGTGCCGACCGCGCTGAAGATCGCGAGCACCTCATCCTGCTCGACCAGCTTGCGGGTCTGCTCGACGGTCTTCGACGGCGAATAGGCATCGTCGAGACTCTCGAAGTCGATCTTGCGGCCGCCAATGCCGCCCTGATCGTTGAGCATCTGGAAATACGCGGCTTCGGCGCGCGCGATCGTGCCGTAGGCCGACGCCGGGCCGCTATAGGGCGCGGTGTTTCCTATTCTGATCGCGGAATCGGCCGCAACGGACGGCGAGATCGACGAGGCTGTAAGCGCGGTGAAGGCGAGAAAGCCCGCCAGGCGGGAGCGCGTTGACAAGAGCGTATCCTTTTCTTGGTTTTCTTGACGCGGCGCACATTATCAATCGCGCCCGCGCAGGCAATCACCAAGAAGACTGCAATGAAGTTTCCGCATGCCGGCAATCACGTTCGCGCGTGGAACATGATGCGCTTTCAAATCCGGAATGTTGCCGGGATGTTCATGATGCGAGCCTTCGGTGGACACTAAGGTTCACCAAGCAAGACTCGCATTCCGCGCGACGGTCACCGCGCGCTGATCGCTGCGTGAGCGCACGCCTCAGGCAGCGACCGCAGCCGCGCGCGGGCTGACGACGTATTCCTTCAGCACCTTGTCGGTGCCGTCGAGTTCGGTGAGTGCCACGTCGTAGGTCCACAGATCAGCGAGATGCTGCAGTACGCGCCGCGTGTCGGTCTCGTTGAGCTGCGCGCCCTTCACGGTGGTGTGGCGCAGCATCAGGCGACGATCGCCGTCGAGATCGACATCCACGACCTCGATATTGGCGTCGACGAAGCCGACGTCGTATTGCCGCGCCAGCTCGCGGCGCACCCGGCGGTAGCCGCGCTCGTCATGGATCGCATCGACCTTGATGCCCTGGCTTTCGGCCGGGTCGTCATGCAGATGGAACATGCGGAAGCGCCGGATCAGCGCCGGGCTGAGGAACTGGTTGATGAAGCTCTCGTCGCGGTAGTTGCTCCAGATCTCGCGCAGCACGCCCTCGACGTCGCCCTTGCCGGCGATATCAGGGAACCAGGCGCGGTCCTCGTCCTCCGGAGTCTTCACGATCCGCTCGATGTCCTGCATCATGGCGAAGCCGAGCGCGTAAGGATTGAAGCCGGAATAGCGACGGTCGTCGAACTCGGGCTGGAACACCACATTGGTGTGCGACTGCAGGAATTCGAGGAAATTGCCGTCGGTGATCCGGCCCTGCTGATGCAGCCGGTTCATGATGCGGTAATGGACGTAGGTCGCGGTGCCCTCGTTCATCACCTTGGTCTGGCCCTGCGGGTAGAAGTACTGCGCGATGTGACGCACGATGCGAATGAGCTCGCGCTGCCAGCCTTGCAGGCGCGGCGCGGTCTTCTCGAGGAAGTAGAGGATGTTTTCCTGGGGCAGGCCGAGCAGCGCGCGGCGGCGCTCGGCGCTGAGCGTAGCCTTGCTCTTGGCCTTGGTGTTCGGCACCGTCCGCCACAGATCGTTGAACACGGCTTCCTCGTGCTGCCGGCGCTCGCCGGCGCGCTTCTCCTCGGCACGCAAGTCGAGCGTCTTCTTGCCGGGATAGCGGTCGACGCCGTGCGACATCAGCGCATGCGCGGCATCGAGCGTCCGCTCCACCGTCTCGCGGCCATGACGATCCTCGCAGGCTGCAATGTAGCCCTTGGCGAATTCGAGATAATCGAGGATGCCGTCGGCATCGGTCCACTGCTTGAACAGATAGTTGTTCTTGAAGAAGTGATTGTGCCCGAACGCCGCATGCGCGATCACCAGCGTCTGCATCGTCGCCGTGTTCTCCTCCATCAGATAGGAGATGCACGGCGACGAGTTGATCACGATCTCATAGGCGAGGCCCATCAGGCCCTTGCGATAGGACGCCTCCTGGAACGCGAACTGCTTGCCGAACGACCAGTGCTTGTAGAACAGCGGCATGCCGACCGACGAATAGGCGTCGAGCATCTGCTCGGCGGTGATCACCTCGATCTGGTTGGGATAGACGTCGAGCCCGAGCTCCTTGCGCGCGATCTTCTCGCAGGCGTCGTGAACCCGTTGCAGGATCTGGAAATCCCAATCAGCGCCCTCGAACAGCAGCTCGCCGGAAGACCCCATTAAACTAAACCCTTTCCTGGCCGGTGCGGCGCTTGAACAGGTCTTGGAACACCGGGAAGATCTCGCCCCGCTCGCTCACCTTGCGCATCGACAACGGCGCGCCGTCGTTGCGCAGACGCTCATAGAGCGTCCAGAGCGAGGAGTCCGGCATGTCGAAGGTGTAGTTGGCGGCCTCGCCGACCTCGAGATAAGCAAAGAACTGGCAGACCGGCAGGATCTTGTCGGTCAACAGATGCCCGGTCACCGCGCTGTCGGAGGTCATGTTGTCGCCGTCCGAGGCCTGCGCGGCGTAGATGTTCCAGTCGGCGGGACGGAAGCGGGTGCGGACGATGTCGTTCATCGCAACCAGCGCGCTCGACACCAGCGTGCCGCCGGACGCCGGTCCATGGAAGAACGTATCCTCGTCCACCTCCTCGGCGCGGTCGGTGTGCCGGATGAACACGATCTCGACATGCTTGTAGCGCCGCTTCAGGAAGACGTAGAGCAGCATGTAGAACCGCTTGGCCAGATCCTTCATGTGCTCGGACATCGAGCCCGAGACGTCCATCAGGCAGAACATCACGGCCTGCGCCACCGGCTTCGGCACCGTCTCGAAGCGGCGGTAGCGGATGTCGATCGGATCGATGAAGGGAATCCGCTTGGCCTTGGCCTTCAGCGCTTCGAGCTGCGCCAGCAGCTCGCGGCGGCGCGTCTCGTCCTCGCACGCCGCAAGCTCCGCCTCGAGCGCCTCGATCTCGTCCTTGCTCGGCCGGCGCAGCGCCACGCGACGCGCCAGGGCCCGGCTCACCGTGCGGCTGATCGAGATGTTGGCGGGCGAGCCCGACGTCGCATAGCCGGCGCGCTGGATGCCCTCGCTCTCGGTTTGCGCGAGCTTGCGCTTGGCAAGGTCGGGCAGTTCGAGGTCGTCGAGGAAGAGATCGACGAACTCCTCGCGGCTCAGCACAAAGCGGAAGGCGTCCTCGCTGTCGCCCTCGCCCGCGCCGGAGCCCTTGGCGCCGCTCTGGTTCGGACGCTGCAGCCAGTCGCCCTCGACGAATTTCTTGTTGCCCGGCAGCACCATGTCACGCGTGCCGCCCTCGCGCCGGAACCGCGGCTCATCCATGCCGTCCAGCGGGATGGTCACCTCGCCACCCTCCAGGACATCCTTGATGTCCCGGTCCTGCGACGACTTCTTGACGGCCCCCTGCACCAGCGCCTTGGCGCGCCGCAGGAAGCGCTGCCGGTTCTCCAGGCTCTTGCTACCCGGATTCAACCGCCGATCGACGATATGCATGACCACGTTGCATCTGCCTCACGCCGGATGCGATCATGACAGTCG
Organism: Bradyrhizobium sp. USDA3010; assembly: GCF_056429065.1. Classification (NCBI taxonomy): domain Bacteria; kingdom Pseudomonadati; phylum Pseudomonadota; class Alphaproteobacteria; order Hyphomicrobiales; family Nitrobacteraceae; genus Bradyrhizobium; species Bradyrhizobium sp. USDA3010. Next base: position 4,577 of record NZ_JBWJZD010000013.1, read on the forward strand.
CATCGCATTCTTATTGGACGGGACGAAATGAGACGGAAAGCCGCTGCCGGCTTTCCGGATCGTGCACTAGCCGGCCTGCTTCACCCGCATGTACCACTCGACGAGCCGGCGGACCTGGCGCTCGGTATAACCGCGCTCCACCATCCGCTCAACGAACTCGCCGTGCTTCTTCTCGGTCTCGCCGTCCTTCTTAGAGCCGAACGAGATGACCGGAAGCAGATCCTCGACCTGGGAGAATATCCGTTTCTCGATCACGTCGCGAACCTTTTCGTAGGAGGTCCAGCTCGGGTTCTTGCCGCCATTGTGCGCCCGCGAACGCAGCGAGAACTTGACGACCTCGTTGCGGAAGTCCTTCGGGTTGGCGATGCCGGCCGGCTTCTCGATCTTGGTCAGCTCCTGGTTCAGGAGTTCGCGGTTCATCAGCTGGCCGGTGTCGGGATCCTTGAAGTCCTGGTCCTCGATCCAGGCATCGGCGTAGTCGACATAGCGGTCGAACAGGTTCTGGCCGTAGTCGGCGTAGGATTCCAGATAGGCCTTCTGGATCTCGTTGCCGATGAACTCGGCATAGCGCGGCGCGAGATCGGCCTTGATGAATTCGAGATAGCGCTTCTCGACCTCGTCAGGCAGCTGCTCGCGGCGAATCGCCATCTCCAGCACATACATCAGATGCACCGCGTCGGCGCCGACCTCGGTGGTGTCGTGATTGAAGGTCGAGGCCAGCACCTTGAAGGCAAAGCGGGTGGAGACGCCGTCCATGCCTTCATCGACGCCGGCCGCGTCCTTGTATTCCTGCACGCTGCGCGCCTTCGGATCGGATTCCTTCAGGCTCTCGCCGTCATAGACCCGCATCTTGGCGAACAGCGTCGAGTTCTCGTGCTTGCGCAGCCGCGACATCACCGAGAAGCGGGCCAGCGTTTCCAGCGTTGCCGGCGCGCACGGCGCGGCGGCAAGCTCGGAGGTCTGGATCAGCTTCTCGTAGATCTTCTGCTCCTCAGTGACCCGCAGGCAGTACGGCACCTTGATGACGCAGATGCGGTCGATGAAGGCCTCGTTGTTCTTGTTGGTCTTGAAGCTCTGCCACTCGGCTTCGTTCGAGTGCGCGAGGATGATGCCGGTGAACGGGATCGCACCGATGTTCTCGGTGCCGATGTAGTTGCCCTCCTGCGTCGCCGTCAGCAGCGGGTGCAGCATCTTGATCGGCGCCTTGAACATCTCGACGAACTCGAGCACGCCCTGGTTGGCGCGGTTGAGGCCGCCGGAATAGCTATAGGCGTCCGGGTCGTTCTGGGCGTAGGTCTCGAGCTTGCGGATGTCGACCTTGCCGACCAGCGAGGAGATGTCCTGGTTGTTCTCGTCACCGGGCTCGGTCTTGGCGACCGCGATCTGGCGCAGCCGGGAGGGCTGGATGCGCGCGACGCGGAATTGCGAGATGTCGCCGCCGAAGGCCTCGAGCCGCTTGTAGGCCCAGGGCGACATCAGCCCGCTCAGCCGGCGGCGCGGAATGCCGTACTTCTCCTCGATCATCGGCCCGAGCTGCTCGGGGTCGAACAGCCCGAGCGGGCTCTCGAACACCGGCGACAGCTCGTCGCCCGCCTTCAGCACGTAGATCGGATGAATTTCCATCAGCGCCTTGATGCGCTCGGCGAGCGACGACTTGCCGCCGCCGACCGGTCCGAGCAGATAGAGGATCTGCTTGCGCTCTTCGAGGCCCTGTGCGGCGTGGCGGAAGAAGCCGACCAGGCGTTCGATCGTGTCCTCCATGCCGAAGAAGCCGGCGAAGGCCGGATACGACCTGATCGTACGGTTCAAAAAGATACGGCCAAGGCGTGGGTCCTTGGCCGTGTCGATCATCTGTGGCTCACCGATTGCCGCTAATAACCGCTCGGCCGCATTGGCGTATCGCATCGGATCACTTCGACACGACTCCAAATACTCGGCCATCGACATGTCGGTCTGGCTTCGCGCTTCAAACGACCTTGCGAAGGCGTTGAACAAAGAATCGTTGTACATGATCCCTCTCTCCACGATATGTATCGCCGCACGACTGACACGAGTCGCAACCAGAGCGTCCTAGGATCGAATCAGCGTCGGCACGCTGGGTCCATTGGACACTCGACCGACTCATTTCGGCAATGCACGGCGCGTGCAGCCTCTGCCTTATCAACAGGCAGGAAGCTTAATGGTTCATCAATATCCCCTTGTTTTTGGTGTCTGTAACCCCCTCGCCACATCCGTGGTTTACCGGGGCCCAGGCCTTCGAAGCGGACATCCGAGCGGGGCAACTTCCCCGTCCGGCGATGAACGTTGGGCTCCCTGAAAAGGTGTGGCTGTCCTGCCTTGGCGTCAAGATGTGTACGTCACAGACTCGCATGAACAAACTGTCAGACGAGGTTGAACGTGCCTCCTTGTCGCCGCGACTAAGGCAACGAGCCCGCGCAGTTCCACGCGGCACCATTGCCGCGCTGTAAAGATGACACCTTGGAGGCACGGGCTATTCCCGAGGCGGTCATGAAGCAGACGCTCCTTGTTGTCGCACTTGGCGCCGCAGCCTGCGCCGGCGCGGTGTTAACCGTCGAGGCGCAGGAAGGCGTCGACAAGGCCAAGGCGGCCGCCTTCGACAACAGGATGTTTGCAGGCCCGCCCGGCGCGAAAGCCTATGCCTGCTTCGTGCGGCGATACGATGCAAATCATCTGGCGCAGCATCCGAAGCAGAAGGTCAGCGCGATGAAGCTGCTCGTCGCCGCCGAATTTGCGCCGGAAGACAAGACCACCAACTACTCGTTCCGGCTCGGCGTCGCTTACCGCCACCGCCCCGGCAATTTCGACTCCAGCGGCTACTGCAACCACGCGATCGCGACCGAATCCGGACACGAGATACGCTTCGAATGCAGCGTGGATTGTGAGGGCGGCGGTATCACCGTGGCGTTGTCGAAGGACGATAAATCCGCGATCGCACGCCTGAGCAGCATCAGGATGTGGAATCGCAACAAGCCCGACGATGACGCGGCCGAAGCGCTGCTCGCCGGTGCCGACGACAAGATCTTCCGCGTCGATCGCGCGGACTTGGGCGAATGCGCCGAACTTGTGACCGACCGCAAGGAACTCGCTGCGCTCCGCCACAAGTGATAGGCTTTGCGCCGGTCGACAATCATTGCGCAAGGGACGCCATGCACCGACGCGGCATCCTGTGGGGCACTCTCTCGGCGATCGGCGCTGCCTTTGCGGCGTCACGGGCGAACGCCGCTACTGAGACCCAACCACCGGGAAAGCTGAAGGTGGTCTATCACCTCGACGACCTCGGCAAGGTCAATTTCGTGATCGGCAACATCCAGAACCATCTCGACGGCGTCGGCGGCCCCGGCAATGTGACGCTCGCGCTCGTGGTGCATGGCCAGGCGCTGAAAGCTTTCCATTCGGCGGCCGCCAATCCCGACCTGTCGAAGCATGTCGGGCAGTTCGCAAAGGACGGGATTGAGCTCGCCGCCTGGCGCAACACCATGAAATCGCAGAACATCGGCCTGAAGGACCTGCTTCCCGGCTTCGTCGCCGCCGAGCACGGCGGCGTGGTCCGCCTCGCCGAGCTGCAATCCCAGGGCTACCTCTACCTGCGGCCCTGACGCGCAGCCGCGCGCCCGCAACGCGTCATAAAAATGTGCCGAGATCAGGGTCTCCTCGCACCGGCGTCCGGGGGGATCGAACTGTTGTGAATGGCGTTATCCCTTTGGAATGCCGATATTCCGTCCGGGCCCCCAGCCATGTTGACAATCCGCCTCCACCCCCGAAAGCTGGCCGGGAACCCAAAAATCGACCCTCGATCGAACGAGAACAGGCACCCATGAACCCCGTCAAAGCACTCGAAAATCACCGCCAGGCCGTCTGGCTGGACTTCCTTGCCCGCGGCTTCGTCGCCAAGGGCGACCTGAAGCGGCTGATCGAGACCGACGGCGTCAAAGGCGTGACGTCCAACCCCTCGATCTTCGAGAAGGCGATCGGCAGCTCGGACGAGTATGACGGGGCGATCGGCAAGGCCCTCAAGAAGGGCGACCGCTCGGTCGCCGACCTGTTCGAACATCTTGCGGTCGAGGACATCCAGCACGCCGCCGACGTGCTGCGCCCGGTCTACGACCAGAGCCATGGTGGCGACGGCTTCGTCAGCCTCGAAGTGTCGCCCTACCTCGCGATGGACACCAAGGGCACGATTGCGGAGGCCGAGCGGCTCTGGAAGGACGTCCACCGCAAGAACCTGATGGTCAAGGTGCCGGCGACGCCGGAGGGCCTGCCGGCGGTCGAGTATCTGATCGGCGAAGGCATCAGCATCAACATCACGCTGTTGTTCTCCCAGAAGGTCTATCGCCAGGTCGCGGAAGCCTATCTCAAGGGCCTGGAGAAGTACGTCGCCAGGGGCGGCGACCCCTCCCATGTGGCAAGCGTCGCCAGCTTCTTCGTCAGCCGCATCGACTCTGCCGTCGACAAGCAGCTCGACGAGAAGATCGCGCGCGCCAACGACCCGTCCGAGAAGGAGCGGCTCGCGGCCTTGAAGGGCAAGGTCGCGATCGCCAATGCAAAGCTCGCCTACCAGGACTACAAGCGCCTGTTCTCCGGCCCGCGCTGGGACAAGCTCACGGCCAAGGGCGCCAAGCCGCAGCGGCTGTTGTGGGCGTCGACCGGCACCAAGAACAAGGACTATAGCGACGTGCTCTATGTCGAGGAGCTGATCGGCCCCGACACCGTCAACACGGTGCCGCCGGCAACGCTTGACGCCTTCCGCGACCACGGCAAGGTCCGCGACAGCCTCGAGGAGAATGTCGAAGACGCCCGCCACGTGCTGGAGGAGCTGGAGAAGTCCGGCATCTCGCTCGATGCGATCACCGAGGAGCTGGTCAAGGACGGCGTCAAGCTGTTCGCCGACGCGGCCGACAAGCTGTACGGCGCGGTCGCCCACAAGCGCGCGACCTCGCTCGGCGGCGGCATCGACCACCAGAAGCTGGCGCTCGGCGCCGGCATCGAGAAGGCGGTCGAGAAGAGCACCGAGGAATGGCGTGCGTCGGCCAAGATCCGCAGGCTCTGGCACAAGGACAAGTCGGTCTGGACCGGCGATGACGAGGACAAATGGCTGGGCTGGCTGACCAGCGCCGCAACCGCCGACGTCGCCGACTACGAGGATTTCGCCAAGCGCGTGAAGGGCCAGAACTTCACCGACGCCGTCGTGCTCGGCATGGGCGGATCGAGCCTCGGGCCGGAGGTGCTGGCGCAGACCTTTCCGCACAAGTCCGGCTTCCCGCGGCTGCACGTGCTCGATTCCACCGATCCGGCGCAGGTGCGCGCGATGGAGGAGTATGTCGACATCGCGAAGACGCTGTTCATCGTCTCCTCCAAATCCGGCGGCACCACCGAGCCGAACGTGATGAAGGACTATTTCTTCGACCGGGTGGCCAAGGCGATCGGCAAGGACAAGGCCGGCCATCGCTTCATCGCGGTGACCGATCCCGGTTCGTCGCTGCAGAAGGTGGCGATCAAGCAGGGCTTTGCCCGCATCTTCTACGGCGATCCCGCGATCGGCGGCCGCTATTCCGTGCTGTCGCCATTCGGCCTGGTGCCGGCGGCCGCCGCGGGCATCGACGTCCGCAGCCTGCTCGGGCACACGCTCGCCATGGTGCGCTCCTGCGGCGCCGACGTGCCGCCGCAGCAAAACCCGGGCGTCCAGCTCGGGCTTGCGATGGGCATCGCCGGGCTCGAAGGCCGCGACAAGGTGACGATCTTCGCCTCGCCCGACGTCGCCGATTTCGGCGCCTGGGCCGAGCAGCTGATCGCGGAATCGACCGGCAAGGACGGCAAGGGCCTGATCCCGATCGAGGGCGAAACCATCGGCGATGCCGCGGTCTACGGCAGCGACCGCTTCTTCATCGACCTGCGCACCGAGGGCGAGCACGACGCCGCGCATGAGGCCAAGCTCGCCGCGCTCGAGGCCGCCGGCCATCCCGTGGTCCGGATCGTGATGAAATCGATCGACCATATCGGCCAGGAGTTCTTTCGCTTCGAGATCGCGACCGCGGTCGCAGGCGCGATCCTCGGCATCAACCCGTTCAACCAGCCCGACGTCGAGGCCGCCAAGATCAAGACGCGCGAGCTGACGGCAGCCTTCGAGAAGACCGGGTCGCTGCCGGCCGAGCAGCCGGTGGTGTCGGCGGATGGCTTCGAGCTCTACACCGACGCGCAGAACGCCGAGGAGCTGCGCAAGGCCGGTGCCAATGGCGACCTCAATTCCTGGATCAAGGCCCACCTCTCGCGCTCCGGCCGCGGCGACTATGTTGCCCTGCTCGCCTATATCGAGCGCGACGGCGACACTATCGATGCCATGCAGGCGATGCGGCTGAAGGTGCGCGACGCGAAACACCTTGCGACCTGCGCCGAATTCGGCCCGCGCTTCCTGCATTCGACCGGACAGGCCTACAAGGGCGGCCCCGACAGCGGCGTGTTCCTGCAGGTCACGACCGACGACAGCAAGGACTTGGCCGTGCCCGGCCAGAAGGCGAGCTTCGGCGTGATCAAGGCGGCGCAGGCGCGCGGCGATTTCGACGTGCTCACCGAGCGCGGCCGGCGGGCGCTGCGCGTGCATCTCAAGGGCGACCTCGCCTCCGGGCTTGCGGCACTCGATGCCGCGATCTCGGCCGCACTGAACTGACGGAGGCGAGCAATGCAACTCGGCATGATCGGCCTCGGGCGGATGGGCGGCAACATCGTCCGCCGCCTGATGAGCAACGGCCACACCACCGTGGTCTACGACAAGGATCCGAAGGCGGTCGCCGCGCTGGTCGCCGACAATGCCACCGGTTCCTCGTCGCTGGAGGATTTCGTCCTCAAGCTGGAAGCGCCGCGCACCGCCTGGGTGATGCTGCCGGCCGGCAAGATCACCGAAGCCACCATCGAGGCGCTGTCGAAGCTGATGCAGCCCGGCGACGTCATCATCGACGGCGGCAACACCTTCTGGCAGGACGACGTCCGCCGCGGCAAGGCGCTGCGGGAGCGTGGGCTGCATTACGTCGACGTCGGCACCAGCGGCGGCATCTGGGGCATCGAGCGCGGCTACTGCATGATGATCGGCGGCGACAAGGGCGTGGTCGACCGGCTCGATCCGATCTTCAAGACGCTGGCGCCCGGCATCGGCGACATCCCGCGCACCACCGGCCGCGACGGCCGCGATCCGCGCATCGAACAGGGCTACATCCACGCCGGCCCGATCGGCGCCGGGCATTTCGTCAAGATGATCCACAACGGCATCGAATACGGCCTGATGCAGGCCTATGCCGAAGGCTTCGACATCCTGAAGAACGCCAATATCGAGGCGCTGCCGCCGGACCATCGCTTCGATCTCGATATCGCCGACATCGCCGAAGTCTGGCGGCGCGGCAGCGTGATCCCGTCCTGGCTGCTCGACCTCACGGCCTCGGCGCTGGCGCAGAACCACACGCTCGACAATTATTCGGGCTTCGTCGAGGACTCCGGCGAAGGCCGCTGGACCGTCAATGCCGCGGTCGACGAGGCGGTTCCGGCCGAGGTGCTGACGGCGGCGCTCTACACGCGCTTCCGCTCGCGCAAGGACCACACCTTCGCCGAGAAGATCCTCTCGGCGATGCGCGCAGGGTTTGGCGGCCACAAGGAGCCGCCGAAGAAGGCTTAAAACGAACCGCGGAAGGTCACGTGCAGAAGAAACCCGATCCTTGTTCCTTCATCATCTTCGGCGCCACCGGTGATCTGACACACCGGCTGGTCGTTCCGGCGCTCTACAATCTCGCCGCCGGCAATTTGCTGCCGGAGAAATTCTGCGTCGTCGGCATTGTCCGCAAGGGCATGTCGAGCGAGCAGCTGACCGACAGCCTGATGCAGGGGCTTCGCAAGTTCGCTACCCGCCCCGTCGACGAGGCGATCGCGAAGCGGCTGTTCGAATGCGTCACCTCGATCGAGGCCGATCCGAGAGATCCCGCTTCGTTCGACGCCATGAACGAACGGCTCGATAAGCTCGAGACGGCACGCGGCACCGGCGGCAACCGGCTGTTCTATCTCGCGACGCCGCCGAACGCCTTCCTGCCGATCAGCGAGCAGCTCGGACGCACCGGCATGCTGGAGGAGAACGGCGCCTGGCGGCGGCTGATCATCGAAAAACCGTTCGGCACCGATCTGGCGTCGGCTAGGGCGCTGAACGCCGCGCTGCTGAAGCTGATGGACGAGCACCAAATCTACCGGATCGACCATTACCTCGGCAAGGAAACCGTCCAGAACATCCTGGTGCTGCGCTTTGCCAACGGCATGTTCGAGCCGATCTGGAACCGCAACCATATCGACCACATCCAGATCACCGTGGACGAGAAGCTCGGCGTCGGCCATCGCGGCAGCTTCTACGACGCCACCGGCGCGCTGCGCGACATGGTGCCGAACCATCTGTTCCAGCTGCTGTCGCTGGTGACGATGGAGCCGCCTGCGCGCTTCGACGCCCATGCGGTGCGTTCGGAAAAGGCCGAGGTGCTGAGCGCGATCCAGATCCAGAGTGCGCAGGAGGCGCTGTCCAATTCGGTGCGCGGCCAATATCGCGGCGGCCGGATCGGTGACACCGAGATCGAGGACTATCTCAAGACGCCGGACGTCAAGCCCGACAGCTGGACCGAGACCTATGCGGCACTGAAGCTGACCATCGACAATTGGCGCTGGGCCGGCGTGCCGTTCTACCTGCGCACCGGCAAGGCACTGACCACCAAGCGCACCGAGATCGCGATCAAGTTCAAGCAGGCGCCGTTCGCGATGTTCCGCGATACCGCGGTCGACCGCCTGTCGCAGAACTACCTCGTCATTTCGACCGAGCCGACCGAAGGCATCGAGCTGCAGTTCAACACCAAGGTGCCGGGCCCGGCCATCAACATCGACGGCGTCGAGATGAAGTTCCGCTACAAGGACTACTTCAAGGCCGAGCCGTCGACCGGCTACGAGACGCTGATCTACGACTGCATGATCGGCGACAATCTGTTGTTCCAGCGCGCCGACAGCGTCGAGGCCGGATGGCAGGCGGTGCAGCCCTTCCTCGACGCCTGGAAGACTGCCGGCGGGCGTGGCCTGCAACCCTACAAGGCCGGCAGCGAAGGCCCGGAGGCGGCCAACGCGCTGCTGACGCGCGATGGCCGCAGCTGGCGGAAGCTCAGCTGACCATGACCACGAGCGGCGAGCGCAAGATCATCACGGTCGCCGATCCGGCCGCACTGGCGCAGACGGCCGCCGAACGGGTGATCGCCAGGATCGACCAGAACAGCGGCCGGATCGCGGTCTGCCTCACCGGCGGCTCCAGCCCCAAGGCGCTCTACCAGCTGCTGGCGACACCGGACTATCGCCGGCGGATTCCGTGGGATCGCATCGACTGGTTCATCGGCGACGAGCGCCTGGTGCCGCGCCAGGACAAGCTGCACAATATGAGCATGGCGCGCCAGGCCTTCCTCGACCGCTGCGCTCCGGCCGCGAATGTCCATCCGATCGCAACCGACACCGCCGATCTCAGGGATCCAGACGTCAGCGCGGCGCTGTACGAGAACGAGCTGATGGCCTTCTACGGCGCCGAACAGCTCGATCCGAAGCGGCCGCTGTTCGACCTGGTGCTGATGGGCATCGGGCCCGACGGCCACACCGCCTCACTGTTTCCCGGCTATCCCGCGGTCGACGAAACCCAGCGCTGGGTGGTCGGGGTGCCCAAGGCCAATGTCGAGCCGTTCGTGCCGCGCGTCTCCTTGACGCTGCCTGCCCTCGCCTCCTGCCGCGAGATGCTGTTCGAGGTGGCGGGAGAAAGCAAGCGCGCGATCTTGACGCGCCTGTTCGCAGGCGAGAACCTGCCGGCAAACCGCGCGCGATCGCTGGGCGAAACCGTCTGGCTGATCGATCAGGCCGCGCTGCCGGAGGATTCTCTTGGGTGACTCTCTTGGGTGACGGGCAAAACCCCTGCGCACTGGTCGTGATGGGCGTCTCGGGCTCGGGCAAGAGCACCATTGCCGACCGCCTTGCAATCAGAATCGGCTGGCGTTTCGAGGACGGCGACAGCTTTCATCCGCCGAGCAATGTCGCGAAAATGCATTCCGGCCAGCCGCTCACCGACGAGGATCGCTGGCCCTGGCTGCGCGCCATCGCCAACGAGATCGACCGCACCTGCGGCGTCCGCGAACGCGCCGTCATCGCCTGCTCCGCGCTGAAGCGCGCCTATCGCGACATCCTGGTGCATGGCCGCGACGACATCCGCATCGTCTTCCTCGACGGCACGCAGGAGCTGATCGCCACACGGCTGGCCGCGCGCAAGGACCATTTCATGCCGCCGGGGCTGCTCGCCAGCCAGTTCAAGACGCTGGAGCCGCCGACGCCGGATGAACGCCCGATCACGGTTGCGATCGACCGTTCGGTCGACACCATCGTCGAAGACATTGTCAATCAACTGAAGCTGGACCTCCCATGACCCGCATCGCCCTTGTCGTATCCGATGTCGACGGCACGCTGCTCACCAAGGACAAGACCCTGACCGACGGCGCCAGGGCGGCGGTGCGCAAGCTGCATGAAGCGGGCATCGGCTTCACCATCGTCTCCAGCCGGCCGACGATCGGAATGAGCTTCCTCGTCCCTCCGCTCGCGATCAGCCTGCCGATCGGCGCCTTCAACGGCTCTTCGATCGTCGATCCGCAGTTGAAGCCGATTGAACAGCATTTGATCCCCGCGGCCGTGGCCAGGCGCTGCGTCGACCTGCTCCGCGAGCGCGGCGTCGACATCTGGCTGTTCACCAACGACCGCTGGCTGACGCGCAATCCGGACGGCGAATACACCGCCCACGAGCAGCACACGATCAAGCATGATCCGACCATCGTCAGCGATTTCACGCCCTATCTCGACCAGGCCTGCAAGATCGTCGGCGCGAGCTCGGATGCGCCTCTGCTGCAGCGCTGCGAGGCGGAGATGCAGCAGATGGTCGGCAATGACGCGACCGCGGTCCGCTCGCAGACCTACTATCTCGACGTCACCCCGCCCGGCCACGACAAGGGCACCTTCGTCGAGGGCATCGCGAAGCGCCTCGGCGTGGCGCTGGAGAATGTCGCCACAATCGGCGACATGCAGAACGATCTGCCGATGTTTGCGAGAAGCGGCGTCTCGTTCGCGATGGGCAATGCCAGCGATGACGTGAAGGCGCGCGCCACGCATGTCACCGAAACCAACGAGCACGACGGTTTCGCGCGCGCGATGGACACGGTGCTGACGATGGGCCGTTAGGGCGGCCTTCTAAAAAGATCGTGTGCAAAGCAAAAGCCACGATCAGGTCGACCGCTGCACCGCGGGCTTCTCAGCGTCGGCCCTGGCGGCGCTGAGATTGTGCGCCGTGTTGATCAGCGCGATATGGGTCAGCGCCTGCGGAAAGTTGCCGGTCTGCCGGCCGGCGCCGGAGTCGAACTCCTCCGCCAGCAGCCCGAGATCGTTGGCGACGGCGACAACGCGGTCGAACATGGTTTGCGCCTTGTCGAGATTTCCTGCCAGCACATGGGCGTCGGCAAGCCACAGGCTGCAGGCCAGGAACGCGCCCTCGATCGGCTGGATTTCGTCGGACACCTCGCGTGGATCGTGCCGCAGCACGAACCCGTCGCGCATCATGTGCCGCTCGACCGCGTCGATCGTGCCGCGGATGCGCGGATCGTCCGGCGGCAGGAAGCCGACCGACGGCAGCAAGAGAAGGCTGGCGTCGAGCAGCTTTGAGCCATAGCTCTCGACGAAACTGTCGAGACCAGGATCGAAGCCCCGCAGGCAGACGTCGCGATGAATGGCCTCGCGCAAGACCCGCCATTTGACCAGCGGCCCCTTGAAGCCGAACCGCTCCGCGCTCTTGATGGCGCGGTCGAAGGCAACCCAGCACATCACCTTGGAGAACACGTAGTGTCTGGGCGTGCCGCGGCGCTCCCAGATGCCGTGATCCGGCTGGTCCCAGACGTCGGCGAGATGAGCGACGACGGTGCATTCGAGCGACCAGTTCTCCTCGTCGAGCTTCAGCTTGGCCATGCGGGATTGGTGGAAGGCGTCGATCAGCTCGCCATAGACGTCGAGTTGCAGCTGCGCATGTGCGGCATTGCCGACACGGACCGGCTGCGCGCCTTCATAGCCGGGCAGCCATCCGGCTTCCCATTCCAGGAGGCGCCGCTGTCCCAGGATGCCGTACATGATCTGCATGTCGGCAGGAGCGCCGGCCGCGGCCCGCAGCAGCCAGTTGTGCCAGGCCGCCGCTTCCTCGGTGTAGCCCGAATTCATCAGCGCCAGCAGCGTGAAGGTGGCATCGCGCAGCCAGCAGAACCGGTAGTCCCAGTTGCGCGCGCCACCCAGCTTTTCCGGCAATGACGTGGTCGGTGCGGCGACGATGCCGCCGGTCGGCCTGAAGGTCAGTGCCTTCAGCGTGATCAGCGAGCGCATCACGAGGTCACGCCGATAGCTGCCGTCATAGGTCGAACGGCTGCACCATTCTTTCCAGTATGCCTCGGTATCCTTCAGCGCCGCCTCGGGATCGATCGGCTCCGGCACCGGCTGATACGACGCACCATATGTCAGGACGAACGGCACGGTGTCGCCCTCGCCGACCTCGAACTCGGCAATCGTGGTCAGGTCCTTGCCCGACGTCTTCACTGGGGTGCGCAGCACGGTCATGTCCTGGCCGCTAATCGCCAGTAGCCCCTCGCCGACCGGGTTCTTCTTCACCCAGGGGACATCGACCCCGAAGCCGAAGCGGATCACCAGCTCCATGTGCATCTTGACGCGGCCGCTGATGCCGCGAACCAGGCGGACCACGTCGGAGGCATTGCCGCGCGGCGGCATGAAGTCGATCAGCGCGACTACGCCGTCCTCGGTCTCGAACCGCGTCTCGAGGATCAGCGTATCGTCCCAATAGCGGCGGGAGGTCTGTCTGACCTCCCCGGCCGGCGCCAGCAGCCAGCGGCCATTCCGCGACGTGCCTAGCAGCGCCGCAAAGCAGGCGTCGGAATCGAACGCCGGCCAGCACAGCCAGTCGATCGAGCTGTCACGGCCGACCAGCGCTGCGGTCTCGCAATCGCCGATCAATCCATAGTCTTCGATACGAGAGGCCACGCGCCGTGCTCCGCGTTGTCAGGCGTGCGACCGCTCGCGGGTTGCACGCTTGAGTGCGTCGACGTCGATCGCCGACGCGAGATGCTCGATCGAGACCGGCAGCCGCCGTTTCCAGTTCGGATGCTCGTAGACGGTGCCCGGGATGTTCGGCTGCTCGACGATGCCGAGCAAATCCTCCATCGAAACCGCCATCATCCGCGACCGCGTCCGTGTCATGAAGTTCACCACCGAATAGAAATCATTGTGGTGGATGTCGTGCCGGCGCAGCACGTCGTCGAGATGGCCGAGCGCATCCCAGCGCCCCTGGTCGGTCTCGCCGGGATCGATCCCGAGCGCGCGCTTGGTCTTGAGGTCGCTGAACGAGCGCCAGCCGGCGTAGGTCGACAGGTCGTGGGTGTTGAACGTCACCAGCGCGTTCGGCAGATAGTAGTCCGCGTTGCGGAACACGCCCTGGTCGTCGGTCTCGAACATCATCACGAGATAGGACCAGATGCCCCAGCCGTTCATCTGCTCGCGGAACCCCGGGGGCACGGTGCCGAGGTCCTCGCCGATCACGACGCAGCGGCTTGCTGTGCTCTCCTGCGCGGTCGCCGCCAGCAGCGCCTCGAACGGCATCAGCACATAGGCGCCATTGGCCGGGCCGAACCCGCGCGGCACGAGATAAAGCCGCTTCAGCCCGAAGGCGTGGTCGAGCCTGATCGCGCCGGCATGATGCATCGAGGCGCGCAACATTTGCCTGAACGGCTCGAACGAGCGCTGCTCGAGACCCGCAGCATTGAAGCCGGCAAGCCCCCAATCCTGGCCCGCGGTGTTGAGAGGATCGGGCGGCGCGCCAACGCCGAGATGACGCGAGATCGCGACCTGCTCATTCCAGGCGTCGAAGCCATCCGACTGCACGCCGACGGCGACGTCGAGATAGAGCCCGACCCGCATGCCGAGCTTGTGCGCGAGCGCCTGGCAGGCGCCGAGCTGCCGGTCCGCGGTCCATTGCACGAATTCGACGAATTCGACCTCCGTGGCGATGTCGCGCGCCCGGCGCAATTTCGCGCACGCCGTATCGTTGGGCTGCCGCCATTCGTCCGGCCATTCCCACCACGGCGTGTTGAATTTGTGCCGCATCACCTCGAAGCAGGCGAAGCGCGACAGCAGCGCGCCCTGCTCCTTGCGATAGGCCTCGAAATCCTGCCAGCGGCCGAGGCCGGGATTGCCCTTGAAGGCCGCGAAGGCCGCGCGCAGCGCGGGCCATTTCAGCGCCGCGGCACCGACATAGTCGACCATGTCACGGCTGCGGAGCTGCGCCAGCGCGGCTTGCGTCTCGCCATCGGCGCGGAATTCGGGAATCTTCGCGACGTCGATATAGAGCGCGTTGAGGAACAGCCGGCTGTTCGGCGAGTACGGGCTGCAATCCCCAGGCCGATCGTCGAACAGCGCATGCAGCGGATTGAGCCCGATGCCATCGGCGCCGAGCCGATGGGCGAATTCGAGCAGGCCCTGCAGGTCGGTGAAGTCGCCGATGCCCCAGTTGCGCGCGGACCGCACGCCATAGAGCTGGACCGCGATCACCCAGCAGCGGTCGAACGCGCCGCCGAATGCGCCGTCCGGCGCCACCAAAAGCGGCAGCTCCTCGCTGCCCGATGCGTCCTTGAGCTGCAACCGGTGCACGCCCTCGGGCAGGCCCGACGGCCACGTCACGTTCCGCTCATGCGCCTCGCCTTGCGCGAGCACCGCAGTGCCGTTGGTGAGCTTCCATTGCACCGGAAGCCGGGCCGCCTCGGAGAACTGGGTCTGTCCGCCGTGGCCGCCTCTGACGACCACGGGATCGGCGATCATCCGCCGCGGCGTCTGGGGCGGCAGCGCCGCGAGGATCGCCGTCAGCGCCTCGGGGGTTGTCACACGGCGGTGACCGCTCCCATCGATATACTCGGTCTGGATTCCCAGGGTCTGGGCTTTGGCGTAAAGGTCCATTCGGCACGCTGCTTGCTCGCAACGGTATTGGGATCGTTGCTAAATTGTACAGATACGGGAAAGGGATAGTTGATGTTCAACGCTCTACCCTATCCGGCGTTCCCACCGGGAACCATTGCCCGGCGAGCGGCTTTCTATATGGGTCTGGCGTGCCTCCTTCCCGGCGCCGGGACTTCATTTGCCTATTCAATGGCGGCATCACCGTGAACAAAACCGCCCGGCCTGTCGAGAGTGCCCACAGCACTTTTCATATTACCGATGTCTATCCGTCGGTTGATGGCGGCCGCTTTGCGGTCAAGCGCATCGCGGGCGAACCTGTCGAGGTGTGGGCCGACATCTACCGTGACGGACATGATGTGATCGCAGCGGCATTGGTGTGGCGGCATGAGGGCGACAGCGAATGGCAACACGCGCCGATGGCGCTGCACAGCGACGACCGCTGGGGCGGCGCCTTCGTGCCCGATCGGCCCGGCCGCTACAGCTTCGCGATCGAGGCCTGGACCGACGAATTCGCCAGCTGGCGGCATCGCTTCGAGCAGAAGCAGCGCGACGGTGGCGACCACACGCTGGATGCGGTCGAAGGCGCGGGCATGCTGACCCGGGCGCAGGCCGGTGGCCCAGCCGCGGCTGCCGTCATCATCAGGCAGTGCGAAATCTTTCTGCAAACCGGCGAGCCGGGCGCGCTGCTCGCACCGGAATTGCGTGAGGCGATGGCCGGCAGCCAGTTTCGCCGCGACCTGGTGCGATCGCAGCTCTATCCTCTCACCGCCGACCGGCCGCGGGCGCGCAGCGGCGCCTGGTACCAGATGTTTCCGCGCAGCCAGGGCAAGACACCGGGCGCACACGCGACCTTCAACGACTGCATCGCACGGCTGCCCGACATCGCCGCGATGGGCTTCGACGTCGTATTGCTGGCGCCGATCCACCCGATCGGGCGCACCCATCGCAAGGGCCGCAACAATGCCGCCATCGCCCAGGCAGGCGATCCCGGCAGCCCCTACGCAATCGGCGCGGCGGAGGGCGGCCACGACGCGGTCCATCCGGAGCTCGGCACGCTCGATGACTTCCGCGCTTTCGTGGCGGCATGCCAGGCCCATGGCCTCGAGGTTGCGCTCGATTTCGCGGTGCAATGCTCGCCCGATCATCCCTGGTTGACGGCACATCCGGAGTGGTTCAAGCGGCGTCCGGACGGATCGATGTGCACGGCCGAACATCCGCCGCAGCGCTGGGACGATGTCGTCAATCCGGATTTCGGATCCGAGGATGCCGCAGCGCTGTGGCGCGCGCTGCGCGATGTCGTGCTGTTCTGGGTCGAACAGCGCGTGAAGATATTCCGGGTCGACAATCCGCACACCAAGCCGCTGGCATTCTGGGAATGGCTGATCCGCGAGGTGCAGGATCGCGATCCGGACGTGCTGTTCCTTTCGGAAGCCTTCGCGCGGCCGAAACTGATGAAGGGTCTCGCCAAGCTCGGCTTCACGCAGTCGTACACCTACTTCACCTGGCGCACGCAGCGTTCCGAGCTCGAACAGTATCTCGGCGAGTTGATATCCTATCCCGATCGCGACTTTTTTCGGCCGAATTTCTTCGTCAACACACCTGACATCCTGCCCTTCCACCTGCAAAGCGGCGAATCCTGGATGTTCAAGTCGCGTCTCGCGCTGGCCGCGACGCTTTCAAGCAACTACGGCATCACCAGCGGCTACGAATTGCTCGAGCACACGCCGGTGCCCGGCCGCGAGGAATATCTCAACTCTGAGAAGTACGAGATCAGGGTTCGTGACTGGGATCAGGCCGGGAACATCAAGCCTTATATCGCGGCCCTCAACCAAATCCGGCGCGGCAATCCGGCCCTGCAACAATTCGCCGATCTGCGCTTTATCAATGTCGATGACGGCGGCGTGATCGGCTTCGTCAAGGAGGCGGCCGATCAGGGCAATGTGATCGCGGCCGCGATTGCATTGTCGGCCGAGCCCCGCGACGTCTGGCTTCCGCTCGGCGACGTCACGGTCGGCCTTGGCGATGCCCGCCGCCCCGTCACGGCCGTGGAAGACCTCGTCACCGGCGAGCGTCATGTGCTCGAATGGGGAGGCATCCGCCTGCGTCTGGATCCTGCGCGCGATCCCGCGTTGCTGTTGCGCTGTGTCGCCTGAAGGAGCCGTCATGAACGTATTCTCCTCCGTCAATAGCCAGGAGAAGGTCGCGACCGAGACCGCGGACCAGCTGTGGTACAAGGACGCCATCATCTACCAGCTGCACGTCAAGGCGTTCGCCGACAGCAACAATGACGGCATCGGCGACTTCGCAGGCCTGACGGAGAAGCTTGGTTATCTGCAGGAGCTCGGCGTCACCGCGCTTTGGCTGCTGCCGTTCTATCCCTCGCCCGGCCGCGACGACGGCTACGACATCGCCGATTACGGCGACATCAACCCCGATTTCGGAACGATGAAGGACTTCAAGCGCTTCATCCAGGAGGCCAAGAAGCGCGGCTTGCGCGTCATCACCGAGCTCGTCATCAACCACACCTCGGACCAGCACGCCTGGTTCAAGCGCGCGCGCCGCAGCCCGCCGAATTCGAGCGCGCGTAGCTGGTATGTATGGAGCGACACCGACCAGAAATACCTCGATACCCGCATCATCTTCACCGACACGGAAAAGTCGAACTGGACCTGGGATCCGGAAGCCGGCCAGTTCTACTGGCACCGCTTCTTCTCGCACCAGCCAGACTTGAACTTCGACAATCCCCGCGTGGTCCGCGCCATCGTGCAGGTGATGAAGCGCTGGCTCGACACCGGCGTCGACGGCTTCCGGCTCGACGCCATTCCCTATCTGTGCGAGCGCGACGGCACCAACAATGAGAACCTGCCGGAGACGCATGCCATCATCAAACGGCTGCGCCAGGAGCTCGACGCCTATGCCAAGGGCAAGATCCTGCTGGCCGAAGCCAATCAATGGCCGGAGGACGTGCAGGAATATTTCGGCCATGGCGACGAATGCCACATGGCCTATCACTTCCCGCTGATGCCGCGCATCTACATGGCGATCGCGCAGGAAGACCGCTTTCCGATCACCGACATCCTCAGGCAGACGCCCGACATTCCGGCAGCCGCCCAGTGGGCGCTGTTCCTGCGCAATCACGACGAGCTGACCCTGGAAATGGTCACCGACGTCGAGCGCGACTATCTGTGGTCGACCTACGCCAACGATCCGCGCGCCCGCATCAATGTCGGCATCCGCCGCCGCCTTGCGCCGCTGATGGACAACGACCGCCGCAAGATCGAGCTGATGAACTCGCTCTTGCTGTCGTTCCCCGGCACGCCGATCATCTACTACGGCGACGAGATCGGCATGGGCGACAACATCTATCTCGGCGACCGCAACGGCGTGCGGACGCCGATGCAATGGTCGCCGGACCGCAACGGCGGCTTCTCGCGCGCCGACCCGGCGCGGCTCTACGCGCCGACGATCATGGACCCGGTCTACGGCTATGAGGCCGTCAATGTCGAGGCTCAATCGCGCAGCCTGTCGTCGCTGCTGTCGGCGACCAAGCGGCTGATCGCGGTGCGCAAGTCGACGCTTGCCTTCGGGCGCGGCACCATGACCTTCATCCGCCCCGAGAACCGCTCGGTGCTCGCCTATGTCAGGCAGTACCAGGGCGAGGCGATCCTGTGCGTCGCCAATTTGTCGCGCTCGGCGCAGGCCACCGAACTCGACCTCTCCGCCTTCAAGGACCGCATTCCGCTCGAGATGCTCGGACGCACGCGCTTCCCGGCGATCGGCGAGCTGCCCTACATGATCACGCTGGCGCCCTACGGCTTCTACTGGTTCCAGCTGCAGGAGCGCGACAAGTCCGAGCCGGTGAAGCCGCGGGCGGTGCCGGAGTTCGAGACGCTGGTCGTGCCGCTCGGTTCGACCTGGACGTCGCTGGCGCGGGAGCGCGGCGTGTTCGAGCACGACGTGCTGCCCGGCCATCTCGCCCGCTCGCGCTGGTACCCGGAGCATTCCGCGAAAGCGATCCAGCCGACGCTGGTGTCCGCGATCCCGTTCTGCGACATCGGTGACAACCGGCCCTGGCTGATCTTCTTCGAAACCACGGAGCGCGGCACCACAAGCCGCTACGTGCTGCCGATGCAGATCGAATGGGTGCGCTTCGACCGCGAGCGCTACAACCCGCGCGCCTTTGCCGCGATCCGTCAGGGCGCGCGCGAGGGCACGCTGCTCGATGTCGCCACCGACCAGATCTTCACCGGCCTGTTCCTGCGCAATCTCAGGGAAAACCTCACGGTCGACGAGGGCGAACAGGGCCTGAAGCTCGAATTCCGGCCGACCAGCCGCTTCTCCGACCGCCCGGTCCGGCAGCCCGAGCGGATCCGCGTCTTCGAGAACGATCAGCCGCATTCGACCGCGCTGGTCGACAACGAATATGTCACCAAGATCTACCGGAAGCTCGAGGTCGGCATCAATCCGGAGATCGAGATGGGCCGCTTCCTGACCGAAGTGATCAATTTCCCCAACACACCCGCATTGCTCGGCACATCGGAACTGGTGGAGGGTGACAATCGCAGCGCGATCGCGGTGCTGCACGCCATGGTGGTCAACCAGGGCGACCTCTGGACCGTCGCCGCTGCGCACCTCGATCGCCTCGTCGAGCGGCAGCGCCTGCTGGCGGCGAGCGAAAATCCCGACGAGAACGGCGATCATGCGACTTATCTGCGCCATCTGTCGCACAGCGGAAAACGTCTCGCCGAGCTGCACATCGCGCTCGCCAGCAACCGCGACCTGCCGGACTTCGCGCCCGAACCGACCAGGCCCGAAGATCTGCAGCGCTGGAGCGACGAGATCATGGCGCGCGCCGAACGCGTGTTCGACACGCTGAAGCAGCGGCGCGGCTCCCTGAAAGAGGCCGACCGGCTGCTGGCCGATCAGTTGCAGGCCCAGCACGACATGCTGCCGGAACGGCTCAAAGCGCTGCTACCGCGCGAGACCGACGGGTTCAGCATCCGCCATCATGGCGATCTGCATCTCGGCCAGCTGCTGGTCGTCAAGGACGACGTCTTCATCATCGATTTCGACGGCGGACCGGGCCGCACCATCGCCGAGCGGCGCCGCAAGGCACCGGCGGCGCGCGACGTCGCCGGCCTGATCCGCTCGATCGACTATGCTGCGACCGCCGCGCTGGAACGGGCCCTCAAGGTCGCGCCCGACGAGAGCGGCAGGCTGAGCCTCGCTTTGGCCGAATGGCGCGACCAGGCCGCGGATACTGTGCTGGCGGCCTATCGCGAGACCATGGCCGGGCAGCGGCTGTGGCCCGCCGACGCCAGGGCGGCCGACCGCCTGCTCAACTTTTTCCTGCTTGAGAAAGCCTTCTACGAGATCGAGTATGAGCTGGCCAATCGGCCGGATTGGCTCCGCGTCCCACTGACTGGCCTGTTGAGACTCCTGGCCCAACAGCCGCATGAGGTTGCATGACCAAACTGCCCGCCGAGGCCTATGCCATCATCGAGGGCCGCCACTCCGATCCGTTCCACTATCTCGGGCTTCATGCCGAGGGGGATCGCAACGTCGTGCGCGCCTTCCTGCCTGATGCCAGCTATGTCGAGGCGATCGGAGAGCATGGCGAGGCGGCGCCGCTGGCCAGAATCCATGACGCCGGCCTGTTCGCGGGTCCCTTGCCGAACGGCTCGACGCGCTACCAGCTCCGCGCCCGCTTCGGCGACAACGTCGTCGAACTGGAGGATGCCTACCGCTTTCCCCCGATCCTGAGCGATTTCGATCTCTATCTGCTCGGTGAAGGAACGCATCTGCGCGTCTACGACACGCTCGGCGCCCATCCGATGACGCTCGACGGCGTCGACGGCATCGGCTTTGTGGTGCTGGCGCCGAATGCGCGGCGGGTCAGCGTGGTCGGCGACTTCAATTTCTGGGACGGACGGCGGCATCCGATGCGGGTGCGCGGCCCGGGCTATTGGGAGCTGTTCATCCCGCGCGCACGCGTCGGCGACCATTACAAGTTCGAGATCATCGGGCGCAACGGCCAGCATCTGCCGCTGAAGTCCGATCCGCTGGCGTTCGCCGCCGAGGTGCGTCCGAAGACCGCCTCGATCGTGATCGACGAGCGCAAGATCCCGCATCCGCGCCCGGCGCCCGATCGCGTCAACGCGCTGAGCTCGCCGATGTCGATCTACGAGGTTCATCTCGGATCGTGGCGCCGCAAGGGTCGCAATGAGTGGCTGACCTATCGCGAGATGGCGGAGCAGCTTCCGGCCTACGCCAGCGACATGGGCTTCACCCATATCGAATTCCTGCCCATCACCGAGCATCCGTTCGACGGCTCGTGGGGCTATCAGCCGACCGGTATGTTCGCGCCGACCAGCCGCTTCGGCTCGCCCGATGATTTCGCCGCGCTGATCGATGCCTGCCATGGCGCAGGCCTTGCCGTGCTGCTCGACTGGGTCCCCGGGCATTTCCCCGATGATCCGCACGGTCTCGGCAATTTCGACGGCACCGCGCTCTACGAGCACGCCAATCCGCTGCAGGGCCGCCACCTCGATTGGGGCACGCTGATCTACAATTACGGGCGCACCGAGGTCACCAACTTCCTGGTGTCGAACGCGCTGTTCTGGCTCGATCGCTACGGCATCGACGGGCTGCGCGTCGATGCGGTCGCCTCCATGCTGTATCTCGACTACAGCCGTCCCGCCGGCGGCTGGATTCCGAACAAATATGGCGGCCGGGAGAACATCGAGGCAATCGACTTCCTGCGCCGCTTCAACACCGAACTCTACGCACACTTCCCGCAGGCAATGACGGCGGCGGAGGAATCCACCGCGTGGCCGCAGGTGTCGCGGCCGGTCGAATATGGCGGGCTCGGCTTCGGCTACAAGTGGAACATGGGCTGGATGCATGACACGCTGAAATATATCAGCAAGGATCCCATCCACCGCAAATTCCATCACGGCGACATCCTGTTCGGCCTGCACTACGCCTTCTCGGAGAACTTCATCCTGCCGCTGTCCCACGACGAGGTCGTGCACGGCAAGCGCTCGATCCTCGGCCGCATGCCCGGCGACGACTGGCAGCGCTTCGCCAATCTGCGCGCCTATTACAGCTTCATGTTCGGCCATCCCGGCAAGAAGCTGATGTTCATGGGCTGCGAGTTCGGCCAGGAGCGCGAGTGGAATCACGACCACTCGATCGACTGGCATTTGCTGCAACAGCCGAGGCACGGCGGCATCCAGAACCTGGTCCGCGACCTCAACCGGCTCTATCGCGCGCTGCCGGCGCTGCACGAGCTCGACTGCGACCAGGCCGGCTTCGAATGGGTCATCACCGACGACGCCAGCAACAATGTGTTCGGCTGGATCCGCAAGGGCAATGATGCGCGCGCCCGCTGCCTCGTGGTCCTGAACTTCTCGCCCAACGTCTACCGCAACTATCGCGTCCGGGTGCCGTTCGCGGGCAAGTGGCACGAGGTGTTCAACTCGGATTCCTCCTATTACGGCGGCACCAATGTCGGCAATATCGGCGAGGTCCGTGCCTCGGAGGGCGCCACGCCCGAGCTGAGCCTGACCATTCCGCCGCTGGCTGCGATCTTTCTTGTACCGGAAAGCTGATTCATGCGACTGACCGGGGGTACGTCCGCACGGCTCGGTGCAAGCTGGGACGGCAGAGGCACCAATTTTGCGCTGTTCTCGGCGAATGCGGAGAAGGTGGAGCTGTGCCTGTTCGACGGCCAGGGCCGCCGCGAGCTCGAGCGGATCGAGATGCCGGAGCGCACCGAGGACGTCTGGCATTGCTATCTCAACGACGTCTCGCCGGGCCAGCTCTACGGCTATCGCGTCTACGGGCCCTACGCGCCGGAGCGCGGCCACCGCTTCAACGCCAACAAGCTGTTGCTCGATCCCTATGCCAAGCGGCTCGCCGGCCGGCTGGTGTGGAGCGATGCGCATTTCGCCTATCGCACCGGCAGCGCGCGTGAGGACCTTTCGTTCGACCGGCGCGACAATGCCCGCGGCATGCCGAAGGCGGTGGTGGTCGACGAGACCTTCAACTGGGGCCGCCGCGAGATCCGGCCGCAGGTTCCCTGGCAAGACACCATCATTTATGAAGCCCACGTCAAGGGCCTGACGCAGAAGCGCGAGGACGTGCCGCCGAACCTGCGCGGCACCTATGGCGGGCTGTCGTCGCCGGCGATGATCGACCACCTCAAGCGGCTCGGCGTCACCACCATCGAGCTGTTGCCGATCCACGGCCTGATCGACGACCGTGTCCTGGTCGAGAAGAAGCTGTCGAATTACTGGGGCTACAACACCATCGCCTTCTTCGCGCCGGAGGCACGCTACGCCCAGGACAATGCGCTGGACTCGTTTCGCACCACGGTGGCGCGGCTGCACGATGCCGGCATCGAGGTGCTGCTCGACGTCGTCTACAACCACACCGCCGAGGGCAACCACATGGGCCCGACGCTGTGCTTCCGCGGCATCGACAACGCCTCCTATTACTGGCTGAACCGCGAGAACCCGCGCTTCTACGACGACTTCACCGGCTGCGGCAGCTCGGTCAACCTCACCCATCCGCGCGTGCTGCAGATGGTGATGGATTCGCTGCGCTACTGGGTCGAGGTCTGCCATGTCGACGGCTTCCGCTTCGATCTCGCCACGACGCTGGCGCGCGGGCCCAACGGCTTCGATCGCAACCATCCCTTCCTCACCGCGATCCGCCAGGACCCGGTGCTGGCGACCGCCAAGATGGTCGCCGAGCCCTGGGACCTCGGTCTCGGCGGCTACCAGGTCGGCGCGTTTCCGTCGCAATGGTCGGAATGGAACGACCGCTATCGCAGCGCGATGCGGCGCTACTGGAGCGGCGAAGGCAGCCTGATCGGCGACATCTCGGGCCGCATGACGGCGTCCTCGGATCTGTTTCACCACGACAACCGCGCGACCCGCGCCAGCGTCAATCACATCACGGTGCATGACGGCTTCACGCTCGCCGATCTCTTCAGCTACAACGAGAAGCACAATGAGGCCAATGGCGAGGACAATCGCGACGGCTCCAACGACAATCACAGCAACAATTGCGGTCATGAAGGCCCGACCGATGATCCCGCCATCATCGCGCTGCGCCGCCAGCTCAGGAAGAACGCGCTGGCCTGCCTGCTGCTCGCACAGGGCACGCCACTGATCCTCGCCGGCGACGAGGTCGCCAACACGCAAGCCGGCAACAACAACGCCTATTGCCAGGACAATGAGACCGGCTGGATCGGCTGGGAGAATCTCGGCACCGACGACGACGCCATCGCCTTCATCGGTCATCTCACCGCGCTCCGCCAGCGCTTCGGCCAGATCCGCTGCCAGAGCTGGCTCGACGGCCGCCGCGCCGACGGCAGCTATGGTGTGATCTGGCTGACGCCATCAGCGGAGGAAATGAAGGAGTCCGACTGGAAATTCCCGGAAAGCCGGTTCCTCGCCTACGTGCTGGGGCCGATGGAACAAGGTCAGGCGCCGATCTTTATCGTGCTCAATGCCGCGCCGCAGGAGATCGTGTTCAGGATGCCGAGGATCGCGGAATACAGGAGCTGGCAGCAGGTCTTGAATACGACCAAGGCAGAACAGACGGCCGAGCAATTTGCGGCCGGCGCCGACAACACGGCACCGCCGCGCTCGGTGCTGGCATTTGCAGGCGCCGCATGAGCAGTGCGCAGCATTTCGGACCCGAACTGACCGCGGACGGTGCGCGCTTCCGGCTCTGGGCGCCGGCGGCCAAACGTGTCGACCTCCTGCTCGACAAGCCGCACGCGCTCACGCGCGATGCCGCCGGCTGGTACGTCGCCGAGATCACGGGCGCGCGCGCCGGCACGCGTTACAAATTCCGCATCGATGACAACGTCGACGTGCCCGACCCGGCCTCCGCGTTCCAGCCGGACGACGCGTTCGGCCCGAGCCAGGTGATCGATCACTCAGCCTTCAAATGGCGCGCGACCGGGTGGCGCGGCCGTCCCTGGCACGAGGCCGTCATCCTCGAGGCCCATGTCGGCACCTTCACGCCGGAGGGCACCTACCGCGCCATGATCGACAAGCTCGATCATCTGGTGGCAACCGGCATCACCGCGCTCGAACTGATGCCGCTGGCGGATTTCGCAGGCAAGCGTAACTGGGGCTATGACGGCGTGCTGTGGTATGCACCCGACAGTGCCTACGGCCGCCCCGAGGACCTCAAGACCCTGATCGACGAAGCGCATCTGCGCGGTCTGATGGTGATGCTCGACGTGGTCTACAACCATTTCGGCCCCGAAGGGAATTACCTCGGCCGCTATGCGCCCACCTTCTTCAGCGACGCGCATACGCCATGGGGCAGCGCGATCGATTACCGCGTGCCCGAGGTACGCGCGTTTGCGATCGGCAGCGTCGTCAGCTGGCTGCGCGACTATCGCTTCGACGGGCTGCGCTTCGACGCGGTCAACACCATCGTCGAAGCCGGCGAAATCTCCATCCTGCATGACTTCAGCATGGCTGCCGGCAAGCTCGCCACGGAGACCGGCCGGCACATCAACCTGGTGCTCGAGAACGGCGACAACATTGCAAGCCTGCTCGATGCCGCCGAGGACCCGCCGCGCGGCAAATTCCGCGGCCAATGGAACGACGACTATCATCACGCCTGGCATGTGCTGCTGACCGGCGAAGCGCAGGGCTATTATGGCGACTACCGGACGCCGAAGCAGGACCTCGCACGCGCGCTGTCGTCCGGCTACGTCTATCAGGGCGAAGTCTCGACATTCTGGGGCGGCAAGGCCCGCGGCGAGCCGAGCGGCGCGCTGTCACCGACCTGCTTCATCAACTTCCTGCAGAACCACGACCAGATCGGCAACCGGCCACTGGGCGATCGGCTCGAGAGCATCGCAAAGCCGCAGGCGATCGAGGCGGCGTTGGCGGTCACATTGATCGCGCCGACCACGCCAATGCTGTTCATGGGCGAGGAATGGGGCGCGACCACGCCCTTCCCGTTCTTCTGCGATTTCAAGGGCGACCTCGCCAACGCCGTCCGCGCCGGCCGGCGCAAGGAATTCGCCTGGGCCTATGCCAAATACGGCGACGACATACCCGACCCGCTTGCCGAGGCGACGGTGCGATCGGCCGTACTCGACTGGTCGACGCTTGGCCACGATCCCGCGCGCGCGCGGCTCGCGCTGGTGCGCGACCTGCTCGCCGTGCGCCGGCGCGAGATCACGCCGCGGCTCATCGGGGCACGCTTCGGCGGCGACCGCGTCACGGGCGATCTCTTGACCGCGCATTGGCGGATGGGTGACGGCCGCACGCTGTGGCTCACAGCCAATTTGTCGGATCGGGAGATCAGCGGCGCAGCGGAACCGAAGGGAACTGCGATCTGGGGCGGCGCGTTGTCGAGCGACCTCCCCGGCTGGGCGGTGCGCTGGCACATCGGATAGTACAATGCCTCCGGCGATCCCGATCGCAACCTACCGACTGCAACTCACTGCCGATTTCGACTTCGATGCCGCCGCCGCCGTGGCGCCGTATCTGAAGGCGCTCGGCATCAGCCATGTCTATGCCTCGCCTTTCATGAAGGCGCGCAAGGGATCGACCCATGGCTATGACGTCGTCGACCACACCAAGTTCAACCCGGAGCTCGGCGGCGAAGAGGGCTTTGCGCGGCTCAGCGATGCGCTGAAGCGCAATGATCTCGGCCTGATCCTGGATTTCGTGCCGAACCATGTCGGCGTGCACTTTGCCGACAATCCGTGGTGGCTCGACGTGCTGGAATGGGGGCCGGTGTCGCCGCACGCGATCTCCTTCGACATCGATTGGGACCTCCTGCCCTATCGCGCGCGCGGCGGCGTGCTGCTGCCGATCCTCGGCTCATCCTATGGCCAGGCGCTGGAGCGCGGCGAGATCGAGCTGCGCTACGATGCGAGCGAAGGCAGTTTCTCCGCCTGGTATTTCGAGCACCGCCTGCCGATCGCGCCGGAGCGCTATGGCGAGGTGCTGCGAACCGTCGCCCGCGAGGCCTGCGCAGAAGACAGCGCAGCCGGACGGGCGCTGCTCGAACTCGCGGCGCGGTACCGCGGGCTGCGTCACCCGAACCGCAAGGAAGCGCCGGCCCTGAAGGCGGCCATCCAGGCGATCGAGGGCAGTGCCGAGATCATCGCGCGCGGGCTCGATGCCTATCGCGCCAGCGAGGACCGGCCCACGCAGACGTTGGCGCTGCATCACCTTCTGGAGCGCCAGCACTACAAGCTCGGCCACTGGCGGCTTGCCTCCAGCGACATCAACTATCGCCGCTTCTTCGACGTCAACACCCTCGCCGGCCTCAGGGTCGAGGATGCCGCCACCTTCGAGGCGAGCCATAGTCTCGTGAAGCGTCTGATCGGGGAAGACCGGCTGCAAGGCCTGCGGCTCGATCATATCGACGGCCTGCGCGATCCCGCCCAGTATTTCCAGCGCCTGCGCCGCCTGATCCGCTCCGCGCAGGGCGCCAAGGCCAAGCCGTTCTACATGGTGATCGAGAAGATCCTCGGCGAGGACGAGAAGCTGACGAAATTCAACGGCGTCCATGGCACCACCGGCTATGAATGGATGAACACGATCAGCCGGGCGCTGGTCGAAGGCGGTGGCCTCGACCCACTCAACGAGATCTGGCGTCAGGTCAGCAATCAGTCGCCGAATTTGACGCCGGTGCTGCGCGCTGCCAAGCGCCGCGTGCTGGAGACATTGCTGACCAGCGAATTCACCGTGCTGGCGCGGCTGCTGGCGCGTATCGCCAGCGGGCACTATTCGACCCGCGATTTCTCCGCCGACAGCCTGCGGCAGGCGCTCGAGCTCTATGTGCTGCACTTCCCGGTCTATCGGACCTATCTCACCGCCTCGGGACCAGCCGCGCATGACCGCGCGTTGATCAGCGCGACTATCGAGCGCGCCCGCGCCGACTGGTTCGCCGCCGACGAAGGCATCTTCGACTTCCTGCGCGATGCCTTGACCATGGACCTCTTGAAGCCGGGCCGGCCGCCGCACAGCGCGCCGCGGGTGCGGCGCTTCGCGCTGAAGGTGCAGCAATTCACCGGGCCGATGATGGCGAAGTCGCTGGAGGACACCACCTTCTATCGCTACCACCGCCTGCTGGCACTCAACGAGGTCGGCGGCGATCCGGCGGCGAGCGCGATTACGCCTGAGACCTTCCACGCCATGATGCAGACCCGTGCCCGCGAATGGCCGCACGGCATGACGGCGACCGCAACCCACGACACCAAGCGCGGCGAGGACGCCCGCGCCCGGATCATGGCGCTCGCGGAGATCCCCGGCGAATGGACCAGCGCGGTGGCGCGCTGGAAGGTGCTCAACGCGCCGCATCTGGTGCTCGACGGCGAGATGCGCGCCCCATCGGCGACGTTCGAATACATGCTGTATCAGGCCCTGCTCGGCGCCTGGGACCCCGACGATACATCGCTGGTCGGGCGTATTCAGGCCTATGCCCTGAAGGCCGCGCGCGAGGGCAAGCAGGAGACCAGCTGGCTCAATCCGCACCAAGCTTACGAAGCGAGCGTGAAGACCTTCATCGCGCGGATCCTCGATCGCAAGGTCTCGCCTGAATTCCTCGATGCGCTGGAGACGCTGGCGCAACGCACCGCGCTGATCGGCGCGCTGAACTCGCTGAGCCAGATCACCCTGAAGGCGACGATGCCGGGGGCGCCGGATTTCTATCAGGGCACCGAAAGCTGGGATCTTTCGCTCGTCGACCCCGACAACCGCCGTCCGGTCGATTTCGCCGGACGAGCGGACATGCTCCCGGCGCTGGAGGCGCCGGACTGGGACGCGCTGGCGCAAAGCTGGCACGATGGCCGCCTGAAGTTCGCATGGACGCGGCATCTGCTGCGGCTGCGCAACGAGCTGCCCGAGGTCTTCACCAGCGGCGACTACCAGCCGCTCACGGTCAGTGGCCCGCATCGCGATCATGTCATCGCCTTCGCACGGCGCCATGGCCGCGAGGCGGTCATCGTCGCGGTGGCGAAATCACTTGCCCCGTTCACGCAGGGCGGGCGCAGCTGGCCGCGCCCCGAAGCCTTTGAAGGCGAGATCGACGTGGCTGGATACGCGCTCCCGGCCGGCGACAGCAGGATTCAGCTCTCGACGCTGTTCGCTAGGCTGCCGGTCGCGGTGCTGGAGGCGAAGGCTGCGGTTGGACCGAAGCAAGCCGCAAGACGCGCACGCGTACACAGCTAACGTCGCGCGTCAACGCTTGGTCAGCAGCAACTGCCCGCTCTTCTGGATCGCGGCCTGCGCGACCTCGGCGAAGCGCTGCAGCAGCCACGGCAATGTCACTTCCAGGCGGACATGGGTATCCTCGACATCGAGATGTCCGGCCGCGACCTGTCCCAGCGCGCGGACGCGGAAGCTCATGCGGTTATTCTCCCAGCGCTCTTCGTCGACGCTCATCACGGGCACGTTCGCCGCTGCGCGCGACAGGCCTGTCTTCAGGCGGCGCATCGCCTCGTCGCGGCCGAGGCTGTGGGGAATCGAGACGATCAGCGGAGCCGACATCGCGGTGCACTCCTCCATGGATTCCGCTGATGTAATTGTGTTCCAGCGCAAACGGAAGGACCAGACAGGTTTATCGCGCCGCCGAATCCGGAACCTTCGTAGTTCCCACGTGTTTCCTTTCCCGAAGGGCAGAGATCAATGGGCCCACGGGCTGAGGAGAGACTCAATGTCAATTGGAACGATCATTCTCATTATTCTGGTCATTGCGCTGCTTGGCGGCTTCAGCGGCATCGGCGGCGGACCGTTCTACGGGACAGGCTACTATGGCGGCGGCGGCCTCGGCCTGGTGATCGTGATCCTGCTGATCCTGCTCCTGCTGGGACGCCTCTAGCGCCGCCCGGACGCGTGTTGCGCACTATCCGCATCAACAACTGTCATCACCCGCGAAAGCGGGTGATCCAGTATTCCAGAGGCGCTCGTGATTGAATGGATCAACCGCGGCGTACTGGATACCCCGCTTTCGCGAGGTATGACGGCTAAGCCAGCGGCACAAGCTTGCCTAAACGTTTGCTACTCGGCCGCGAGCTTCTTCATCGCCGCCTTGATCGACGAGGCCGCATCCTCATAGCCGCCCCACGCCTTGCTCTTCGCAAGCAGCGCCGGCACCGACCGCACCGTGTATTTCTTCGGATCGAGGTCGCCGCGCACCTGGGTCCAGGTCAGCGGCATCGACACCGTCGCGCCGGGCCGCGCCCGCGGCGACAGCACCGCGACCGCCGTCGAAAGCCGGTCGTTGCGCAGATAGTCGAGGAAGATCTTTCCGGTGCGCTTGGCCTTTGACATGTTGATCAGATAGCGCTCGGGGTCATCCTGCGCCATCCATTGGCAGATCGCCTGCGCGAACGCCTTGGCTTCCTTCCAGGTCACTCTGTCCTTAGCACCTGCGAGCAGCGGCGCCACGACATGAAGGCCCTTGCCGCCGGTGGTCTTGCAGAAGCTCTCCAGACCGACCGTCGTCAGCCGCTGGCGCATGTCCTTGGCCGCGTCGATCACGTCGGAGAACGCGACGTCGGGCGCGGGATCGAGATCGAACACCAGCCGGCCCGGCGTGTCATAGGCATCGGGCGCGCAATTCCAGGGATGCAGCTCGAGGCCGCCGAGCTGCGCGACCGCCGCGAGGCCCTCGACCTGGTCGATCTGCAGATAGGGTTTGCGGTCGCCGGAGACCTTGGCGAGCTTCAGGAGCTTCGACGTGCCGGCCATCGCATGGCGCTGGAAGAACGTCTCGCCCTTGATGCCATCGGGGGCGCGCACGATCGAGCACGGCCGGCCCTTGAGGTAGGAGATCATCCATGCGCCGACCGCCTCGAAGTAATTGGCGAGATCGAGCTTGGTCACCGGCTCGCCGTCGCCGGCATCCGGCCACAACGCCTTGTCGGGGTGGGAGATGGCGACGCCCATCACCTCGCTGGATTTTCCTTTGGCCATCGGCTTCACCACTCTGGTTACGACCGGCCGCTCGGCCTCGACCTCATGCGCCGGCTTGTCCTGGCGCAGGCCCTTGAAGGCCGCCTGGCGGATATTGCCGGCGTCGGTCCAGCCGGCGAACTCGATCTCGGCGACCAGCTCCGGCTTCAGCCAGTGCACGTCGCGGGTCTTCTTCGGCGCATCCTTGCCGCCGAACGGGCTGGTGTCGGACGCTGCCGCCTTCAGCGCCGGCATGATGCGACGGACCGTGTCCTGGCCGAAGCCGGTGCCGACGATGCCGACAAAGGCCAGATGATCGCCGCGATAGACGCCCGCCATCAGCGAGCGGAATTTGCCGTTGGTGGTCTTCCAGCCGCCGATCACCACCTCATGGCCGGCGCGGATTTTCGCCTTGGTCCAGTCGTCGGAACGGCCGGAGCGATAGGCGCCGTCGAGCCGCTTGGAGACGACGCCTTCCAGCCCGAGCTTGCGCGCGGAATCCAGCACGGCCTCGCCGCGCTCCTCGAAATGCTCGACATAGCGGATCAGCGTGCCCTTGCGCGCGGCGAGCAGCGCCTGCAGCCGCGCCTTGCGCTCGGTGAGCGGCAGCGGGCGCAGATCCTCGTTGCCGGCGAACAGCAGGTCGAACGCATAGAAGATCAGCTGGTCGGTCTTGCCGTCGGACAGCGCCGCCTGCAGCGCCGAAAAATGGGGGATACCGTTCTCGTCGAGCGCGACGATCTCGCCGTCGATCAGGGCATCCGGCAGCTTGCCGGCCTCCTTCACGATCGCGTCGAACTTGTCGGTCCAGTCGAGCCCTTTGCGGGTCCTCACCACGGCCTTGCCGTCCTCGATGCGAAGCTGCACGCGGTAACCATCGAATTTGATCTCGTGGCACCAGCCCGCGCCATTGGGCGGACTCTCGACCACGGCGCAGAGCTGCGGCGAAACGAAGTCCGGCATCTCCGCCACCTGCTTCGGTTGCGCTTTCGTCCTCGCCTTCAATTGCGCTTTCAATTTTTCTTGGGGCGCCGGCGCCTTGGTCCTGGCGCGCGCGCCGGCGGCCATGCCGTGATTGGACTGCCAGACCGCATCCGCTTTGACCTTACCCTTACCCTTGCCCTTCGCCAGCATGAACGGCTTTGGTGCCCGGCCCTTGCCGGCCGCGATCTCTGCCATCGAGCGGCCGGAGGCGACCGAGCGGTCCTCGCCCAGCACCGCGTCGCCGTTGCCGTCCACAGCGTATTCATCGCGATGCTTGATCAACAGCCAGTTGGTGCGCTTGCCGCCGAAGCGGTCGTTCTTCATCCGCACCAGCACCCAGCTGCCATGCAGCTTGTCGCCGTGCAGCGTGAACTTCAGGTCGCCCTTCTTGAAGCCGCGTTCGGGATCGTCCGATTCCCAGGTGCCGCGATCCCAGAGCTGCACCGTGCCGCCGCCATACTGGCCTTCCGGAATGGTGCCTTCGAAGTCGCCATAGTCGAGCGGATGGTCCTCGACCTCGACTGCCAGCCGCTTGTCATGCGGATCGAGCGAGGGTCCGCGTGTCACCGCCCAGGACCTGAAGACGCCGTCGAACTCCAGCCTGAAATCATAGTGCAGCCGCGTCGCGTCATGCTTCTGGATGACGAAGCGCCGCTGCTTGCCGGGCGCCACCTTGACGTCGCCCGACGGCTCATTGGTCTTCTCGAAGTCGCGCTTCTTGCGATAGGTGGTGAGATTTCTCAGCGACACGTGATTTCTCAGCGACACATCCAGGCCTCGGCGCAAACCACGGCCGCCGTCCCGGTGCGGCCATCAGGAACCAAAACCTACGGTATCCGTTCAAGTTCCAAACTCAAGCTGTTTGGAGACGACCATGGCCGCTCCCCGCGCCTACTGGAAAGGCACGCTCAAACTCTCGCTGGTGTCGTGCCCCGTGGCGCTTTACCCGGCCTCGACCACGGTCGAGAAGACCCGCTTCCACATGATCAACCGGGAGACCGGCAACCGGCTGAAGCAGCAGATGGTCGATACCGAGACCGGCGACGTCGTCGAGGGCGACCAGAAGGGCCGCGGTTACGAGGTCACCAAGGGCAAATATGTCGAGATCGATAAGGACGAGCTCGATGCGGTCCAGATCGAAAGCAACCACACCATCGACATCGATAGCTTTGTGCCCGAGGGCGAGATCGACAAGCGCTATCTCGACCACCCCTATTACATCAGGCCGGACGGCAAGGCCGGCGTCGACGCATTCGCGGTGATCCGCGACGCCATGAAGGACCAGGACCGCGTCGCGCTGGCGCGCATCGTGCTGACCAATCGCGAGCACGTGATCGCGATCGAGCCGCTCGACAAGGGCATGCTAGGAACCACCCTGCGCTACCCTTACGAGGTCCGCGATGCCGGCGACTATTTCGACGATATCAAGAGCCCGAAGGTGACCAAGGACATGATAGAGCTCGCCGGCCACATCCTCGAGAGCAAGGCCGCGCATTTCGATCCGTCGAAATTCAAGGACGAGTACGAGACCGCGCTGAAGGCGCTGGTCCGCCGCAAGGCCGCCGGCAAGCCGATCAAGGCGGCCGCGCGCGAGGAGAAGCCGAGCAATGTGGTGAACCTGATGGACGCGCTGAAGCAGAGCCTGAAGGACCGAAAAGGTGGCGCACGGCGCTCGGGCCCCGCCGCACGGCGCCCGGCCTCGCACCGCCGTCCTACCAAGAAGGCACACCGGTCAAGTGCGCGGTCACGGAAGGCGGGGTAAGCCCTCTCCGCGTCATTGCGAGGAGCGAAGCGACGAAGCAATCCATCTTTCCGCAGACGTGGACAGATGGATTGCTTCGCTTCGCTCGCAATGACGACAGGATACGTTTGGCGTCCTACTTCTTCTTCGAGCTCTTCCGCTTCTTCGACGTCTTGCGCGTCTTCGCCTTCTTCTTGGACGCCTTCTTCGGCACCTTCCGTCCCTTGGCGCGGGCCTCTGACAGACCGATCGCGATCGCCTGCTTGCGGCTCGTCACCTTTTTCTTGGAGCGGCCGCTGCGCAGTGTGCCGGCCTTGCGCTTCTTCATCACACGCTCGACATCGCTTGATGCCTTTCGCGAGTATTTTCTTGCCATGGCTTCTCTCCCGGTAACGGAAAACAAGCCTCGATCGGGATGAAAGTTCCGACCATGTCGTCGCCCGGCTCGACCGGGCGACCCAGTATTCCAGAGACGCCAATGGTTGAGCGGAGAAGCCGCGGCGTACTGGATGCCCCGCTTGAAGCGGGGCATGACAGGTCAGTCCGCCGCGCGCAGCCGATAGCCGATGCCGGTCTCGGTCAGCACGAATTGCGGACGCTCGGGGTCTGCCTCGATCTTCTGGCGGAGCTGGCGCACATAGACGCGCAGATATTGCGCGTCGGTCAGCTCGTCCCACAATTCCTTCAGGAGAAAGCGGTGGGTCAGCACCTTGCCGGCATGCTGCACCAGCACGCGCAGGAGATCATACTCCTTCGGTGACAGCTTGATCTCCCTGTCGCCGACCTTGACGATCCGGCGCACCAGATCGACCGAGAGATCGCCGGAGCGGAACACCGGCCGCTCGCCCTGCACCTGCAACTGGTGGCGCAGCGCCGCGCGCAGCCGCGCCAGCAATTCGTCCATGCCGAACGGCTTGGTCAGGTAGTCGTCCGCGCCGAGGTCGAGCGCCTGCACCTTGCCGGCCTCGTCGCCGCGGCTCGACAGCACCACGATCGGCACGCTCTCGTTGCGGCCGCGGATCATGCGCAAGAGATCGTGGCCCTGGATGTCGGGCAATCCGAGATCGAGGATGATCAGTGCCGGCCCCTCGTCCAGCATCTCCAGCGCGTTTCTGCCGTTGGAGGCTTCAAGAATGTCGTAGCCCTGCGTGCTCAGCCCCATCCGCAGCAGCTTGCGGATCGGCGGTTCGTCATCGATGACTAGGACCTTAATCGGCGTCGCGTTCATGCGGCGGTGTCCAGCGCGTTGGTGTCGGCCGGGATCGGCAGGCGGATGGTGATGACGGCGCCGCTCCGGTCGGAGCGATTGGCCGCCGCGATCCTGCCGCGCATCGCCTCGACGAAGCCGCGCGAGATCGCAAGGCCGAGGCCGGTGCCGGGGCGGACATGGTCGCCCTTCTCGGCGCGGTAGAACTTGTCGAACACGCTTTCGAGCTCGCCGGCCGGAATGCCGTCGCCCTCGTCGAGGACCTGCAGCGCAATGGTGTCGCGGTCGCGCGCGCCGCGGATCGAGATCGTGGTATCCCAGGGGGCGTATTTGGCGGCATTGTCGAGCAGGTTGAACAGCACCTGCTCGAACAGCACCGCGTCGAGCTCCAGCATCGGCAGGTCGGCCGCGAGCTCCAGAGACACCCGGTGATGCACCAATATCTTGGCAGCGCGGCGCAGCGCGCTGCCGACGATCTCGCTGACATCGTGTCGCGCGGTATTCGGCACGATCGCGCCGGATTCCAGCTTGGTCATGTCCAAGAGATTGGCGATGAAGCGATTCAGCCGCTCGGACTCGTCGATCACGGTCGCCAGCAGATCATGCTTCTGGGCATCGCTCAGGCTCGCGCCGAGATCGCGCAGCGCCGAGGCCGAGCCGAGCACCGAGGCGAGCGGCGTCTTGAGGTCGTGCGAGATCGAGGTCAAGAGCGCGCCACGCAGCCGATCGGACTCGACCGTGCGCTTGACGCGATCCATGTCCTCGACCAGCAGCACGCGCTCGATCGCCAGCGCGCCCTGGTCGACCAGCGCGTCGAGCAGCCGACGCTGGTCCGGCGTCAACAGCGGCCCGGTGCGGTCGTCGTCGATGCCGATCACGCCGATCGGGCCGCGGCCGGTGCGCATCGGCAGGAACAAGCGCTTGCCGCCCGGCAGCGTGTCGGAGCCGCGGCCGGCCGGGCGATCGTTGTCCCAGGCCCAGTTGGCGGCGGCGAGATCGGCCTGATCGAGCTGGTCCTCCGGCGGATAGCCGCTCTTGACGGTCAGCATGCCGTCCTCCGGCAGCAGCAGCACCACGCGCACCTTCAGCATCAGGGCGATCTGGTAGGCGGTTGCCCACAACACATCGTCGAGCGTCGCGGTGCCGGCGAGCTTGCGGCTGAACGCATAGAGCGACTCGGTGGTGCGGACGCGGCCGATCGCGGTGTCGGCCTGCACGCGCACCCGCGCCGCGACGTTGGAGACCAGAAGCGCGATCAGCATGAAGAAGAAGAACGCAGCGACGTTGGTCGGGTCGGTGATGGTGAAGGTGTAGACCGGCGGCAGGAAGAAGAAATTGTAGCACAGCGAGGCCGCGACGCTGGCCAAGAGCGACGGCCACAGGCCGTAGCGCGCCGCCGCGCCGACCACGGCGGTGATGAAGACGAGGTCGACATTCTCGATGCCGAAGAACGGCTGGATCAGCTTGGCCGCGCCGAGCCCGATGGCCGTCAGCAGCAGCGCCATCAGATAGGGCCGCGGGTTGAACGGCTCCTGCCGCTGCGCGGTCTGCACCGCCGCCTTGCCGACCGGCAGCTCGTCGCCGGCGATCACGTTGACGCTGATATTGCCGGCGCGGCGCACCAGATCGTGCACCACCGAGCCGCGCGTCAGCTCGAACCAGCGCGAGCGCGTCGACTTGCCGATGATGATCTGGGTGACGTTGTTGGCCTGGGCGAAATTGATGACGTCGTCGGCGATGCGGCGGCCGACGCCGGGAATGGTCAGCGCCTCGCCGCCGAGTGACTCGGCTAGCCGCATGGTGTCGGCCAGCCGGTCGCGCTGCTCGTCGCTCAGTTGCAGGCTGCGGCGGGTCTCGATGCTGATGGCGGTCCATTGCGCATGCAGCCGGTCAGCCAGACGCTTGGTGTAGCGCACGAGGCCGGCCGCGCGCGGATCCTCGCTCAGGCACACCAGGATGCGCTCGCCGGCGGCCCAGGGCCCCTGGATGGCATTGGCCTGCATGTGGGTGAGCAGCTGTTCGTCGACCCGCTCGGCGGTACGGCGCAGTGCGAGCTCACGCAGCGCGGTGAGATTGCCCGGCGAGAAATAGTGCTCCAGCGCCCGCTCGGCCTGTTTGGGCACATAGACCTTGCCCTCCTTCAGCCGCTGGATCAGGTCGTCGGGCGTGAGGTCGATCAGCTCGATGGCATCGGCGCGATCGACCACCGAGTCGGGGACGGTCTCGCGCACCCGCACATGGGTGATCTGCGCGACGACGTCGTTGAGGCTCTCGATGTGCTGGATGTTGATCGCGGTATAGACGTCGATGCCGTGCGACAGCAATTCCTCGACATCGAGATAGCGCTTGGGATGCCGGCTGCCCGGCGCATTGGTATGTGCGAGCTCGTCGACCAGCGCGAGCTGCGGCCGCCGCGCGATCAGGGCGTCGAGGTCCATCTCCTCGAGCGTCTGGTCGCGATAGGCCAACCGCTTCCGCGGTATGACCTCAAGGCCCTTCAGCAGTGCCTCGGTCTCCGCCCGTCCGTGGGTTTCAACGACACCGACCACGACGTCGACGCCCGCCTTGAGGCGGGCGTGGGCGCTTTGCAGCATCTCGTAGGTCTTGCCGACGCCGGGGGCGGCGCCGATGAAGATCTTCAGCCGCCCCGATCGATCGGTCTCCCGGCGCGCCGCTTCCAGCAACGCATCCGGCGAGGGTCGTTTATCGGGGTCACGCTGATTGGCCATACCGCAATATAGTCATCCTGCGAGAGCGGGCCTACTCCCCTATTTCGCCTTTGCCGCGTCGAGCGCCAGGTTGAGCGCAAGAACGTTAACGCGGGGCTCACCGATCACGCCGGCGAAGCGGCCCTGCGTGTTCTGCGTCACCAGCTCGCGCACCGCGTCCTCGGACATGCTGCGCGCCTTGGCCACCCGCGGCACCTGGAACAGCGCGGCGTCCGGCGAGATATCGGGATCGAGGCCGCTGGCCGAGGTGGTGACGAGATCGACCGGCACGTTGGCAGTCGGATTCTCCGCCTTCAGTTTCTCGACATCCTCCTTGACCCGGTCGTTCAGCGCCTTGCTGGTCGGGCCGAGGTTGGAGCCGCCGGAATTGGCCGCATTGTAGGGCGCCGGCACGGTCTTCGTGGAATCGTTCGGATCGGGCGCGACCGTCGCCGACGGCCGGCCGTGGAAGTATTTATCCTCCTTGAACTCCTGCCCGATCAGGGCGGAGCCGATCACCTTGCCGTTCCTCTCGATCAGGCTGCCTTGCGCCTGCTTCGGAAAGATGACGCCGGCGATCGCCGTCATGGCGAGCGGATAGGCAAGGCCCGTGATCGCGGTCAGCAGGACCAGCACGAGGATGGCGGGGCGGATTTCTCTAAGCATTGTAGGTCTCCTCAGTCTGCTTCGTCATTGCGAGCGAAGCGAAGCAATCCACGGTTCAGCACGGGGATCGATGGATTGCTTCGTCGCTTCGCTCCTCGCAATGACGGTTGTGGTTACGCGAGGCCAAGGGCGGCGACGATGAGGTCGATCGCCTTGATACCGATGAACGGGATGATGATGCCGCCGAGACCGTAGATCATCAGGTTGCGGCTGAGCAGCGCGCCGGCACCGACGGCGCGATACTTGACGCCCTTCAGCGCCAAGGGAATCAGCGCGATGATGATCAGCGCGTTGAAGATGATCGCCGACAGGATCGCGCTTTGCGGGCTCGCCAGGTGCATGATGTTCAGCACCTGAAGCTGCGGATAGAATGCGAGGAACATCGCCGGGATGATCGCAAAGTACTTTGCGACGTCGTTGGCGATCGAGAACGTGGTCAGCGCGCCGCGGGTCATCAGGAGCTGCTTGCCGATCTCGACCACCTCGATCAGCTTGGTCGGGTTGGAGTCGAGGTCGACCATGTTGCCGGCCTCGCGGGCCGCCTGCGTGCCGGTGTTCATGGCGACGCCGACATCGGCCTGCGCGAGCGCCGGCGCGTCGTTGGTGCCGTCGCCGCACATCGCGACCAGCTTGCCCTTGGACTGCTCGTCGCGGATCAGCTTGAGCTTGTCCTCCGGGGTTGCCTGCGCCAGGAAGTCATCGACGCCGGCCTCGGCCGCGATCGCGGCCGCGGTCATCGGGTTGTCGCCGGTGATCATCACGGTGCGGATGCCCATGCGGCGCAGCTCGGCAAAGCGCTCGCGGATGCCGCCCTTGACGATGTCCTTGAGGTGCACGACGCCGAGCAGCTTGCCGTCCTTGGCGACCGCCAGCGGCGTGCCGCCCGCCTTGGCGATCTCGTCGGCAATCGACTGGATCTCGCGCGCCTCGGCGCTCATCGTCGCCGCGACCGCACGGACGGTGTTGCCCGATGCGACGGTGCGGGGCGAACCGCCGTCGACATAGGCGAGGATGGCGTCGACCGCGCCCTTGCGGACCGACGAGGTGCCGGCATCGATGCCGCTCATGCGGGTCTGCGCCGTGAACGGCACGAAGGTCGCGGCAAGCTCGTGCATGTCGCGGCCGCGGATGCCGTATTTCTCCTTGGCGAGCACCACGATCGAGCGGCCCTCCGGGGTTTCGTCGGCGAGCGAGGCGAGCTGCGCCGCGTCGGCGAGGTCCTGCTCGGAGACGCCACGGATCGGACGGAACGCGGTTGCCTGGCGGTTGCCGAGCGTGATGGTGCCGGTCTTGTCCAGCAGCAGCGTGTCGACGTCGCCGGCGGCTTCCACCGCGCGGCCGGACATCGCCAGCACGTTGAAGCGCACCAGGCGATCCATGCCGGCGATACCGATCGCCGACAGCAGCGCGCCGATCGTGGTCGGGATCAGCGTGACGAACAGCGCCACCAGCACCACGACCGAGATCGAGCCGCCGGCATAGGCCGCATAGCTCGGGATCGTCACCGTCGCGAACACGAAGATGATGGTGAGGCCCGCGAGCAGGATGTTGAGCGCGATCTCGTTCGGCGTCTTCTGCCGCTCGGCGCCCTCGACCAGTCTGATCATGCGGTCGATGAAGGTCGAGTCCTGCGCCGCGGTAATGCGGACGCGGATCCAGTCGGACAGCACCTGGGTGCCGCCGGTGACCGCCGAACGGTCGCCGCCGGACTCGCGGATAACAGGGGCGGACTCACCCGTGATCGCAGCTTCGTTGACCGAGGCAACGCCCTCGATCACCTCGCCGTCCGACGGGATGTTGTCGCCGGCCTCGACCAAGACGATATCGCCGACCTTCAGCGAGGTGCCGGGCACCATGCGATAGGTCCGGTCGGTGCCGGTGAGCAGCTTGGCCTGGCTCTCGGTGCGGGTCTTCTTCAGTGATTCCGCCTGCGCCTTGCCGCGGCCCTCGGCGACGGCTTCGGCGAAATTGGCGAACAGCACCGTGAACCAGAGCCAGAGGATGATCTGGAAGGTGAAGCCGAGGTTGGCGCCGCCGGTGACGAGATCGCGCACGAAGATGATTGTGGTCAATGCGGCCACCACCTCCACCACGAACATCACGGGGTTCTTCATCATCAGCCGTGGATCGAGCTTGACGAAAGCCGACCAGATCGCCGGCACCAGGATTTTCGGGTCGAGCATGGTCGACGCCGTCACCTGTTTCTGCAGTTTCATGGTTTCCATGGATGTCACTCCGGACGTATTCGATCAGAACAGGGTGTTGGCGTTCATCGCGAGGTGCTCGACAATCGGCCCGAGCGCGAGCGCCGGGAAGAAGGTCAGGCCGCCGATGATCAGGATCACGCCGATGACGAGGCCGACGAACAGCCCGCCAGTGGTCGGAAAGGTGCCCGCCGAGGCCGGGATCGACTTCTTCTCGACCAGCGATCCCGCGATCGCCATCGCCGGCACGATCATGAAGAAGCGGCCGACGAACATCGCCGAGGCGAGCGTGAGGTTATAAAACAGGGTGTTGCCGGTGAGGCCCGCGAAGGCCGAGCCGTTGTTGCCGGTCGAGGACGTGTAGGCATACAGCACCTCGGTGAAGCCGTGCGGGCCGGCATTGGCCATCGAGGCCACCGCCGACGGCAGCACCACACCGACCGCGGTCCAGCCGAGATACATCAGCGGCAGCACCAGGATCGCGAGCATCGCCATCTTGACCTCGCGCGCCTCGATCTTCTTGCCGACATATTCCGGCGTGCGGCCGACCATCAGGCCGGCGACGAAGATCGCCAGCACGACGAACAGCAGCATGCCGTAGAAGCCGGCGCCGACGCCACCGACAATGATCTCGCCGAGTTGCATGTTGATCAACGGGATCATGCCGCCGAGCGCGGTGAAGCTGTCATGCATGGCGTTGACCGCGCCGCAGGAGGCCGCAGTGGTGATCACGGCGAACAGCGAGGACGCGACGATGCCGAAGCGGACCTCCTTGCCCTCCATGTTGCCACCGGTGAGACCCAATGCCTGCAGCGCGGAGGTTCCGTTGGCTTCCGCCCAATAGGTGACGGTGACGCCGGCAACGAACAGGATGCCCATCACGGCCAGGATCGCCCAGCCCTGGCGCTGGTTGCCGACCATACGGCCGAACACGTTGGTCAGCGCAGCGCCGAGCGCGAAGATCGAGATCATCTGCACCAGGTTCGACAGCGCGGTCGGATTCTCGAACGGATGCGCGGCGTTGGCGTTGAAGAAGCCGCCGCCATTGGTGCCGAGCATCTTGATCGCAACCTGCGAGGCCACCGGCCCGAGCGCGATGGTCTGCTTGCCGCCCTCCAGCGTGGTGGCGTCGACATAGGCGCCGAGGGTCTGCGGCATGCCCTGCCAGACCAGGAACAGCGCATAGACGATGCAGATCGGCAGCAGGACATAGAGCGTGCAGCGCGTGACATCGACCCAGAAATTGCCGACCGTGCGCATCGACGAACGGGTGAAGCCGCGGATCAGCGCCATTGCCAGCGCGATGCCGGTCGCCGCCGACAGGAAGTTCTGGTGGGTCAGGCCGAGCATCTGGACCAGATAGGACAGCGTGCTCTCACCGCCGTAGTTCTGCCAGTTGGTGTTGGTGATGAAGGAGATCGCGGTGTTGAAGGAGAGATCCTCCGCAACCGCCGTCTGGCCGGCCGGGTTGAACGGCAGCACCGCCTGCAGCCGCATCAGGCCGTAAATGAGAGCGAAGCCGCCGACATGGAACAGCAGCATGGCGACCGTATAGGTCAGCCAGTGCTGCTCGCGCCGCTCGTCGACGCCGCCGACCCAGTAGATGCCGCGCTCGACCGGGCGCAGCACGGGTGAGAGGAAGGTGCGCTCGCCGTTGAACACGCGGGTCATGTACCAGCCGAGCGGTTTGACCAGCGCGACCACGATCGCGCAGAACAGAATAATTTGAATCCAACCGATGACGGTCATTGCGTCAAACCTTTCGAATGGGTGCGAAGCGCAGCAGCGACGCGAACACGCCGAGCAACAGCCCGGTCAGCACCGCGTCGGCCAACAGAATTGTGCAAAGCGCTGACATCGCGGGACGCCTAGAAGCGTTCGGGCCGCAGCAGTGCGTAGGTGAGGTAGAACAGCAGGCCGAGCGAGACGAGGCCGGCGAGCGAGTAATCGAAGATCATCGCCGCCTCCCTTAAAGCCGTTCGCAGGCGTAGGCATAACCGATGCCGGCCGCGAAGAAGCCGATCGCGAGCGCCGCCATGAGAATGTCCATCATGTGAGACTCCTATGCATCCGAGGGGCGCGGGACGACCGTATAAGCGCTCCGCGCCGGATGACCGTGAGGTGCCATCCGAGGCATAGGTTTTCGAGATGTGACGCATAAGGACGTTATAGGAATCCTATAAAGGCCTAAGTGCTGCCAACGCTCTCAGCCGTCGTCCCGGCGAAGGCCGGGACGACGCATAATCCTTTATGGAATCCCTATATCTCCGCCCCTCGCCTCATCTCGTTTTCAAATGGCCATCAGGCCATTTTGGGCCTGCGGCCAATGCCTTGAGCCTGGCTTTCTTGGGCCGCGCCTTCGACGAGATGACGCCCATGTCCGTGCTATCCCAAAACACCTCCGCCGACCTCGGCGACCGGCTGCGCGATGCCTATACTGTCACCGCCGAGTTCATGGCCGACATCATCAGCCAGACCTGCCGGCGCTTTCCCTCGGTCGGACAGAGCGGCAAGACCTCCCGTGTCGAGCACCTGATCCAGTCCGGCGCCTGGACCGACGCCGCGATCGCGCTGCTCGATCTCGAGCTGCCGCAATGGCAGATCCGCCGCCTGGTCTATGACGAGGGCGAGTGGTACTGCGCGTTGTCGCGCGAACGCGAGTTGCCCGACTGGCTCGACCAATCGATCGAGGCCCACCATGCGGACCTCGCGCTCGCGATCCTCAGCGCCTTCGTCGAGGCGCAGCGGATCACGACACCCGAGAACCGCACCAG
Source organism: Bradyrhizobium sp. USDA3010 (assembly GCF_056429065.1). NCBI lineage: Bacteria > Pseudomonadati > Pseudomonadota > Alphaproteobacteria > Hyphomicrobiales > Nitrobacteraceae > Bradyrhizobium > Bradyrhizobium sp. USDA3010. The sequence continues at coordinate 47,910 of NZ_JBWJZD010000013.1, forward strand.
CGTGCCCACCGTCCGTCGCGGCATCAGCTCGCTCTACGAGCCGATGCTCGTCGACAATATCGGCTGATGGCGGCGCCGTCGTGAACGCAAAGCAACTGCCGCAGCAGCTGCAGTCGGTCCAGGTCATGGTCCGGTTCGGTTTCCGGCTTGCCATCATGATCGGATTCGCCGTCTTCGCGGGCGCAGGCTTCGGCAGAGGCCTCGTCACGCTGCTCTGGATGTCGGCGCTGATCTGCGCGCTCGCTGGCCTCGTCAAGCGCGAGATGCCGTTCGCGACAAACCTCAATCACTGGGACGAGATGACCGCCTATGTCGCGCTGTGCGCGCTCGGCACCGGCATCGTCCAGCACATCTAAGCCACCCCCTCAAATCCTATGCCGCTCCTATGAAGTCGGCCGTCCGCCGCGCTCGATTTCATATCCGGCAAAACAGACATTGAACGCGTGACTTCCACCTGAAGGACTATCACTGTGAAACTCGTCGAACCTCCCTCGTGTAGCGCTGTGTCCACCATTGTCTTCATCGGCCGCAATCACCGCGGCCAGTGGGTCGCCCAGCAGCAAAACGGCCTCTATGGCGGCCTGTTCGTCAACCGCGCCCAGGCCGTCAAATACGCGCTGTTCGAGAACGGCCAGCACCCCGAAATGATCGTCGAGCTGTCGCGCGAACTCGAGCTCGATATGCGCGGCGAGACCGCAAGCCTCCCCACCATCCGCGTGGCCTGAGCCACTCACCTCATGACTGCGAAAGTCACTTTGAAAACGGCTGCGAAGGCGGATTCGGCGGCATGGCTGTCGGGCTTCATCCCCGACCTTCCAACCCCCTTCAACCACCGGGACGAACTCGACACCGAGGCGTTCGGCCGGCTCTGCGAGCGTCAGATCGCGGCCGGCGCCACGGCGCTGGTGGTCGGCGAGACCGCGGGTGAAAGCTCGACGCTTCAGCCTGCGGAGCGCGCGCAGCTGGTTCACATCGCGGCCCGTGTCGCGCGCAAGCGGGTCCGCATCATCGCCGGCGCCGGGTCGAACGCGACGGATCGCGCCGTCACGTTCACGCAGGCCGCGGAGGCGGCCGGCGCCGACGCCATCATGTCGGTCGTGCCCTATTACAACAAGCCGATGCCGCGGGGCATGGCGGCGCATTTCCGCGCCGTCGCCGCGGCCACGACACTGCCCGTGATCCTGCACGACATCCCGTCGCGGACGGTGAAGGGCCTCGCGGACGAGACGCTGCTGGAGCTGGCGCACACCCCGCGCATCATTGGCCTCCGAGATGGCAGCAGCGATGTCGCCCGCCTCAGGCGCCTGCGTCCACGCCTGCCAGCGACATTCCGGATGCTGACCGGCGACGACACCATGTCGCTCGCCTATATGGCCGCCGGCGGTGATGGCTGCATCTCGTCGGTCTCGAATGTCGCGCCCGATCTGTGCGTGGCAGTGGTCCGGCATCTGCGTGAAGGCCGGTTGTATCAGGCGCGCGAGCTGCATCAGCGGCTGGTGCCGCTCGCGACGCTGCTGGAGCGCGAGCACCCCGCCGCCCTGAAATTCGCACTGGCGCTGCTGGGGTTCATGCAGCCGGCGACGCGGCTGCCGATCGTTCAGCTCAACGGACCAGCGAAGGCCGAGATCGCGCAGGCAATGACCGAAATCGCCGACGAATATCTGGCCGTCGCGCACTGAGCGTGCCACAACGCAGGCCATCGCAACGCACAATGGAGTCCGCCCACCACGTCCGTGACACCGCGCCATATTGAGGTTCCGGAACGGCATCCCATATCCACGGCAAGGGAGTGCTTGCCGTGCAGACCTTCAAGGCGGCTCTCGTTGTGGCGATCGCCCTGGTCGCTCTGGTTGTTTCCATTGGTCCCGGTACGGCCGCGGACAACAACCGTCTTGCCCTGACCATTTCAATCGACGGAGCGATCGGGCCGGCATCGGCCAGCTACGTCAGGGACGGCCTGGCGAAGGCCGCCGAGCGGCACGCCGAGATCGTCATTCTGCGCCTGAATACGCCGGGCGGTCTCAGCAGCAGCATGCGCGAGATCATCACCGACGTGCTGGCCTCGCCCGTTCCCGTCATCGGCTATGTTGCGCCCTCCGGCGCCCATGCCGCGAGCGCCGGGACCTACATTCTCTATGCGACCCATCTCGCAGCCATGGCGCCCGGCACCAATATCGGCGCCGCGACGCCGGTGCAGATCGGCGGCCCGCTGCCGGGTCTGCCGGGCAGCACCCCGGACAAGGACGGCAAGGACCAGAAGGACGGCGGCAACCCGTCCACGACCAAGGATACCATGACGGCGAAGGTGACGAACGATGCCGTTGCCTTCATCCGCAGCCTCGCCGAGCTGCGCGGCCGCAATGCCGACTGGGCCGAGAAGGCGGTCCGCGACGCCGCCACCCTCTCCGCCAACGCCGCGCTGCAGGCCCATGTCATCGAGTTCACCTCGCATGATCCGGCCGACCTGCTCAAGCAGATCGACGGCCGGACAGTGGAGCTCGCCGGCGGCAAGACCCAACGACTGGCCACCAAAGATGCCGTGATCGAAGCCATCGATCCCAATTGGATCTCGCGCGTGCTTGCGGTGATCACCGACCCCAACATCGCATTCGTTCTCCTGATGGTTGGCATCTACGGCCTGATCTTCGAGTTCATGTCGCCAGGCGCCGTGGCGCCCGGAGTTGTCGGCACGATCTGCCTGCTGCTCGGGCTCTACGCGCTGAACATGCTGCCGATCAACTATGCGGGCTTCGCCTTGATGCTGGTCGGGATGGCGCTACTCGCGATCGAAGCCTTCAACCCGACCGTCGTGATCGGCCTCGGAGGCATCGTCGCCTTTGTGCTGGGAGCCGCCATGCTGTTTCGGATCGAGGCGCCCGGATACCAGCTGTCATGGCCGCTCATCGGCATCGTCGCGGCGATGTTCGCAGGCCTCATTCTGGTGGTGCTCGGGGCGCTGCGCCGCGCGCGCAACGGTCCGCTCCGGACAGGTGCGCAAGCCATGCGCGGGCTACCGGCCGAGGTGCTCGACTGGTCCGAGACCACGGGTCACGTCTTCACCAATGGTGAACGCTGGCAGGCGCGCGGCACCGAGACATTCAAGGCGGGAGAGACGGTCGAGGTGGCCAACATCGTCGATTTGACGCTGGTGGTACGGCGTGCGCCGGTTTCCGCCGGCGAAGGAGGTACAGCATGATGCTTGATTATTTCACCTATGCGGCGGTCGTTCTGCTCGTCATCATCTTCCTGACCCAGGCCGTGCGCGTGCTGCGCGAATACGAGCGCGGCGTCATCTTCACGCTCGGCCGCTTCACCGGAGTGAAGGGCCCGGGGCTCATCATCCTGATTCCGGTGGTGCAGCAGATCGTGAAGGTCGACCTCAGGGTGATGGTGCAGGTGGTGCCGCCGCAGGACGTGATTTCCCGCGACAACGTCTCGGTCAAGGTCAACGCCGTCCTCTACTTCCGCATCGTCGACCCCGAGCGCGCCATCATCAAGGTCGGCGACTACATGGCTGCGACCAGCCAGCTTGCCCAGACCACGCTGCGCTCGGTGCTTGGCAAGCACGAGCTCGACGAGATGCTGGCGGAACGCGACAAATTGAACGCCGATATCCAGGAAACCCTCGACAAGCAGACCGACGTCTGGGGCATCAAGGTCACCGCGGTCGAGATCAAGGATATCGATCTCAACGAAACCATGGTGCGGGCGATCGCCAAGCAGGCCGAGGCGGAACGGTTGCGGCGAGCCAAGGTGATCAACGCCATGGGCGAGCAGCAGGCCGCCGAGAAGCTGGTCGAGGCCGGCCGGATCCTCGCCCAGGAGCCGCAGGCGATGCAGCTCCGCTATTTCGCCGCGCTGCATGACATCGCCGGCGAACGCTCATCGACCGTGGTCTTCCCGCTCCCGATGAACCTGCTCGATTACCTGAAGCCGCGCGGTGGAACGACGTAATCCGGTTTGCTAGTGCCCGTGATGCTTGGCCCGCCACGCCGGACCCGGGCCGCGCATATAATGCGCCTCGGGCCGGTAGCCGCTGATCGGCTCCTCGCCGATCCAGGCGAGGAATTTGAGCATGCCTTCCGCGGCGCGGCGCAGCAGGGCAGCGATGAATGAAGCGGCGCGCATCTCAGTAATCCCACTTCTCGCCGAGCACGACCGGCGCCCGGGGATATTTCTCGGCATCGCCGCCGAGCATGCCGACATGGAGATGGCTGCGCGCCCAATCCTCGTGGCCGCGATGCAGCAACAGCTCATTGCGCAGCCGATGGATCTTGGCAGCCGCGATGGCGCGGTGAACAGTCCGGAACGCGAGACCGATCCGCCGGATGGTCCGCCGCAGCGTCGCCGGCATGGCACCGGCCGAGCCGTGCGGCCGGGCATCGTGTACATGGAGCAAGGTCATGTCCCACCTTCCTGGTAGGCGGCGCGCGAACGCACCGCGTCACGCCAGAGGATGCTGGGAAGGCCGTAGGAATTCGAGAGGACCCGCCGCGGTGCGGCATAGGCGCCGTATAAAGACCGGCCGCGCCGCCTGCTGTGACGGGGCGCCCCCGGACCGTCGGAACAGGACGGACCCGCGCGTGTTGACCAGCGCCCATTCGGTGCTAGCCTTTTGATCGTGAATTGTCGTCAAGCGGATTCGATAACCGCGTCGAGGGTGGAGATCATGAACCTCGCATCGCCAACTGTCGCAACCGCCGGGCCCGTCCACTCCGATGGCGTCATCGCGGCAGGAGTCTACGTCGAGGGACGACGCGTTGCCAATATCGCGATCGATGAAGCAGCGGACTGGCGCAACAGGCCGGATCACGTCGTGTGGATCGGCCTGCACGAGCCCGATATGGCAATACTCAGCAGCTTGCAGCGGCAATTCCAGCTGCACGACCTCGCCATCGAAGATGCGGATCACGCGCATCAGCGGCCGAAGATCGAGCAATACGGCGATGCGCTGTTCATCGTGGCCCGCACCGCGCAGCTCGACGGCGAAAGTATCGCATTCGGCGAGACGCATCTGTTCGTCGGCGAGGGATACATCGTCTCGGTCCGACATGGCGCCTCGACGTCCTACACGCGGGTCAGGGAGCGCTGCGAGAGCTGCCCGCGCGCGCTTGCCCGGGGCGAGGACTACATCCTCTATGCCATCCTCGATTTCATCGTCGACAACTACTCGCCGGTGCTCGAGACGATCCAGGACGAGGTCGAGGCGATGGAGGCGGAAGTGCTGGCGAGCGCGATGACGCGGGCGCAGATCGAGCGGCTCTATCTGTTGCGGCGGGATCTGCTGCGGCTGCGCAACGCGATTGGACCGCTGGTGGAAGTTTGCCGCAGGCTGGAGCGCGACGATCTGCCGATGGTGCGCGACACGATGCGGCCCCTGTTCCGCGACGTCACGGATCACGTCCGCACCATCCAGGAACGGATCGACTCGCTGCGCGAGGTGCTTGCCTTTGCGTTTGAAGCAAGCCTGCTGGTCGGTCAGGCGCAGGAAACGGCGATCTCCAAGAAGCTCGCCTCATGGCTGGCGATTGTTGCCGTGCCGACCGCCGTCGCCGGTATCTACGGAATGAATTTCAAGTACATACCGGAGCTACAATGGGAGTACAGCTATTTCGTCGTGATGGGCCTGATGCTGGCCGCATGCGCCGGGCTGTTCTGGCGATTCAGGCGTTCCGGCTGGCTGTAGGCGGCGATCCGAACATCGAGCCGGTCTGGTCTGGGCAAAGCACAGCGGCGCAGCGCGACCATGTGCAAATCGTCAACAACTTGGACAATTTTTCCCTCGAACGACCCCGCCCGAAGCCGGTTTACCGTCGGCGGCAAGACCGGTAACGTCGCCTCCCAATGCGACGTGGAGAGTGCCCATGCGGCCCAAGGATCAGACCAACTGGATGCTGACGGATGCGATCGAGGCGCTCGCCCGCGCCGAACGGTTGCACCAGAGCTTCCTCAATTTGCACCCGCGCGGGGAGGGCAGCGAGCCGAGCTGGGAACCGCCGATGGACGTGATCGAGACCGAGGAGGAAATCCTGATCCTGGTCGCGCTACCGGGGGTCGATCCCGACGAGGTCGAGGCCGCGCTCGACGGCGGCACGCTGGTGATCTCCGGCCGCCGCATCCTGCCCGCCGAGCTCCGCAACGCCCGCATCCTGCGCCTCGAGCTGCCGCAAGGCCGGTTCGAGCGCCGCATCGCGCTGCCGACCGGCCGCTACACCATCAGCCGCTTTGCCGCGCATGGTTGCGTCGGCCTGCGGCTCGGAAAATCGAGCTGAGGGATTTCGACATGGCTGCAACAGACGTCTCAAATCCGGCGAGCTCGGCGCCGATCCCGAGCGACGCAACGATCATCGTCCCGGTGCGCAATACCGTGCTATTTCCGGACGTCATCATCCCGATCACGATCGCGCGCGCGACCTCGATTGCCGCCGCCCAGCAGGCGGTGCGCGAGCAGCGGCCGATCGGCATCCTGCTGCAGCGTGATCCCGAGACCAACGATCCCGGCCCCGACGGGCTCTACCGGGTCGGCACCGTCGCCAACATCGTGCGCTACATCACCGGCGCCGACGACAGCCACCATCTGGTCTGCCAGGGCGTGCAGCGCATGCGCGTGCTCGACTATCTGCCCGGCACGCCGTTCCTCGCCGCCCGCGTGCTGCAGATCCCCGAGCCGACCACGACCTCGCCCGAGATCGAGGCGCGCTTCCTTAATCTGCAGCGCCAGGCGCTGGAGGCCGCGCAATTGCTGCCGCAGACGCCGCCCGAGTTGATCGCCGCGCTGCAGGGCACGACGTCGCCGGCGACGCTCGCCGACCTTGCGACCTCCTACATGGACATCAAGCCGGCGGAGAAGCAGGATATCCTGGAAACCGTCGACCTCGTGGCGCGGATGGACAAGGTCTCGCGGCATCTCGCCGAGCGCATCGAGGTGCTCAGGCTGAGCCAGGAGATCGGGCAGAAGACCAGGGCCGTGTTCGACGAGCGGCAGCGCGAGGCGATCCTGCGCGAGCAGATGGCGACCATCCAGCGCCAGCTCGGCGAAGGCGACGGCAAGGCCGCCGAAGTCGCCGAGCTGACCAAGGCGATTGCAGATGCCAAGATGCCGCCGGAGGCCGAGAGCCAGGCGCAGAAGGAATTGCGCCGCTACGAGCGGATGCCGGAGGCGGCGGCCGAGTCCGGCATGGTGCGCAGCTATCTCGACTGGCTGATCGACCTGCCCTGGAGCCTTCCGGAGGAAAAGCCGATCGACATCGCCGAGGCGCGCAAGATCCTCGACCAGGACCATTATGGCCTCGAGAAGATCAAGAGCCGCATCATCGAATATCTCGCGGTGCGCAAGCTCGCGCCCGGCGGCAAGGCGCCGATCCTCTGCTTCCTCGGACCGCCCGGCGTCGGCAAGACCTCGCTCGGCCAATCGATCGCGCGCGCGATGTCGCGGCCGTTCGTGCGTGTCAGCCTTGGCGGCGTGCATGACGAGGCCGAGATCCGCGGCCATCGCCGCACCTATATCGGCGCGCTGCCCGGCAACATCATCCAGGCGATCAAGAAGGCCGGCGCGCGCAATTGCGTGATGATGCTGGACGAGATCGACAAGATGGGCCGCGGCATCCAGGGCGATCCGTCGGCCGCGATGCTCGAAGTGCTCGACCCCGAGCAGAACGGCACCTTCCGCGACAATTACCTCGGCGTGCCGTTCGACCTCTCGCGCGTCGTCTTCATCGCCACCGCCAACATGCTCGACGGCGTCCCTGGCCCGCTGCTCGACCGCATGGAGCTGATCAGCCTCCCCGGCTACACCGAGGACGAAAAGCTCGAGATCGCCAAGCGCTATCTGGTGCGCCGCCAGCTCGAGGCCAACGGGATCAAGGCCGAGCAGGTCGAGATCGATCCGGACGCGCTGCGGCTGATCATCAAGAGCTACACCCGCGAGGCCGGCGTCCGCAATCTGGAGCGCGAGATCGGCAAGGTGCTGCGCAACGTCGCGGTGCAGATCGCCGATGGCAGCACCAGCCACGTCACCATCGCCCCGAAGGACATCGTCTCGCTGCTCGGCCAGCCCAGGTTCGAGAACGAGATCGCGATGCGCACCAGCATCCCGGGCGTTGCCACCGGGCTTGCCTGGACGCCGGTCGGCGGCGACATCCTGTTCATCGAGGCCTCGCGCACGCCGGGCCGCGGCGCGCTGATGATCACCGGACAGCTCGGCGACGTGATGCGCGAGAGCGTGCAGGCCGCGCTGACGCTGGTGAAGAGCCGCGCCTCCCAGCTCGGCATCGACCCCGCGGTGTTCGAGAAGAGCGACATCCACGTCCACGTTCCCGCCGGCGCCACGCCGAAGGACGGCCCGAGCGCGGGTGTCGCGATGTTCACCGCCCTCACCTCGCTGCTGACCGATCGCACCGTGCGCAGCGACACCGCGATGACCGGCGAGATCTCGCTGCGCGGCCTCGTGCTGCCGGTCGGCGGCATCAAGGAGAAGGTGGTCGCCGCCGCGGCCGCGGGCCTGACGCGCGTGATGCTGCCGGCGCGCAACAAGCGCGACTACGACGACATCCCCGCCGGCGCCCGCGCCAAGCTCGAGTTCATCTGGCTCGAACGCGTCGACGAGGCGATCGCCGCGGCGCTGGAGCCCGCCAAGGCAACCCCCGCCGCGGCGGAGTGATTGCTGCGCATCGAGCACCGCCCATGCGGCTCACCCCTCTCCCCAACCCTCCCCCGCAAGGGGGGAGGGAGCCTGACGAGCGTGCTCACCTCAGATGCAGATGGTCCCATTGGATCACTGGATGGACGACAATGATTGGTTTGTTCTCGCCGTTCACCGTCTCACGGCGCTAACGACCAACACAGCCCCGAACGTAAGGGAGTCACCGGCGGAAGGGTTCCCTCCCCCCTTGCGGGGGAGGGTTAGGGAGAGGGGTACCGCGCGGCGTACTCTCTCCGCTCAAGTTCAACGCATTGGAAGCGGTCGCGCTCAGCTCTTGGCCATGCAGTCCGAGATATAGAACCAGCGGTCGTCGCCGGTCAGTCCCTTCTGCTTCACCTCTTTGCGGCAGGCCTTGAGCTTGGGCTTGTTGGCGCGCCACTGCTCCTTCATGGCCTTCAATTTCTCCATCGTCAGCTTGATCTTCGACGGTTTGGCCGTGGTGGTGGCGGCCGGTGCCGGCGCGGTCGGCGCCGCGGTCTGGGCCGACGCGGCATGCAGCCCTACGGCGAGCAGCGCGGCGGCAAGGCAAATCCGGGTGCGAAACATTGAAATCCCCCAATCCGATTTCTGTTCAAGGAATAGAGCGAATGCCGCGGGCGCCGGGAATCGGCGGCCCGCGGCGATGATGGTCGCGATCAGAGGATTTTGACCGCGCTGAGCAGCGTCATGTAGATGCCCCAGGCCAGCGGAATGCCGACGAACAGCCAGAACAGCGCCGCCCTGCCGTCCAGACCGCCCTTGCCGATGCCGAACGATCCGGTCGCGCCGTTGCCGCCGGTCGCCGTCGCCGCCTGCAGCTTGGCCACCTCGGCGTCGCTCATGTGCCATTTCGGATCGACCGGCTTGATCAGATAGTTGCAGATGAAGCCGGCGATCAGCATGCCGCACAGGATGTACATCGTGGTGTTGTAGAGCTGGTCGCGCGGCACGCCGGCGGCAAGCTGGAATTCGCGAAGGTAGTTCACCACGACGGGACCGATGATGCCCGCGGTCGACCACGCCGTCAGCAGACGGCCATGGATCGCGCCGACGAACTGGGTGCCGAACATGTCGGCGAGATAGGCCGGCACCGTGGCGAAACCGCCGCCATACATCGACAGGATGATGCCGAAACCGAGCACGAACAGCAGCTTCGAGCCCATCGCGGCAAAGGTCGGCGCCAGTGCGTAGAGCACGATGCCGAGCACGAAGAACGTGTAATAGGTGTTCTTGCGGCCGATCTTGTCCGACAGCGACGCCCAGAAGAAACGGCCGCCGATGTTGAACAGCGACAGCAGGCCGGCAAAGCCGGCGGCGATCGCCGCGATCTGCGCCTTCTGCGAGGCATCGAGCGCGTTGAAGCCGATATTGGGCAGCCCGATCAGCTTGCCGGCGAAGATCTCCTGGAGCATCGGCGAGGCCATGCCGATCACGCCGATGCCGGCCGACACGTTCAGGCACAGCCCCCCCCAGATCAGCCAGAACTGTGGCGTCTTGTGCGCGTTGTCGAGATGAACGTTCTTGCTCGAGATCATTGCGTTGGCCTTCGCCGGCGGTGTCCAACCGTCCGGTTGCCAGCCGCTCGGCGGCAGGCGATAGCGGAACGCCCCGATCATCATGAACACGAAATAGATCGCGCCCATGGCGAGGAAAGTCTCCCAGACGCCGACCGAGGTCGGGGTCCTGAAATAATTCATCAGTCTGTCCGCGAGCGGCGCGCCGATCATGGCCCCGCCGCCGAAGCCCATGATCGCCATGCCGGTTGCCATGCCGCGCCGGTCAGGGAACCATTTCACCAGCGTCGACACCGGTGAGATGTAGCCGAGGCCGAGGCCGACGCCGCCGATCACGCCGGAGCCAAGCCACATCAGCCAGAGCTGGTGCGTGTACACGCCCAGCGCGCCGATCACGAGACCGCCGGCCCAGCACAGTGCTGCGACGAAGCCGGCCTTGCGCGGACCGACCTTCTCAAGCCAGCCGCCCCAGATCGCGGCGGAGACGCCGAGCAACACGAAGAACAGAGTGTACATCCACCCCAGGCTCGCGACCTTCCAGTCGCAGGTCGTCGTGAACAATTCCTGCACCAGCGAGATATCGGGGCACGCCTTCGGCGCGGTCAGCCCGATCGCCCGCGACAGCGGCAGCCAGAACACCGAGAAGCCATAGGCCATGCCGATGCACAGGTGGATGCACAGCGCCGCCGGCGGCACCAGCCAGCGGTTGAAGCCGGCGGTCGCGATCGTGTGTTCCTTGTCGAGGAAACCTGCACCTGCCGCGGATACGCGCGCGGCGCTGCTCACTGTGGTCATTGACTCCTCCCCTGCAGCCACCGTTGTCAGGCGCGTCTGCGTCTTCGATCCCGTCTCAACCCGGTCTCAGCCCTTTGCGGCCACCGTCAGGCGGCTGCTCCGCACATTTCCTCGATGCGCCGGGACCAACCACGCGCATTCCGCAAATGCTAACCCCCGATACGACTCGATATGCCCAGCCGTGCAGCCGGTGATCTGGATGCAGGCCGGCCGTCGTCCGTCGCTGTGCCCCACATCCGGGCACAGCTCTATCTCCGCAACCCGGCGGAGATTATCAATTCGCGCAGAATGGAAAATAGGTGTCGATTGGCAAAAGGTAGATATCAAGCCGGATCTAGCGCGTACGCGGCGCTGCAGCATTTGAATTGTCTATCGCTCCATTCGCCTTCTCGATCAGGAAAACGATCCGGACGTCGCTTCGTTCGGTGATCTCGACCCTGTCGCCGGTCTCCTGGATGAGCGCCGGGATATCGATCACCGAAAGCGGATCGGTGCAGTGCACTTCGAGGAAATCCCCCGCCGTCACGCTCTTGAGGGCCTTGCGCGTCTTCAGCGCGGGCAGCGGGCATTTCAGGCCGGTGAGATCGAGCTTTGTCGTGGTCATGGTTCGACCATGGCGAAGCCGTCATGCATCGTCAACGGCGGCACTTTCCGCCGCGGCCGAAGCCAGCACGTCGTCGACCGGAATAGCGGAGCGCAGCAACAGTTCGGCGACGTCCTCGATGTCGTCGAGATGCGCGACCGGCAGCCTGGTTTCGACCGCGACGTCGCTGGCGATCCCGACCACGCGCGGGTCGTCGGGGAACAGCAGCGGCTTGCCGTTGGCGGCGCGATACACCTCGATCTTGTTGACCGGCTCGCGCTTGAAGCCCTCGACCACGACCAGATCGACCTGCGCCATCTTGGCGAGCAGTTCCGGCAGCCGCGGCTCGCTGGCGCCGCGCAGCTCGTGCATCAGCGCCCAGCGCCGGGTCGAGGACACCAGCACCTCGGTCGCGCCGGCCTGCCGGTGCACCCAGGAGTCCTTGCCGGGAATGTCGACATCGAATTCGTGATGGGCGTGCTTGATCACGGAGACGCGCAAGGCCCGGCCCAGCAGATAGGGGATCACCCGCGACAGCAGCGTGGTTTTGCCGGCACCGCTCCAGCCCGCGAGGCCTATCACTTTCATTCGCAATCTCCGCAGACATATAACGTCCAATGCTGCTTATATCAGCCTTGACGCAATGTCATGCCAGCCCCGCCGGCGGATGGCGATCGATCAGGCCCCCAAGGGGATCGCCTTCGGAAACCCCTGGAGCAGCTGCGCCCACGGCAGCGCGAACGCGACCTGGCCGCCCCATAAGGGCAATATTAACGGCATTTGCCGTACCAGTTCTCCCGATCAATGGGAGGCCTGTCCAGTGCCCAATCGTGATGGTGTTCGAGACGCCATAAGCCTGAAGAACAGGGTTCTGGTCACCGCGATCTTCCTGGCATCGGGCGCGGCATCCCTGATCCTCCAGGTCCTCTGGTTCAAGCAACTGCAATTCGTGCTGGGAAGCGCGACCGTCTCCGTAAGCGTGACGGTGGCGAGCTTCTTCTTCGGTCTCTCCCTGGGCAGCGCTTTCGGGGGCCGGATCGCCGACACCGTCAGCCGCCCCCTGAAAATCTACGGCTTTCTCGAACTTGCGCTCGCGGTCGTTTCCCTGGCGGTGACCGCGTTCTTGTCGCACTGGTCGACATGGGTGGGCTGGCTGTCGCCCATGCTGGACCTGGAGTCCCCATTCCGGTTGCCGCTCATGGTCGCGCTGTCGCTCGCCATCCTGTCGCTGCCGACGATGCTGATGGGCGCAACCCTGCCCTTCCTCGTGAAATTCCTGACCCGCACGCAAACCGACCTCGCCAATCGCATCGGCCTGCTCTACGGGTTCAACACCCTGGGCGCCGCGATCGGCACCCTGGCTGTCGGCTTTGTTCTGATGGGCCTCTGGGGGATCACCGGATCGAGCCTGGTCGCAGCAGGCCTGTATGTCTGCGTCGGCGGCGTCGCCCTGCTCCTCGCGCGCGGCGCAAGCCCGCTGTCGCCGGTCACGGCGGAAGCGCCGGCGCAAACCGCCGGGCCGGGGCATCGCGGGACGTCCATCCTCATCGCGATCTTCGCGTGCTCCGGATTCGTGTCCATCGCCTATGAAGTCGTCTGGTTCCGCTTCCTGACCAATGTCAGCACCTCGAGCGTTTACGCCTTCTCCGGCATGCTCGGCGTTTACCTGCTGGGCCTGGTGATCGGCGCCCTGATCTGCGCGAGGCTGCTCGCACCCCGCAAGGATCAACTGCTGCGATACTTCGCCGTAACACAGCTGCTCATCGCGGTTGCGGCCACGCTGACCGTCGGAATTCTCGGCAAGGCGCGCACCGTGGAAGCCGTGCTGTCTCCCATCGTATCGGGCCTGGTTCCAGTCCCGGCGCAGGAGCTCATGGGAGGTGACGTTTCATTCTTCCTGATCTGTGCCGTTGCCCTGTTGCTGCCGACCACGCTGATCGGCGTCAGCTTTCCGCTGGCCAGCGAACTGACGGTGATGCAGATGAGCGCGCTGGGCCGCCGGATCGGCACGCTTTACGCGTTGAACACGATCGGCGGCGTGCTGGGCTCCCTGGCGGCCGGGTTTCTTCTGATCCCCTATCTGGGCAGCCAGGGCGCGCTCACCGCACTGATTGTTCTGAACGTCCTGCTCTTCGTCGCGACGACCGTATCGCAACCGGGTCTTCTGAGGGAGAGGAGCCTGTGGCGGCAAGGGGCAGTCGCCGCCAGCATCATCGCCGCAGCGCTCCTGCTCTTCACCCCGCACTATCTGGAACGGGTCCTGACCGCGATCGAAGGCGGCAATGTCCTCGAGTTGCGCGAGACCAAACAAGCAACATTTGCGGTGGTCGAGTATCGCGAGAAGGCGGCGGGCACCTATCAGCAATTGGTGGTGAATTCGAAGAGCTATGCCAACAACCGTCCCGAGGGCCGACGCTACATGGCCGCGATGGGGCACTATCCCATTCTGCTGCACCCGGGCCCGGTTGAAACGGCGGTCGTGATTTGCATCGGGACCGGCACCACGGTGGGTGCGGTCAGCACCCATCAGGAACTACAATCCATCGACGCGGTCGATCTGGCCTCGACGGTTTTCGAGGTTGCGCCCCGCTTCGTGCCGATCAACAAGCAGTTCTATCAAAATCCCAAGGTCCATCAGATCGTCGCGGACGGGCGCCACTTCCTGCTGGGAACAAACGAGACATTCGACGTCATCACCCTCGAGCCCCCGCCGCCCCATGATGCCGGCGTCATCAACCTCTACACAGAGGAATTCTATGCGCTGGCAAAGCAGAAGATGCGCCCCGGCGCCGTTCTCGCGCAATGGGTGCCGCTGGATTTCAACCGCGGCATTCTTCCGAAGATGATCCTCAAGGCGATGATGGGCCAGTTCAAGCACGTCTCCCTGTGGTTGCCGTCCAGAATGGAAGGCGTGGCCATCGCCTCCGATGAACCGCTGAAAATCGATCCTCGCGTGCTCGCCACGCGCATGTCGAAGCCGGGGGTGGCTGAAGACTTGACAGCAAACGGCCTGCGCTCGCCCGAGGATTTCCTGGCGACATTCATCGCCGCCGATGAAAAGCTCGCGGCCTTTGTCGGGAATGTGCCGAGCCTCACGGACGATCGGCCGCGCCTCGAATATTATAACTGGTATCCGCTGAGTTCGATCAGCGTGGACGAATTGAAGCGCCTGCGCGAGCCGGTGGAAGCCCATCTTGCCGACCGCTCGATCGAGGAAGCCCGTCTCGACACCGCGCGCAGGGTGGCCAATGCGATTCTGGATGAGCACCAAGCCACGGCTGAGGGCGACAAGTCCGCCGCCCGTGCCGCGCTTCGCCTGGCCGTCAAGCTGGATCCGGATAACTCCTATGTCGGCTTCCTGGACCGCAAGCTGCGTGAGTGATCGGGCAACCTGGAGGATCGCCCTCGGAAGCTCCTGGAGCAGATGCGCCCACAGCAGCGCGAACGCGATCAGGCCACAGTCGCGATATCCCCGAACCAGTTCACGGGCCGCCGCCCGGCTCGGGCTCACCCCGCGTGGGCTCGTTACCCTGCAGGATCAGTCGGTCCGTGACCGACAGGTCGCCCCGGCTTGGCAAGCCTTACCGGTCGGCTCTCTCTCGGGGGCTGGTCACGCACCCGGAACCGCTTTCGCGGGCGCTGCGTCTCGACC
Organism: Bradyrhizobium sp. USDA3010; assembly: GCF_056429065.1. NCBI lineage: Bacteria > Pseudomonadati > Pseudomonadota > Alphaproteobacteria > Hyphomicrobiales > Nitrobacteraceae > Bradyrhizobium > Bradyrhizobium sp. USDA3010. Next base: position 63,134 of record NZ_JBWJZD010000013.1, read on the forward strand.
GACAGCACCTCTTCCAACGTTGTGTTCCTAAAGCGAAGCCTTCTTAACATCGCACCGCTCCCTGAGCGGGTGGGAGCCCCATTGGTAGCTCAGTGACCGACGCCTTCGACAGGGCTCATGTCGGTGACGGAAGATAACCAACGACCGCACGCTTTGCTCCAAAAGAACCATTGCACCTTCGTCTCACATCAGGCGCCATCCGACTATCCAGCGGATATACCTCGAAGTTTCCAATGCACGGGGCGACCGGAACACGATAATGTGCGGTGCCGGAGCACCAGCCATGCCTCGCTCGCCTTCGATCGTGCCGCACCAAATCGACCACGACACCTATCTGGTGCTGAACGATTTTGGCCGGCTTGGCCGCGCCTGGTGCGAAACCGATGAAGAAGGCACCGACCGGAAAACGCTGATCCGCCGCCTGCTGGATGACCATTACAGCCATCCGGTCCGCATCGTGGCCTTCAATACCAGCGAAGGATGGTCGCGCGACGTCACGACCGATATTGCCGACGAGCTTCGGCGCCGTTTCGTCGAATACGACGAGGTCCCGCGCTCCGTGCTGGAGTTCGTCGAGACGGCCATGCGGCACTGAGCCGGATCCGCTGTCGCACCGAGACCTGCGGCAAAACAACCCGACGGGCAACTCAGCAAAAACCTGTCAATCCTCGCGCGCAAAAATATTTCGCTTTATCAGAAAAAAACTCAGTGTATGAATTGCCCGTCTCACCCGATCGAGGGGCGCTGCGCATCGTCACGGGTGTTGCGGTGAGATGCGGTGGACGCTGATCATGCTGAAGACGAAAGCATGTGATGCGGACGGTGAAGTCGTGTGGTCCTGACGCCCTAGCGGCAGGTGTCCTCTCGCAAGATGCAACGCGTGTTGCGAAGGCGGTGACAAGCAAGCCCAGTCTCGCCGGGGAGAGCACGAAGTAAGCCGTAACCCATCGCGCAGGGAAAGCCGGGTTGTTTCCGGTTACACCTGTGGTCCTACCCCCGTGCTTTCTACCTTTTGCACGGGGCCCATGGGTGCGATCGGCACCCGGCTTTCCCTGCGCCCTCTTCAAGAGAGGGCGGAACGAAGAGCAAAGCTCGGGCAGATCATGTCGCGAGAATGCGAATGTTTGACTCACGGGCCGTGCAACAAATTCAGTGTCGTCCCGGGCTTGACCCGGGACCCATAACCACAAATGGAAGTCGTTGCGCGACGCTGGGGCCACAGCCCTCTTCAACAACACAACCCTGTGGTTATGGGTCCCTGCTTTCGCAGGGACGATAGCGGTGGAGCTGGCGCGGATCGCCGCTACGCCGGCCTGAACCCCGCCGCCGTCAACGCGGCGCGGCCCTCGTCCGACGCCAGCGCGTCGAGAAAGGCCTGTACCGCCGGCCGCTGCTTGCGCGCCGTCACCAGCGCGAAGTCGTAATGCTCTTCGGCGAGCGGAATGAAACCGAGCCCGGACGCGCGCGCGACCGGCGCGATGGTCATGCCCCAGTCGGCGCGATGCTGCGCCACCGCGGCCGCGACCGCATTGTGCGAGCGCGGCTGATTCCAGTAGCCGTCGGGCCGGCTGCCTGCCAGCAGGCGGTCGATCAGGATGCGGGTGCCGGCGCCCTGGTTGCGGTTGACCATGATGCAGGCGGGATCGGCGAGCGCGGCGCGCACCGCCTCTTCTGCGCTCAGGCCGGCAAAGCGCGTGTCGTCCTTGCGGAACACGATGCCCTGCATGCGCCGCCAGCCGGGCACGAGCTCGAGGCCGTCGGACAGATACGGCGTGTTGTAGGTCTCGGTCTTGTCGTCGAACAGGTGGATCGGAGCGAGATCGCATTCGCCACGCCTGGCGGCGGCGAGCCCGCCGAGACTGCCGACCGCGATCGAACGCACCACAAGGCCGGCATGCGCCAGCGGCGCGGTGACGAGATCGAGCCCGGTGCAGTGGCTGCCGACGATGACGAGATCGGGCACCCGCACATGCGGCGTGAACAGCGTCACCTCGGCCTCGCTGCCGGCCGGCAGCTGGTCGGCAAGCGCCTCGATCTTCAGGAAGCCGTCGGCCTGGGTGAACGAGGTGATCGCGCCCGAGCCCTTGCCGCTGGGATAGGCGATCAGGCCGTCGGCGCCTTCGACCAGCGACACCATCACGAACTCGGTACGCCCGAGCTCGGAGGCGATCCGCACCGGCACCTTCGCCGCCACCCTGGCATCCGACCGCGGCGGCAGGCCGGCCATCCGCCGCAGCACCGGCACGATCATGTCGTGGAAGGTGAACATCGCCGAGGTCGGAAAGCCCGGCAGGATGACCACGGGCTTGCCGTCGCAGACCGCAAGGCACAGCGGCTTGCCTGGCTTCAGCGCCACGCCATGCGCGATGATGCCGGGCTTGCCGAGCCTTGTGATGATCCGGTGCGAGACGTCGCCTGCGCCCTTGGAGGTGCCGCCCGACAGCACCAGCATGTCGCTGTCCGCCAGCGCCTTGCGCATCGCAGCTTCGAGCATCGCCTCGTTGTCCGCGATCGCGCCGAGGAACGCCGCATCACCGCCATTCTCGGCAATCGCCGCGGTGACGATCGCGCCATTGGTGTCGTAGATCGCGGCCGGCCGCAGCGTCTCCCCCGGCTGCACCAGTTCATCGCCAGTGGAGAGGATCGCAACGCGCGGCCGGCGCACCACCTGAACGTCGGCAATGCCACAGGCCGCGAGCATGCCGATCTCGCGCGACCCGATCATCGTTCCCGCGCGCAACAGCGCCTCGCCGCGCGCGATGTCGGAGCCGGCATAGGACACGAACTGCCCGGGCGACGCCGCGCGGCGGACCTCGATGGCGCCATTGCCCGCGGGTTGGGTGTGCTCGACCATCACGATCGCATCCGCGCCGCGCGGTACCGGACCGCCGGTCGCAATCGCGGTCGCGGTGCCCGGCAGCACCGGCCGGGTCGGCGCGGTGCCGCACGAAATGATCTCGTCGTTCAGCGCGAGTTGCACCGGCGTGGCTTCGCCGGCGGACGCAAGATCGGCGGAGCGCACCGCAAAGCCGTCGACATTGGAGCGATCGAACGGCGGCACGTCGATCGGCGCCACCACGTCCTCCGCCAGCGCACGGCCGAGGGCGTCGGCGAGCCGTTGCGTCTCGGACGGCAAGCGGCGCGGGAACAGCGCCGCCTCGAAGCGCGCGATCGCCTCCTCGCGCGACAGGATGGTCAGGAACTGGTCCTGCTCGACGGAAGGGTTGGGTTTCGGCGTGAACGTGTTGGTCATCTCGGGAACTCACTCCCGCAACATATAGGCATCGACAACCGTGCCCGCAGCGAAACCCTCGGCGGCGCCAGGCACGATCAGAAGGGCTTCGGCGCGCGCGATGGCATCGAGCGACAGGTCCCCGATCGCAAGCACCGCCCAAAAACCCTGTTGAGAACTCTGCCGAGAATCCTGCCGACGCGTCAGCAGCACGACCTCGGCGATGCCGACGCCGGAGGCGATCTTGCGTTCCAGCGGCAGGGCAAGCGATTTGCGCGGGCGCCGGCCCGAAAGGCGATCGAGCACCGGAAGCGCAATCGCCCACCAGGCTGCGAAAGCCTGATCCGGCGCGCCCGGCAAGGCGACGAACGGCGTTGCATCGATCCGGCCGACCGCCGTGGTGCGCCCGGGCTGCAGGGCAATGCCGTGCGCGACCAACGCTCCACGCGTCGCCAGCGCATTCACCGCCGCATCGGTGTGACCAACGCCGGTGCCGCCGATCGTGATGAACAGGTCGCAACCATCTGCCTCGAGCGCGTTTGCAATCGCCCCCACATCGGGCGCCGCCTCGGCATAGACGATCTCAGCGCCCGCGAGGCGCGCGGTGTCGGCGATCAGTGGCGCGGTCAGCTGGCCATTGCAGATGTTGACGATGCGAAGCCGAGGCCGCCGTACGCGCAACAGCTCCAGTCCGGCCGCGCGCGCGAACAGCAGGTCGCGCGGCAGCAGCGGTTCTCCCGCCGGCATCACGGCACGCCCAGCCGCAATGTCGCTGCCGGCACGCCGGACGCCCTGCCCCGGGATGGCTTCGGCGAGCACCTGCGGAAGCGGACCGGAGGTGTCGACGGCATCGGCATCGACCACACAGTCGGTGCCGTCGGGCATCGCTGCGCCGGCCGCGACCCAGACCGGCAGTGCGGCCAGCGGCAGCGGCGCATAGGACGACGCGCCGACCAAATCATTGGCGCGCATCGCCCAGCCATCGCTGACGGCGACATCGTGCGGCGGATAGGCGCGCAAGGCCGGCATCTCGGCCGCAATGCAATGCAACGCATCGGCCGGCGGCAGCTCGATCGGCTGGACCGGCGCGAGGTCGCGCAACACGGCGGCCAGCGCCGCATCGAGCGGGGTGAGCGAAGCCGGAAGGCGCTGGGCGGTGATCATGGCCCGCTATGGACTGAATCGGCCCCGAAAGAAACCGGCTTGCGCCGTGCCGGGGCATCGCCATTAGACCGATGGCGCGTTGACGCGGACCCCAAAGTAGTTGCAAAAGAAACCAATATGACCGGGTTCCAGAAGGCCCGGCACAACCATAATGGCCAATGCGCCAATTCAGGAGGGAGACAGAATGATCGCCACCAGACTAGCCATGTTCGGGACGCTCGCAGCCGCGCTGCTGGCCTCCTCGGCCGTATCGGCACAGGTATCCGACGACATCGTCAAGATCGGCGTGCTGACCGACATGAACGGCCCGGCCTCGACGCCGACCGGACAGGGCTCGGTCACCGCCGCGCAGATGGCGGTCGACGATTTCGGCGGCAAGGTGCTCGGCAAGCCGATCTCGGTGATCGTCGGCGATCATCAGCTCAAGCCTGACATCGGCGCGACCATCGCGCGGCGCTGGTATGACATCGATCAGGTCGATCTGATCGTCGACGTGCCGGTCTCGGCGGTCGGGCTCGCGGTGCAGAACATCGCCAACGAGAAGAAGAAGCTGTTCATCACGCATTCGACCGGCGCGACCGACTTCCATGGCAAGTTCTGCTCGCCCTATGCGATGCAGTGGGTGTTCGACACCCGCGCGCTCGCGGTCGGCACCGCCCAGGAAGTGGTGAAGCGCGGCGGCGACAGCTGGTTCTTCATTACCGACGACTATGCCTTCGGCCACTCGCTGGAGAAGGACGCCTCCGCGATCGTGACCAAGAACGGCGGCAAGGTGCTCGGCGCGGTGCGGCCGCCGTTCGCGACGCCCGATCTGTCGTCCTTCATCCTGCAGGCCCAGGCCTCGAAGGCCAAGATCATCGGCATTGCCGGCGGACCGCCGAACAACACCAACGAGATCAAGACCGCCGCCGAGTTCGGCGTCTTCGCCGGCGGCCAGCAGATGGCGGCGCTGCTGGCCTTGATCACCGACGTCCACTCGATCGGGCTGTCGGCCGCGCAGGGCCTGTTGCTGACCACGTCGTTCTACTGGGACATGGACGACAAGACCCGGGAATGGTCGAAGCGCTATTTCGCCAAGATGAACCGGATGCCGACGATGTGGCAGGCCGGCGTCTACTCCTCGGTGACCGCCTATCTGAACGCGATCAAGGACAGCGGCACCGACGATCCGCTCAAGGTCGCGGCCAAGATGCGCGAGAAGCCGGTCGAGGATTTCTTCGCCCGCAACGGCAAACTGCGCGAGGACAATCTGATGGTGCACGATCTCTGGCTGGTGCAGGTCAAGACCCCGGCCGAGTCAAAGTATCCGTGGGACTACTACAAGATCCTGGCCAAGATCTCGGGCGAGGACGCGTTCGGCCCGCCGGACCCGGCGTGTCCGCTCATCAAGAAGTGACTGCGCAAGCAGTCATTCCGGGGCGCGCAACGCGCGAACCCGGAATCTCGAGATTCCCCGATGCACAATTGTGCATCTGAGGTCTGGTCCTTCGGACCATCCCGGAATGACCTTTGCGGAGACGCGATAACGTCTCCGCAAAGATCACTTCGTCACCCCGATCTCGCGGAAATATCTGAGCACGCCGGGGTGGATCAGATTGATGTCCGGCGCGGCAGCGACGGTGTTCGCTGCCGTGGTCTCGCAAGCCTGGGCGAGCTTCTTGCAGAACGTCGCCTCGACGCCGTGCAGCGTCTTCGCCAGCCGGTAGGCGACATCGTCGGGCAACGTCTCGCGCACCAGGATGTAGCTCCAGGAGCCGACCGAGGAAATCGCCTCGCTCTGCTTCGGATAGCTGCCGGCCGGGATCGTCAGCGGCTTCAGGAACGTGTGCTTGGCGCGGATGCGTGCCATCTCGTCCGCGGTCGGCGCGATGAAGCGAGCGCCGGTCGTGCTCTCGGCCATCTTGCTGAAACCGGGCCAGCCGATGCCGGCGCCCCACAGCGCCGCGGCGCGGCCGTCCTCGACCATCGCAGGCCCATCGCCGGCGCGATCGAGATAGATCGACTTGAAGTCCTCGTCCTGCTTCAACCCGATGCCGTCGAGGATGTAGCGCGACAGGATCGGCAGGCCGGAGCCCTTGGCGCCGAACGCGACGGGCTGGCCGACCAGGTCCTGGATCGTCTTGTAGGGGCTGTCGGCACGCACCACGAACATGCCCGGGCTCGAATACATCGCGGTGAGGATCTTCAGCCTGGTGGCCTTCGGCCGGCCGATGCCCATGAAGGCCTCATAGGACGGCTCGCCCGCAACGGTTGCGATATCGACGCTGCCGGCCTCGAGCAGCGGGATGTTCTCGTTGGAGCCCTTGGTGTTGCGCGGCTCGATCGACAGCGTCGCATCGGCCGCGTTCATCACCTCGGCGAAGGCATTGCCATAGAGCGGAAAACCGCCGCCCGGCGTCGCCGTGGCGAAACTGATCGTGGTTTTGGAAATGGTCTTGCTCCCCTCTTGCGCCGCCGCGCCGCCCGCGAGCAGCAGCGCGCCGGCGCAAATCATAACAGCGAATTTCATCCCGAGCCTCAAGCATTGCACATGAGCGCGACTATCGTCGCACGGGCGGGGTCGTAGGCAAAGCCAGCGTTTTGTGAAACCATGACGGCAACAGTCACAAGAAAATGACGGGAGAGACGATGTTCCGGTTCGCACGTGCCGCGCTGCTTGGTTTGATCTGTTGCCTTGCCTTGGTTGCCCCCTCCGCCGCATCCGACTATCCGAACCGTCCGGTGCGCTGGCTGATCGGGTTTGCCGCCGGCGGCCCGGTCGACATCGTGGCGCGCATCATGAGCCAGTGGCTGTCGGATCATCTCGGCCAGCAATTCGTGGTCGAGAACCGCGCCGGCTCCGGCGGCAACATCGCCGCCGCCGCCGCGATCAACTCGCCGGCGGAGGGCTATACGCTGCTGTTCGTCGCGCCCAACAACGCGATCTCGACCTCGCTCTACAAGAAGCTGCCCTACGATTTCCTGCTCGACACCACCCCGGTCGCCAGCATCATGCAGCTCACCAACATGCTGGTGGTCGCGAACGCGATGCCGGTAAAGACGGTTCAGGAGTTCATCGACTACTGCAAGGCCAATCCGGGCAAGATCGCCTACGCCTCGTCCGGCAACGGCACCTCGGTGCACATGTCGGCCGAACTGTTCAAGGCGATGACCAAATGCGACATGCAGCACGTGCCGTATCGGGGATCCGCGATCGCCTTCCCCGACATCATCTCCAACAAGGTGCAGCTGATCTTCGATAACCTGCCGTCGGCGCTCGAGCAGTCGCGCGGCGGCAGCGTCCGAGCGCTCGGCGTGACTTCGCCGCAGCGCTGGCCGGGCGTGCCCGACGTGCCGGCGATCGCCGAGACCGTGCCGGGCTTCGAGGCAGTCGGCTTCTACGGCATATCGGCGCCGAAGGGCACGCCGCCGGAAGTCATCGATACTCTCAACACGGCGGTCGGCGAGGCCCTCAAGGACCCCAAGCTAGTGGCGCGCCTCGCCGAGGTCGGCGGCATCCCGAAGCCGATGACCCCGGCCGAATTCGGCAAACTGGTCGCCGACGAGACCGAGAAATGGCGCAAGGTGGTGGAGTTCGCCGGCGTCTCGGTGGATTGAGCGGCCGATGGTGCGGCGGCGCTGGGGCCTCGCGGCGGCATTGCCGAAACGCCACGCACCCTGTAAACGGAGCCCGCACCGTTGCCGGCCGCGCCCCGCGGCCCGCAAGGCGGCGGGGCCTGTAGCTCAATGGTTAGAGCCGGCCGCTCATAACGGTCTGGTTGCAGGTTCGAGTCCTGCCGGGCCCACCATTCGATCAAAGCCCTGGCTCCGGGACCCATGCACGCCGCGTCGATCGAGCCGTCCGGCATCGCGCTCGCGGCATCATCTCGCTGCGGTCCACTCACTCCCAGGCCGCCTGGAAAATGGCGCGATAGCCGTCGGCATCCACAGGACGCGGATTGGTGGCGGTGGAATGATCCCTCGCCGCTTTCTCCGCCATGTCGTCCAGCACCGAGGCCGGTACACCCATGGCGCGCAGGCCGCGCGGCAGATTGAGCTCGGCATTGAGAGCAGCGAAGAACGCGGCGATGTCGGCAGCTTCGGGCAGACCGAGCGCCAGCCTCAGCCGCGGCAGCTTGCCCGCGATCGCCGGACCATTGTAGCGCATCACCGCAGGCATCAGCACCGCATTGAGCGTGCCGTGATGCAGGCTCGGCGATGCCAGGCTGCCAAGCGGGTGCGACAACCCGTGCACCGCGCCGAGGCCTTTCTGGAAGCACAGGCCGCCCTGCAGCGCGCCCATCATCACTTCGGCGCGGGCGTCGCGGTCATCGCCCGCCGTCACCGCCTGCTTGAGATGGCCGACGATGCGCGCCGCGCCATCGAGTGCGATCGCATCCGCCGGCGGATTGAAGCGCGGCGAGAGAAAGGTCTCGACGCAATGCGACAGTGCGTCCATGCCGGTTGCGGCCGTCAATGCCGGCGGCAGGCCGAGCGTCAGCAGCGGATCGCAGATCGCCCGCGCCGGGATGAGATGCGGACTGATCAGGCCGACCTTGCGGCCGTCCTCGAGCGTGATGAGAGCCGCGCGACCAACCTCGCTACCGGTGCCGGCGGTGGTCGGAATCGCGATCACCGGCGCGACGGCGGCGGTGATCCGCGCGACACCGCCATCGATCGCGGCATATTGCGCCAGCGGGCCTTCATGGGTGGCAAGCAGCGCCACCGCCTTGGCGAGATCGATCGGCGAGCCGCCGCCGAGCGCGACGAGGCCGTCGCATCCGGCCTCGCGATAGCGTGCGAGCGCCTGCAGCGTCGCACGCTCGGTCGGGGCGGCGTCGCGTCGAACACCACCGGCGCAGTACCAAGTGTGCCGGTCACGCGCTCCGCCAGGCCGGCCGCGACAATGCCGCGGTCGGTGACGAGCATCGGTCGACGGATACCGAGCGCTGCGATCTCGTCGCCGAGCGCGTCCGCCTCGCCGAAGCCGAAGCGAATGGTGGTGAGATAGGTGATCAGCGCCATGGCTTGCCGTCCGTTGCGTCGACCGATCAGAGATCGGGTGCGTTCTTCGGCGATGTCGCGACGCTTCTCCATGTTGAAGCGCCCCGCATAGATCGCCCGCCGGCCGGTGGTCGGACCGGGATATTGCACGATCAGGATATCGCCGCCGGTCGCGGTCTCGAACTTGCCTTCGAAATGCGGGTCCGGATGAAAGATCATCGTGCCCGGCGTGTAGAGACTGTCGTCGATCCTGAATTCACCGCTGAGGATGTACCAGACCTGCGCGAACTCGTGATTGTGGATCGGATGATGCGCGCCCGGCTCCAGCCGCAGGATGCCCGCGTTCGGCTCGGTCGGCCGCTCGGGCCGCGGGTGGAACAGCATCTTGCCGGTCTCGCCAGGCCAGCGGATCGCCGCCCACTCCACATCGTCGATGTGCTTCGCCTCATACGGCAGGTGCCTGCCGGTCGCGGTTGCGGTCTGCATGGATCAGTCTCCTTGGGGCTTGCTCTTGGGTGATCGAGGCGGGGCGGCGGCGCTCGGCACGCGCCACCAGTCGAAATGCTCGGCCTTCTGCGGCGACTTCGCGACCACCATCAGGATGCGCGCTTCGTCCTCGCTGATGTTGTCGGCGCGGTGCGGCAGCTCGGAATTGAGGAAAATGCCTTCGCCGGGCGCGAGATCGAATACTTCAGCGCCGACGTGGAAGCGGATACGCCCGCTGATCACGTAGCAGTATTCCTGCCCCGGGTGCGACACCATCAGGTCCATCCGGTTCTTGCGCGGGAACGAGAGGTGAAACACCTCCAGATCATCATTCGGCATGCCGCCCGCGAACAATCGCCAGCGATAGCCGGTACTCGGGATGCTCTGGTCTTCACCATCGTCGCCATGGCGATGCAGCGTGACGTGGCTGCGCGACTGGTCCTGCGGCGCGGCGAACAATTCGCTGACGCCAATGTCGAGCGCCTGCGCGATCTGGATCAGATTGGCAACGGAGCTCGACACCTGCCCGCGCTCGAGGCGCGACACGAAGGCGTCGGACAGCCCGGTGGTGTCGGCCAGATCCTTCAGCTTCATGCCACGCTCCTCCCGCAGCGAGCGAATGCGTGCTCCAAGCCTCGCCAGCGTCTCGGCCTGCGTTTTCATTGCTTCGACCCTCTCCTGAATTTGCTTCCTTGTCAATATAAATTGCCCTACAAGCAATTTTCATTGTGTCCGATGTTGAAACTGCGGGAAATGCCGGGGGTTCTCCGCATCGATGCACGAGCAAATTGCGTATCACGCAACAAAGCCAAACAGCAAACAACACGACCTCCGGAGGAGCACCCGACCATGACAACCACTCTCAGAAAGCTATGCGCGGCAATGACGGCGACGCTGCTGCACGTCCCGCTCGCGCACGCCGCGATGTCCGACAATGTGATCCGCATCGGGGTCCTCAACGACCGCTCCGGCGCCTATGCCGACCTCGGCGGCGAAGGCTCGGTCATCGCGGCGAAGATGGCGGCGGAGGAATTCGGCAACGCGATCGGTGGTGTGCCGGTCGAGATCGTCTCGGCCGATCACCAGAACAAGCCGGACATCGGACTTGGCATCGTGCGGCGCTGGTTTGACACGGAGAAAGTCGATGCCGTTGCCGACATTTCCAATTCGGGCGTGGGTTTCGCGGTGACCGCTCTCGCCAAGGAACGCAGCAAGATCGTGCTGAACGCGTCGGCCTCCTCCGACTTCACCGGCAAGGCCTGCGCCCGGACCTCGTTCCAGTGGGTCTACACGAGCTATACCAACGGCTACGGTCTCGCGCGGGCGCTCACCGCGCAGAAGCTCGACAGCTGGTTCCTGATTGCGGTGGACTATTCGTTCGGCCACGCCTTCGCCGCCGACATGCGCCGCGCGGTCGAGAACGGCGGCGGCAAGGTGATCGGCGAGGTGCGCCACCCGCTCAACACCGCCGACTTCAGTTCGGTGCTGCTGCAGGCGGAGGCGTCCGGCGCCAAGGTGATCGCGCTGGCCAACGCCGGCGCCGACATGACCAACTCGGTGAAGCAGGCCGCCGAGTTCGGCATCACACGCGGGCAGGCATTGGTGGCGCCGACCGTATTCCTCACCGACGTCGACGCGATCGGCTGACGACGCAGGCGGACGGTGGCAAACACCATCGTCCGCCATCGCCCATGACGGCCTGTATGCAGGTGGCGAGCGACGTCTCTCGGGCTGCGTCAGGCGTGCCTTCGCCGTCGAAGGCTGAGATCGCTCGACCGCCGTCCAGCGCTCAACCGCCGAAGTCAGTTGCGCGCCTGCCGCCGAAGAAATTGAGCAATCGGCATCAAGGCGTCGATCGAAGGTAAACCTGCGCGCGCCTCATGGCATGACGACCAGGGATAGGGGATAGCCGAAAGCCATTGCAGGACAGACGCCTGATAGCTAGCCGGCAGCACACACATGAACTCAATCTTGATGAGCAGCCGCTTGACGCGACCGTCCCCGGCGGCATCAAAATCCCAGGTGTACTCACCGCAACCGACGCGTACGTCGCCATCGGACTTGTTTGACATCCCCACCAGCCAGTCGCATTGAAACCCTAGAAGGCGATTGGACTCGGGGCGCGAGAGGCAGAAGGTGCGCACATTCTCATACTGCGATCCAAAGTTTCGCACGAGAACGTCGGTCACGCTCTCCAATCCATGAGCGGAGCTTGGAAAAGAGATTGCGTCGGTCAGGAGCTGCATCTGGAGTTCACAATCCTGCACGAACGCACGCTCCATGAGCTGAGGCAGGTTTCGGTCCTTGGCCTCGATGTACGTGCTGATCGCCTCGGCTGCGGTGATCGATTGGGGCTCACTCAAGAATTCTCTCCACGGCTGCACGAACAGATGCCAGGTGACGGCGGCGCCAACGACGCCGCGGGAAACAACGAGGTCGACACCGCTAAACCAAGCCCCACAATATACCGCAAGCTCGATTCCTTCACCCGCGCACCGCTGCGAAAGACGATTGCGATCAGGCTGCCGGAAATGCCGAGCACCGATCTGCCTGAATGGCGATGCCGACAGGCGCCCCCATTGGCCAGCGCAGAACGGCCTGCTCGCCCGGGGATCGCACCAGCAGCCGCTCCCCGGCGCACTCGATCTGAAGATCGACGTGGCCGCCCTGGTAGATCTGAGCAACAACGCTGCCCTTGATGGCGCACGGCTCCTCGGGCGCCACAACACTGAACTGCTCGGGGCGGACGAACAGGTCAACCGCCGCGGACTTCTCGAGCCCGGACAGGCTCTCGCCCGACACGTTCACCAGGGCATCGCCAAGCGCGACGGTCGCTTGCTTGGCCTGCATGCTCACAAGCTGGCCACGCAGCCTGTTGTTGTCGCCGACAAAGCCGGCCACGAATGGGTCCGCCGGGCTGCGATAGACGTCGACAGGGCTTCCAAGTTGCCTGATCCGGCCCTCGGACATGACAGCCACACGATCGGACATGCTCAAGGCCTCGCCTTGGTCGTGCGTCACAAAGATCGTGGTCAGACCAAGGTTGCGCTGAATTTCCCGCAGCTCCACCTGCATCGAGGTCCGCAGGCTCTTGTCCAGCGCCGAGAACGGCTCATCGAGCAGCAAGACGGTCGGGTTGATGACGAGTGCGCGCGCGAGCGCAACGCGCTGCTGCTGGCCGCCGGACAATTGCCGGGGCCTGCGGTTCTCCATGCCCTTCAGCTTGACCAGCGCCAGCGCATCGGCGACGCGCTTGTCCCGCTCAACCCTGGGGACCCGCCGCGTCTTCAGACCATAGGCGACGTTTTCCGCCACACTCATATGCGGAAACAGCGCGTAGTTCTGAAACATCATGCCGATGCCGCGCTGGTAGGTTGGAATGTCATTCACGCACTTGCCTTCGATCGAGATCGAACCGCCGTCCGGCCCCAGAAAGCCCGCGGCCAGCTTGAGCAGCGTGGTCTTACCGCATCCAGATGGACCAAGCAGCGTCACGAACTCGCTGCGGCCAACGCCGAGCGTAACGGCGCTCAGGGCCACGACATCGTCAAATCGCTTGGTCACGGCGTCGAAATGGACCGCCGTTTGTTCCCCTTCAACATTCGCAGACGGCTGCAAAATCCGTGCTCCCTAGTGAGACTGCTCGATATTGAGGACCTTGCCGAGGCCCAGGAACGCATTGGCAAAGGCGATCAAGGCGGCGGTGCCGACAATATACATGACCGACAGTGCCGCCATCGAGGGATCAGCGAACTCGCGCACGTAATTGTACATCGCGACAGGAAGCGTTTGGGTACGCTGCGAGGTCACGAACAGCGAGGCCGTGAACTCGTTGAACGAGAGGATCGCCGCGAACAGCCAGCCGCTGACGAGCCCGGGCAGCAGCAGCGGCAGGGTGACGGTGGTCAGCACGCGAAGCGGCCCGGCGCCGAGGCTCGCAGCAGCGTGTTCATAACTCTGATCGAGATTCCTCAGCGAGACATACACGCTGCGCAGCACGAACGGCAGCACGAGGATAACGTGGCAGATCACGACGACCGCAAAACCGCGGCTCAGGCCGACTTGCGCCGCGAGGATGAGAAAGCCGAGCCCTACCGTGAAGTGCGGAATTACCAAGGGCGAAATGAGGATTCCCTCGATGGCGGACTTGAGCGGAAACTTGTACCGGTCGATGACAAACGCGAACATGCCGCCAGCGCACAGCGCGATCGTCGAGCTCCAGGCCGTGACGATCAGGCCGTTGAAGAACCCTTGTCGAAAATCCCCGTAGGCGAGGGCCCGACCGAACCATCGCCACGACCAGGTCTGCGGCGGAAACGACAGGATAGGCTTGTCGTTGAACGCGGCGATCGTCACGACCGCCGCCGGCAGCACAAGAAAAGCGATGATGACGAGCACCGTCAACAATCCCACCCAGCCGACCACTCTCTGATAGGTCGAGCGCGGAATCATCAATGCACCTCGATCTTCTGAAGCGGTCGGGAGGCAAGCTGAAGCAGTCCAAGCACGAGGGCCGTCAAGGCCAGCCCAGCCACGCACAATGTCGCGGCGAAGGGAAAGTTGAAGCTTGAAAATCCAAGCTGGTAGACCAGATTGGAGATCATATTGACGCGGCCGCCGCCGATGAGTTGCGGCGTGGCGAATGCCGAGAACGTCCAGGCGAACGCCGTCGTGGTGCCGGCGACCACGCCGGGCAAGGACAACGGCAACGTCACGGTCAGGAACACCCGAATGGGACCGGCTCCCAGGCTTTCAGCCGCCCGGGAATAGTCGCGGTCGATATGAGACAATCCGGCGGCCAGCATGATGACCATGACCGGCAGCGTGACGTGCACGAGAGCAACCACAACGCCGAATGGCGTGAACATCAGCTGCAGCGGCTTGCCGATGACGCCGAGCGACAGCAGCAAGGAATTGATGAAACCATTGTTGCCAAGGACGATGATCCACGCATAGGTGCGAACGACCTCGCCCAGAAACAGCGGCGTCACGACAATCACGAGGAGAGTGGAGCGGAGGATCGGCTGTTCGACGCGCACAAGCGCATAGGCCAGCGGATATCCGACGATCAACGTTACGACCGCGGTCATCGCGCACAAGACGACGGTATCGAGAAACACGCGCGCGTAGAGCGGTTTGAGAAGGTCGGCGAAATTCCCCAGCGTAAATCCGCCGGGGTCGAGCGATCCCGGCACATATGCCCTGAGGCTGTATTGCAGAACCGCAACCATCGCCGCGAGGAACCCGATCGCACAGAGCGTCGCCGGCGCCGTGAAGATGCGCAGAAATGGCTGCTGATTCATGATGCGGGACCGATCTGGCAACGGATCAGTTCATGATGTTTTCAGCAAACCATTTGCGCCATTCCGCCGTCTTGTTGGCGCGCAGCTTGGCGTCGATGTTGATCTGCTGCTTCCATTGCTCCGCCGACGTGAAGACGCCCGGAAGCTTGGCGATTTCAGGATCGATCTTCGCGTTGAGGACTGCCGGACTTCCCTTCTTCTGCTTCGAGATCTCGGCCTGAATTTCGGGGTCGTAGAGCGCGTTGATGAACTTGTATGCGAGATCGACCTTCTTTGACCCCTTCATGACCGCGACGGTGTCGATTCCCAGCACCGCGCCCTCTTTCGGCATCGCGAGCGTGATCGGAATGCCCTGCCCGATCATGTAGTAGGCGTTCATCGAAAGCACGATCTGCACCGGCGTCTCGCCGCTCGCGAGCAGTTGCTGGCTGTTGGCGTCATTGGTGTAGAACGCCTTGAAGTTCGGCTTGAGCGCCTTGAGCTTCTCCTCGCCTTTTTCCCAATGCGCCGGGTCGGCGCCGGCAAGAATGGCGGCGACCGCAATGATGTGGCCGGGGTCGAAATCCGGAGCGGCAAGCCTGTCCTTCAACTCCGGTTTCCAGAGATCATTCCAGCTCTCGAACTTGGTATCCTTGATCAGATCGGGCCGGTAGCCGATCGTGTAGACATAGGCCCAGGCGCCGAGGTGGTAGGGACTGATCCGCGCCTCGTCCGCGAGGTTCTTCGCGTTGGGGATCTTCGTGGTATCGATCGTCTCGAACAACCCGTCATTGGCATAGAGCCACCCGACATGCGACGTCGTGAACGTCACGTCGCTTTCGGGATTTCCCTTGGCGAGCTTTTCCTTGTTCAGTCGATCGATGGTGCCGCCGGTGATGAATTCAACCGGGACGCCGGTTTCGGCGGTGAATTTCCTGGCCACCGTCTCGGCCACCAGATCGCGCCAGCTGCCGCCCCAGATACTGACAACGAGCTTGTCTTGTGCATGAGCCGGCAATGCAATCAGAACAGCGATCAACACGGACCAACGGCGAAGCATAGCTGCAGTCTCCCTCCAGCGAGGGAATGCAGCGCCCGGCTCCAGCTGCAATCCTCGGTCATGAAATTAAAATTATCATCTGCTTAATAGTACCTTTTATCAGGCACCTCATCGACCCGCAATAGGTTTGTCTTATCGACAATAGTACCTTTTGCGATTAGCCTGCGCACCACGTTGGTTGAAATCACGGAGGCAGTCGATGACGACATCGACGGAAGCTTTAGAGGCCCATCGGCCGTCTGCCGTTCTCAATACGCTCAAGCGTCTAGGTTTCGGCACCGTCGTCTCTGTCCCCGACAGCTGGCTGGGCGAAATCCTCATTCGCATCGACCAGGAGCCGGGCATGACGCTGGTGCGCGCAACGCATGAAGAAGAGGCGCTTGCAATCGCTTGTGGAAGCCGGCTGGGTGGCGTCCGCACCGCCCTGCTTGTGCAGAATGCCGGTGTGCTCAGCATGGGTGCGGGCATGGTGTCGCTCGCGCAGCGTTATCAATTTCCGCTTCTGATGCTGGTGTCCTACCGCGGCACGCCGGATGATCCGGTCTTCTATCATGTGCCGAAGGGCCGAGCGACGGAGCTGGTCTTCCGCGGCATCGGCCTCGCCCATGCCTGCACCGACCGATA
The DNA here is from genome assembly GCF_056429065.1 of Bradyrhizobium sp. USDA3010. Lineage (NCBI taxonomy): Bacteria > Pseudomonadati > Pseudomonadota > Alphaproteobacteria > Hyphomicrobiales > Nitrobacteraceae > Bradyrhizobium > Bradyrhizobium sp. USDA3010. Next base: position 79,965 of record NZ_JBWJZD010000013.1, read on the forward strand.
CCGCCCGATCGGTCCCCAGGTCGAACATGCCGCAACCTATGCGGAAGAAGCCTCATGTCCGTTTGCCCTGCTCATGGGTCGGGAGGATATCCAGTGGTGACCAATGCACGACCGACCCGGGCGGAATACTACAGAGCGCTTGCCGGCAGTCTGCCGTCCCGCGCGCTCGTCGTGACGTCGCTCGGCAATGCTTCGTATTTGTGGGCATCGGTGCATCACGCGCCAGAGAACTTCTACTTCGAAGACGCCATGGGACTGACACTCCCGCTGGCGCTGGGCCTGGCGCTCGCTCAACCGGACCGTCCGGTCATTGCTGTCGAAGGCGATGGCGCCCTGCTCATGCACATGGGCGCGCTCGTCACGATTGGCGCCATGAACCCGTCAAATCTCACCATCCTCCTGATCCAGAACGGCGTTCACGCAGCTTCGGGTGGCCAAGCCTTGACCAACGCGACGCTCGATCTGGCACAACTGGCGCGGGCCTCGGGAATCAAGCACGCCGAGAACCTAAATGCGCCGAGCGCACTCGCCGCCGGCATCGCCGCGGCCGAAAGGCGCGATGGCGTCGGAGTCCTGGTTCTGGCGACAGAGCCCGACATCGAAGTCGTGCGGCCGCCGATCTCACTCGATCCGGTCGCGACAAAACATCGCTTCCTGGCTGCGATCGAGGCACCACGTTACGTCCCGACGCTGTTCGGCGGCGGGATGCTCGAGCGGCCCTAGTCGACCAGCACTTCCCTTGCACAAATCCATGGCGGTCCGCTTCATTGCCGAAGCGGGCCGCCGTTTTCACATGTTCCCACATGCCACCCGGCCGCCGGAAGACGCTGCGATCTTAGGCATAGGACGTCGAAACTTTGAACTTGTCCGCCGTTCGTCACTTAGTACGATGTATAGGACGATAGACTACTCCCCGGTTCGCTCGCTCTTGATAAGGACGACGACAACGATGCACAGCAATCAGGACGCCTTGCGGATCGATGTGGCCGCGTCGATTTCCGTCGGCATGCCGGTTATTCACTTCAATGACGGCGGCTCCGCGGTCGAGACGAACAAGTTTGGTGAGACAGCGGCTGCGGGTCAGCCGCAACGCAGCGAGCATCGAATGCCGGTGCCCCAAGCCTAGCTCATGTGGATTTGCTCGTCATCCGGTGAGGCATGGCCTTCCCTCGAACTCATTCTGGGCCGCACGCTGTCGCCGCGGAGCCCGATCGGATCCGGCGCTTCATAGGCCGTCTGCTTCCAGCTTAGCCAATCGCAAGGCCCTGGCACAGGCTGGCGCCATACGCCGCCCGCCCTACATCGCCTTGACGATGTTCTCGGTGACCTTCTTGGCGTTGCCGAGCAGCATCATGGTGTTGTCGCGGTAGAACAGCGGGTTGTCGATGCCGGCATAGCCCGAGGCCAGCGAGCGCTTGATGAACATCACGGTGCCGGCCTTCCAGACCTGCAGCACCGGCATGCCGTAGATCGGCGAGGTCTTGTCCTCTTCCGCCGCCGGGTTGGTGACGTCGTTGGCGCCGATCACGAACGCGATGTCGGCCTGGGCGAACTCCGAGTTGATGTCCTCGAGCTCGAACACCTCGTCATAGGGCACGTTGGCTTCGGCCAGCAGCACGTTCATGTGGCCGGGCATGCGGCCGGCCACCGGGTGAATGGCGTACTTCACCTCGACGCCTTCCTTCTTCAGGATATCCCCCATCTCGCGCAGCGCGTGCTGGGCCTGCGCCACCGCCATGCCGTAGCCGGGCACGATGATGACCTTGGAGGCGTTCTTCATGATGAAGGCCGCATCATCCGCCGAGCCGAGCTTGGCGGGCTTCTGCTCGCCCGAGCCGCCGCCGGCCGCCGCGGTCTCGCCGCCGAAGCCGCCGAGGATCACCGAGATGAACGAGCGGTTCATCGCGTGGCACATGATGTAGGACAGGATCGCGCCCGACGAGCCGACCAGCGCGCCGGTGATGATCAGCGCCGAGTTGCCGAGCGTGAAGCCGATGCCGGCCGCGGCCCAGCCGGAGTACGAGTTCAGCATCGAGATCACGACCGGCATGTCGGCGCCGCCGATCGGGATGATCATCAAGACGCCGAGCGCCAGCGCGATGATGGTGATCAGCCAGAAGTCGAGCGCGCTGCCACTCATCACCAGGCCGACGATGAAGAACACCAGCGCCAGGGCGAGCACGATGTTGATGACGTGGCGGAACGGCAGGATGATCGGCGCGCCGCTCATCCGCGCCGACAGCTTCAGGAACGCGATCACCGAGCCGGTGAAGGTCAAGGCGCCGATCGCAACGCCGAGCGACATCTCGACCAGGCTCTGCGGATGGATGTTGCCGGGCGTGCCGATATCGAACGCCTCGGGGGCGTAGAACGCGCCGGCGGCGACCAGCACCGCGGCCATGCCGACCAGCGAGTGGAACGCGGCGACGAGCTCGGGCATCGAGGTCATCGGCACCCGGCGCGCGATCACGGCGCCGATGCTGCCGCCGATCGCGATCGCGACGATCACCAGGAGCCAGGCGATGCCGTCGGCCGGCGGATGGCTCGCCAGCGTGGTGGCGACCGCGATCGCCATGCCGATCATGCCGAAGAAATTGCCCTGGCGCGACGATGCCGGGCTCGACAGGCCGCGCAGCGACAGGATGAACAGCACCCCCGCCACGAGATACAGAACAGCAGCCAGATTGGCGTTCATCTCAGGTCCCCCTTTGTCTTCGTCACCCCGAGGTGCACGCCGCTCACTTGGCTTTCTTCTTGTACATCGCCAGCATGCGCTGGGTGACCAGGAAGCCGCCGAAGATGTTCACGCAGGCGAAGATCAGCGCCACGAAGCCGAAGCCGCGGGCCCAGCCCGATCCGCTCGACACCATGCCGACGCCGACCGCGAGCAGCGCGCCGACCACGATCACCGAGGAGATCGCGTTGGTCACGCTCATCAGCGGCGTATGCAGCGCGGGGGTCACCGACCACACCACGAAGTAGCCGACGAACACGGCAAGAACGAAGATCGACAGCCGGAACACGAACGGATCGACGGCCTGCGCGAGATGCTCCATGGCTTCTCTCCTTACTTCGGCTGGAAGTTGGGATGGATGACGGCGCCGTCTTTGGTCAGCGCGGTGGCCTTCACCAGCTCGTCGTCCCAGTTGACCGCGAGCGCCTTGCTGGCCTTGTCGACCATCGTCTCGATGAACGAGAACAGGTTGCGCGCGTAGAGGCTCGAGGCCGAGGCGGCGACCCGGCCGGCGACGTTGGTGTAGCCGACGATCTTGATGCCGTCGGTCTCGACCACCTCGCCGGGCCTCGCGCCCTCGACATTGCCGCCGCGCTCGACCGCGAGATCGACCAGCACCGAGCCCGGCTTCATCGACTTCACCATCTCGCCCGAGACGAGCTTCGGCGCCGGACGGCCGGGGATCAGCGCGGTCGTGATCACGATGTCCTGCTTCTTGATGTGCTCGGCGGTCAGCGCGGCCTGCTTGGCCTGATATTCCTTGGACATCTCCTTGGCGTAGCCGCCGGCGGTCTGCGCGTTCTTGAACTCCTCGTCCTCGACGGCGAGGAACTTGGCGCCCAAGCTCTCCACCTGCTCCTTGGTGGCGGGCCGCACGTCGGTCGCGGTGACGACGGCCCCGAGCCGCCGCGCGGTCGCGATCGCCTGCAGGCCGGCGACGCCGACGCCCATCACGAACACTTTGGCGGCCGGAATGGTGCCGGCGGCGGTCATCATCATCGGGAAGGCCCGGCCGAACGCTTCGGCGCCCTCGATCACCGCCCGGTAGCCGGCGAGATTGGCCTGCGAGGACAGCACGTCCATCACCTGGGCGCGGGTGATGCGCGGCATCAGCTCCATCGCAAACGCCGACACGCCGGCATCGGCCATCGCCTTCAGCGCCGCCTCGTTGCCATAGGGATCCATGATCGCGATGACCAGCGCGCCGCGCTTGTACTTCGCCAGCTCGGAGGCCTCCGGCCGCTTCACCTTGATGATGATGTCGGCATCCTTGAGCGCGTCGGCGCTGACGGTGGCGCCGGCCGCGACAAGCTCCGAATCGGGCAGCCCCGACTTGACGCCCGCGCCCGGCTCGACCGCGACCTCGGCGCCGAGCGCCTTGAACTTCTTGATGGTATCGGGCGAAACCGCAACCCGCGGCTCCGACGCATCGATTTCCTTGGCAACGGCGATCTTCACGCTCACAGCACCACTCTTGAGAACCAACGAGGTCATTCACCAGATCCGCGACGCAAGCTCGGCATTTCCCAGAGGATCGTCCTCGATCCCAGGGTGGCCGCCCGTGTCGCAGGATTTTCGGGCTTGGCAACGCCGACGCATCAATCGCGCGGCGTCTCGAGCCCAAAGGAGACAATTCCGCCGGGCTCGAAGTCGGCGCATCGTTGCGCAAACTTGACGATCTCAGCACGAGCCTTGCGATCCCGCACCCTCATGAACGACGCGAGAAGCACCAGGCATTCGTCGGAACCCACCTCGCCCCTCGCTCGCGCCGCACCGCCCATGAGAGTCTCGTCATTCCTGCTCACTGACCGTCATCCACCCAAGTAGGCAGATCGCACGTGTTCATCGTCGATGAGATCCTTGCCGCTGCCGGAAAGAACGATCGAACCGGTCTCCAGAAGATAGGCGTAGTCGCACATCTCAAGGGCCGAGTAGGCGTTCTGCTCGACCATCAAGACCGTCGTCCCAGATTTCCTGATGCCATCGATGATCGAGAACACCTGTTCGACGATGTTGGGCGCCAGGCCGAGCGATGGTTCGTCAAACATCATGAGCCTGGGCTTGGACATGATCGCGCGCCCGATCGCCAGCATCTGCTGCTCGCCGCCGGACAGTGTTCCCGCCACCTGATGCCGGCGCTCGGCAAGTCGCGGAAACATCCCGAAGATCCGCTCCCGATCCGCCGCGATCTCCCGACGGTCGGAGCGCAGATAGGCGCCCATATCGAGATTTTCGTCGACGGTCATGTCCGGGAACACCCGCCGCCCCTCGGGGCAATGTGCGATTCCCTTGCTCAGGATTTCCTGCGCCGAGCACTTCGTAATGTCGTGCCCATCGAACGTGATCCGTCCGGCGGCCGAAGGCAGGATTCCCGAGATCGCCCGCAATGTCGTGCTTTTGCCCGCACCGTTCGCTCCGATCAGAGCGACCAGCTGCCCCTGCCCGATCGACAAGGTGACGCCCTTGAGGGCTTCGACCTTGCCATACCGGCAAACAAGACCGTTAATGTGCAGCATGCCGGCTGGCTCCTTCACCCAGATAGGCACGAATGACCTCGGGATTGCCGCGGATCACCGCAGGCGGCCCTTCGGCAATGATGCGGCCGTAGTTGAGCACGACGATGCGATCGGAGACGCCCATGACCATGGGCACATCGTGTTCCACCAGCAGGATCGACATGCCGCGGCCGTGCAACTTGTTGAGCAGCTCCATGAACCGGGCGGTTTCCGTCGCATTCATGCCCGACACCGGCTCATCCAGCAAAAGCATCGACGGGTCGGTTGCAAGTGCAAGGGCGACGCCGAGCAGACGCTGGTCGCCGTAAGACAGCGACCCGGCGAGTTCGTCGGCCCGGCGCGCGATCCCGACGATCTCGAGCAGCTCGTGCGCAAGACTCCTCAACTCCGCCTCGGCGCGCCCTTCGCGCGGCAGCGCCAGCAGCGTATCCAGCAGTGTCGACCGGCTCCGCCGATGCAAGCCGATCATCACATTCTCGAAGACAGTCACGCTCTGGAACACGCTGGTGCGCTGAAAGGTCCGCGCCAGGCCGAGCGACGTGACTTCATGCGGCTTGAGGTTGCTGAGCGAGGTATTCTTATAGCGCACCTCGCCCTTGGTCGGCCGGAGAAAGCCGGTGATGACGTTGAAGGCGGTCGTCTTGCCGGCGCCGTTTGGTCCAATCAGGCTGACAATCTCACCCTGGTTGACGACGAAGCTCATGTCGGTGATCGCAATCAGTCCGCCGAAATGCACGGCGATATGTTCAACGGACAGAACTGGCTGCGGGGCGTTGGAGGGCATGGTGCTCATGGCGTGTCGTGCATCTTGGCTTGGAGAGGCTCCGGATCCGCGCGGGTGCTAGGTGCTGCGAACCACTTCTCGATGGCGGGGACAATGCCCTTCGGCAACACGAAGACGATGATGATCATCAGCAGGCCATAGAGGATCCACTGGATCTCAGGCGTAGCGAAAGACCGGGCCGCGACGGGAATGAAGCCGAAGATGAGGCCGCCGACGATGGGTCCCGCAAGGGTCCCCTTGCCGCCCGAGATGACCATGATCACCATCGTGACCGTGTAAAGAAACGCAAACACGTCGGGATCGATGATCTTGAGGTAATGGGCGTAGAGGCTGCCGGCCGCCCCCGCGATGCCGGCCGAAAACACCGCGGCCAGCACCAAATAGCGGGTGACGTCGATCCCGACCGAGACTGCCAGCGACTCGTTCTCCTTGAGCGCAATCATCGCGCGCCCGACGCGGGAGTAGACGAGACGCTGGATGACGATGTAGGACACCACAAGGACGGCAAGCACGAGATAATAGTTGGATTGCTTGCTGTAGAAATCGAGATAGCCAACTCCGGGCAGCCCCAGCGTCATCGGCGGGATCGAGGTCAAGGCCAGCGGCCCTTGGGTCAGTTCGACCCAGTTCAGGGCGACCAGCCGGACCACTTCCGCAAAGCTGATGGTCACGATGACGAAGTAGGCGCCCCGCACCTTGAAGGACAGCTTACCGACGGCATAGCCGCAGAGCGCTGCAATCAGGGTGCCGATCACAAACCCGGTCCAGACCGGCCAGGGTTCGTGAACCACTCGGATACCGCCGATCAACTCGACATCGAAGCCCAGCGACACCAGCGCGCTGGTGTAGGCTCCAATTCCAAAGAATGCGACGTGACCAAGGCTCAGCTGTCCGGTGTATCCGAGCAGGAGATTGAGGCTCATCGCCGCGACAATGAGGATACCCGTCGTGATGAAGGCGTTCAGCAGATACGGATCGTGCAGCCAAAGCGGGACCGATGCGAATGCGGCGAGCGCGATATAGGGGATCAATCGCTTCATCCGATCCGCTCCGCGCGTGCAAAGAGGCCGGTCGGCTTGAAGAGGAGAACGACGATGATGATCAGAAAGCCCATGGCATCGCGGTAACCCGACGAAACGTATCCGGCACCAAGCTCCTCGGCCAACGCCAGCAAGAAGCCGCCGATGGTGGCCCCGCCGATGCTGCCGAGACCGCCCAGGATGACGATGGCGAAAGCCTTCAGCGAAGCGAGATTGCCCATTTGCGGGGAGATGACGTAGACGGGTCCGAGCAATGCACCCGCCGCTGCCGCGAGGCTCGAGCCGATCGCGAACGTCGCCATGTAGATGAACTGGATGTTGACGCCCATGAGCGAAGCAGCATCACGATCCTGGAAGGTGGCGCGCATCGCCTTGCCGAGTTTTGTGCGGTTGATCAGGAGATAGGACACGCCGATCAGGGCAAGGGCAGCGCAGAAGACGAACAAGCGCAACCAGGACACCGAAATCGAACCAATGACGAGCGGAAGTTCCGGGAACGGCGTCGAAACCGACTTCGCGACACCACCCCAGACGAACTGCTCGCCATTCTGCATCACGATCATGGCGCCGATCATGACCAGCATGGTCGTATCGATGTCCGCACCACGCATCGGGCGCAGCAAGACGACCTCGATCAGCGCACCGGCAAAGCAGCCCAGGACGACCGCCACGATCAGCGCAAGGAAGAAGTTGAGGCCGAGCATCACGCCGACGAAATACAGCGCATAGGCTCCGAAGGAGTAAAGCTCACCATGCGCGAAATTGACGACGCGCATGATGCCAAAGATGAGCGTGAGCCCGATGCCCAGCAGCGCGTAGGTGCTGCCCAGAATGAGCGTGTTGACGATGTGTTGCAGAAGCTCGGTCATGCTGATTTTTTCGGCCGAAAGACCGCTGATCCTCTCTTCAGAGCATGTTTATGGGCGAGGCAATGCCAAGGCGCCACCAATTTTGGTGGCGCCTTCCGCTATCGTCGAGCTCAGGAGCCCGACAGGATGATCTTTTCGTTCTCGATCTTGATCAGATAGAGGTTGGGCATGCTCTGGCCGCTTTCCTTGCCGGTCGGCCCTTGCTTCTGGAACTTGATCTGACCATTCAGGCCGGGAAAGTCGGTAGTCCAAAGCGCATCGGTGATCGCCGCGGGCTCTGCCTTGCCGGCCCGCTGGATCGCATTGGCGATCGTGCGAATTCCGTCGTAGCCGCGGAAGCTTTCAGTCGCGCCGGCGATCGCATAGCCACGCTTTTTCCACTCGCCGAGGAAATACTTCGTCGCTGCCGGGTCCGGGGTCTTGTCCGGATACCAGGGCGCGAAGGTCGTCAAATGCATGGAGCCGTTCGCTGCGGCGCCGGCCTGCTCGATCAGCTGATCCGGATTTTGCGAGCCGCCGGTGGTGACGATCCGCTTGGTGATGCCGAGCGCTGCGGCCTGCTTCAACACCAGGGTCAGCTGCTCGACCGCGGTCGTGACCATGATCGTGTCCGAGTCGGTTGCCTTGATCTTGGCAAGCTGCGCGCTCATGTCCTGGGCGGCCTGATCCATGATCTCCACGAGGCCGACCTGAATGTTCTGGGCCTTCATGATCTTGCCGAAGTCCTCGGCTGATCCACGGCCCCAGTCATTGTTGATGACGAGGAAGTCGGCCTTCTTGATGCCGAGCGACGGCATGATGGACTTGAACTCGGTCGCCTCGACCGACGACGGCGGCGAGATGCGGAAGATGTAGGAGTTGCCCGACGTCGTGATCTTGCTCGAGGAGGAGGTCTCCACCACCATCGGGACCTTGTATTCCATGAGCTTGGGCATCACCGCGAGCGTCAGGCTCGAGCCCCAGGCACCCATGATCACGGGCACCTTGTCGCCGGTGATCAGCTTCTCGGCGACGGCAGCGGCCTCCGTCGGATTGCTCTTGTTGTCTTCGATGACCAGCTCGATCTTGCGACCGAGCAAGCCGCCCTTGGCGTTGATTTCGTCGGCGGCAATCTTTGCGCCGTTCACGACATAGGTACCGGAAGCGGCGAACGGACCGGTGAGCGGCTCATTGACACCGATCTTGATGGTCTGCGCCGCTGCGCCCGTCGCCAGTGCGGTCGACATCGCCGCGGCGAGGGCCGCGCCCGTAATCAATCCGTGTGCTCGCTTCATCTTTCCTCCTGTGCTCGCATGAGCCGTGCCTAGGGAACGAAACACCAGTGCAGCGCGCCAGCTTATGGGCGCTGGCCATTTGTCACCGCCGGGATGATCCTATCATCCTATTCTTAGTATCTTAAAGATACTTCTAATCCGTCGTCAAGCAGGCGCCCTGCTCTATTTTTGTTTTCGCAGTGCCCTCATTTGACGCAGCCGCTCATCATTTGCGCGATTGCTTTCGCCTAGACCAATTTCGAAACTCCTTCGACGGACACGATGCCGCGCGTGCCGGTCAAGCGTTCGCCAAATTCGCTTCTTTGTTGAACTCGATGGTGAGTTGATCCCATTCGCCCAAACTGTCCTGAATTTTGCTCCAGAAGGACTGCGAACGGCGCCGCTCAAAATCGGCGACTGAAACCCCCTGCTGCTCGACCCAGGTGTAGTAGCCGAGGTTGAAGACGGCGCGGCGCGAATGCTCCGTCAGCTCGACGACGTTGTCGGAGGCGGCCCCGAGCAGGCAGGCGCCGAAGATTTCGGCGGCGTTCACCTGATCAAGGCCACGCGCGTAGTGCTTCTCCTCGAACTGTTTGCGCTCGCTGCGGTACATGGAAGCGCTGTCCGTCGCCACGGTGACAATGGCCTTCTCGGGCCCGTAATTCATCTGCTTGGCCAGCTTGATCGAGGCGATGATGTTGGCGAGCCCGGAGATGCCGATATGGTCAAAGGCGCACACGAGCGCGGGTTCGAGGCTGCGGCGCGTCTCGAGATAATCCCGGCCCGCTTTCGAGCCGAACAGCAGATTGAGCTGGTCTGTGGTTCGGTCCGAGACCCCGACAACGAAGTCGAGGTTCATGACATTGTGAATGAGCGGGATGTGCTTGTCGCCGATCCCCTGAATGTTGTGCTCGCCATAGCCATTGTTGAGCATCGTCGGACATTCGAGCGCCTCGACCGCAACGACCTTCGAGCCCCAGCGTCTCTTGAGAAAATCACCCGCGGCGATCGTCCCCGACGATCCGGTTGCTGAGACGAAGGCCGCCAATTCGTGGTTATCGTCCTGGTTGAACGCCTTGAAGGCATCTTCCGCCGCGCGCCCCGTGCACTCATAGTGGATGAGGTAGTTCGAGAACGACGAGAACTGGTTGAGAATGACGTTGCTGTCGTCGCGCCTGAGCTCCGCGCACTTGTCGTAGATCTCCTTGACGTTGCTCTCGGTGCCGGGTGTCCGGATGATATCGCCTGGCTCCGTCACCCACTTCTCGAGCCATTCGAAGCGCTCGCGGCTCATCCCTTCGGGTAAGACGGCAACGCCGCGACAGCCGAGGATCCGCGAAACGGCGACACCGCCACGACAGTAATTGCCGGTGGAAGGCCAAACAGCCTTCTGTTTGGATGGATCGAACCGCCCGGTCACGAGCTGCTCGATCAAGGCGGCATAGGCCGGCAGGACCTTGTGCGCGCCGATCATCGGAAAGCGATCGCCGAGCAACACGATGATCTTGGCATCGACGCCGGAGATCTCTTTTGGCAGCACGATATGGCCCGGCACCAGGTCCCTGCCCCTGCGGTCTTCCGCATTGTACCAGTGCATGCGCCAGAGGTTCGCGGCGCTCGGCTCATCCGGCCCTACCGCCGCAATGTCCTCCCATACCCTGGCCGACGGAAGCGGCGGGTGCGCGAGCTGCGAGAAGGTCGGCAGCTTCAGGTTAAGTTTGCGCGCTTGCGCCGCGGCTTGCCGCCAGCCTTTCCTGTCGACGACATTCGGCTCGATTACAAACGCCATTTCCAATCATCCCTGTTGAATCTCACGGCCTCGCCCGGGTCCTCTAGCACCCCGCGGATCGCATGCCCGTGCTGGTCTGCCGCTCATGGACCGCGTCAAATGAACGCTGCCTCCGAACGTCATCCGCGACGCCATACGTCGTCGTGCGCTGACGCGGCACACGGCCGGCCGAAATGATGATCGATTCGAGCTCCTCCGGCGTCATTTCCTGGCCGTGCGAGGCGCCGGCCGACCGCGAGATGCTCTCATCCATCAGTGTGCCGCCGAGGTCGTTGACGCCAGCCGAAAGACAGTGCCGCAGCCCCTCCGGTCCCATCTTGACCCAGGACGCCTGGATATTGGTGATGTGCGGGTTGAGGACGAGGCGCGACACCGCGTGCATCAAGATCGCCTCACGGAATGTCGGCCCCGGTCGCGCCCGGCCCTTGAGATAGACCGGCGCTTCCATGTGAACGAACGGCAACGGCACGAGCTCGGTAAATCCGCCGGTCTCCGCCTGCAAGCGCCGCAGCCGGAGCAGATGCCGCGCCCAATGGTCGTAGCGCTCGATATGGCCGAACATGATGGTGGCCGTCGATCGGAGCCCGATCGAGTGCGCCGTGCGCATGACTTCGAGCCACTGCTGGGTCCTGATCTTGTCCGCGCAGAGCGTCTCGCGCACCTCGTCGTCGAGGATCTCGGCGGCCGTTCCGGGCAGCGTGCCCAGGCCGGCCGCCTTCAGCTCCTGCAGGAATTCGGCGACAGAAATACCAAGCGTGTGCGCCCCTTGATGGATCTCGAGCGGCGAGAACGCATGGAGATGCATGGCCGGGACGGCGCCCTTCACGGCCCGACAGATATCCAGATATTTCTGCCCCGTATAGGAAGGATGGATGCCGCCCTGCATGCACACCTCGGAGGCGCCGCGGTCCCAGGCCTCGGTGACCCGCTGCGCGACTTCGGACATCTCGAGGTCATAGGGACGCCCGCGCAGATTCTCACTCATCTTCCCCTTCGAGAAGGCGCAGAACTGGCATTTGAAGGAACAGATGTTGGTGTAGTTGATGTTGCGGCATACGACGTAGGACACTACGTCGCCGTTGACGCTGCTCCGCAATTCGTCGGCCGCCCGGCAGACGCTGGTAAAGTCGCGCTCGTGAGCGCGGAACAGCCTGACGATCTCGCCCTCCGAAAGCTCATCGCCGCGCTGGGCCTTGGCAATGACGGATGTGACCTCGCCGCCGTGCGGGGTGCGCTGAGCGGATTTCAACCATCCGAGCTCGCGCGATGGAAGCCCGCCGATGTGGCCGGGATGCCAGTCGTCGGTGCGCGGAAATCCGTCGCCGTCGATGCGATCGAGGACCGACTTCAGCAGCTTGTTGTCGAGCCAGCGCGACGGATAGCGCGCGAAACTCGGATAAATCGGCAGCCGCTTCTCGAGCCGCTTGCCGGTTGACCGCGTTGCAGCCTCCAGGAGCCGCAGATGCGGCCATGGTGCTTCGGGATTGACGTGGTCCGGCGTGACCGGCGACACGCCGCCCCAATCGTTGATCCCTGCCGCAACGACGCGCCCTAGGGCCGCCGGGCTGAGGTTCGGCGGCGCCTGAATGTTCATCTCCGGCTCGAATATCAAGCGGGCGACAGCGACGGTCCAGAGATGATCGTCCACGGAGGGCGCCGGCGCATTGGCCATGCGTGTCCCGACCTTCGGCCGGAAGTTCTGGACGATGATCTCCTGCAGATGGCCATGCGCATCGTTCAAGTCCCGCAGCGCGAGCAATGCATCGATCCGTTCGGCCCTGGTCTCCCCGATGCCGATCAGGATTCCGGATGTGAACGGAATGGCCTGCTCACCGGCAGTCTTGATCGTCTGAAGCCTGACGGCGGGCACCTTGTCCGGCGATCCGAAGTGGGGGCCGCCCTTGGCGCAAAGCCGGTCGGACGCGGACTCCAGCATGATGCCCTGCGAGACCGATACCTTGCGCAGCATGGCAAGGTCGCGCTCGCTCATGATCCCGGGATTGACGTGAGGGAGCAGGCCGGTTTGCTCGAAGACGGCCCTGGCGACTTCGGCGAGATACGACAGCGAGGATTCGTGGCCCAGCCTTGTCAGCTCCTCACGCGCGACGCGGTAGCGAAGCTCGGGCTTGTCGCCGAGCGTAAATAGCGCCTCGTGACAGCCGGCCTCCTTGCCGGCCCTGGCGATGGCGACCGCCTCCTCGATCGAGAGATACGGCTTGACGTTCGAACGCGGCGCGTGAGCGAACGTGCAGTAGTGACAGACATCGCGGCAAAGCTGGGTGAGCGGGATGAACACCTTGGGCGAATAGGTGATGACGTCGCCGTGCGCGGCATCCCTTCGCCTGGCGGCGGCCATTAGGAGCTCATCAATGTCAGCAAGATCGATGAGCTCGTAGGCCTCGCTTCGGGACAGGCGACGGTCGAACGGGAGATTCAAGACGGACGTCATCAGAACAGCCTCACGGGGACGGGATGGTCGTCGCTGCCGAAGCGCTCGGCAATCTTGAGCTCATCAAGAAACGAACCTGTCGTTCCGAGGTTTTGCGACGAGATCAGATACGGACCAAAATCGATCGGGCAGTCGATGTCCTTGCCGATGCCATGCGACTTGAACACGCTGCAGCTCAGTTGCCGCTGCCGCGCCAGGGAGCGGTGGGCGCGGAAACTGTCTTCGCCAAACCGAGGCTCCAGCATGTCGGGCGACCGCATCGCCAGGGCATTTGTGCCACCGTCGTAAAGCGCAGGTACGAGCACGATCGGCGTGTGGTCCAGCAGCCGGATGACGTGCTCGAAGTCCTCCGGACGGGCGAACGGAATGTCGGCGGGGACAACAAGAACCCGCCGCCCGTACGGTTGGAACGCATCGAGGCCACGCTGCACCGCGGCGTTAACGCCGGTCTCGACCTCGTCGAAGATCATGGCCGCGCCAAAGCGCTTGGCGATCGCAAACGCTTCCGGATCGGCGCTCACCACGGCGATGCCCGACAGCGCGCGCGTATCCCGCAGGTTTCCGAGAACATCGCACAGCATGGCTTGCGCCAGTTTTGCGCGCTCGGTCGCCACCAGGATATCGCCCAGCCTGCCTTTTGCTTGACTGAACCGCTTGACAGGCACCAGGGCCCAGGTTTCGGAATCGTCCATCGCTCCGCTCAGCTGTTTAGTCGATCAAGAAATCGAAGGCACTCGCGTGCCAGTTCAACGCGCTCATCCTTCGAGCGCATGATCGTGTTCGTCACATGCACGGGAATGCCGATCGCATCGGCGTCGGCCTGGTCTTCGCGATCCATCACCAGACCGTCGAGGAAGCCATAGTGCCTGACGATCGAGGCGCAGTTCGTCGCGACGCCGAGCTCGTTCATGATCTTTGCGGTCGGCCCCTTGATGGGGCGGCCGCCGACCAGCGGCGAGATTGCAACGATGGGAGCCTCGGTCGCATCCAGGGCCGCCCGGATACCGGGTACAGCCAGGATCGGATCGATGCTGAGATACGGGTTCGACGGACAGACGATGACGGCATCGGCGGCGCCGATGGCCCGCAATGCGGCGCTGGTCGCCGTTCCACCGCTGGAGCTCTGGAATTCGATCTTACTGACCTCGGGCCGCGCCTGCAGCTCGACGAAATAGCGTTGAAACGCGAGCTTCTGATCGGCCGTCACGACGATCGTCGCAAACGGATCGTCCGTCATCGGCAGGATGCTCGCCTCAATGCCGAGATGCGATGCAATCCTGCCCGTGAAATCGGTCAAGGTCACGCCGGCGCTCAGCGCGCGCGAGCGCAGGACGTGCATGGCAAGGTCGCGGTCTCCCAAACGAAACCATGTCTCGCCGTTCAGGCCGCCGAGCGCCTCCATGAAGTTCCAGCTTTCGCCGGCTCGTCCCCAGCCACGCTCTTCGTCGGCAAGCTCGCCCAGCGTATAGACGACCGTGTCGATGTCCGGCGAGATCGTGAGGCCGAGATGCTCGAAGTCGTCGCCTGTGTTGACGATGACGGCGAGCTTGGCGCCCAGCAGGCGATTGAGACCATAGGCAAGCTTGGCGCCCCCGACCCCGCCGCACAGCGCAACAACGTTGAGGTCAGCGCCACTCATCGGAACATGTCCTGGCTCTTGGGTCGCGCGAGCGCAGCTGCAGGTGAAACCGGTCCATCAAGCGTGAGGCCACGGACGAGGACGATCGGCATGCCCTCGCCCGCTTGCCCCATCAGGAGCGAGGCGGCGCCGGCGATCTCATCGGCGATGGCGATCTCGGTGACGCGCATCGCCCGGCCGAACATGTCGGGGACGCCGATTTGGCTCAGCAGCGACGGAATGCCCGCAGCGCCGATCGCCACGCCGACGACACCATTGCGCCAGGGACGGCCAAAGCTGTCGTTGATGATGATTCCAAGATTGAGGTCGCCGGCGGCGTCCAGCGCGCCCCTCAGCCTCTGCGCGGATCCGTCGGGATCTTTGGGCAGCAGCAGGACGCGCTCCTCGCCTTCACGGTGCTCGATGTTCGATTGATCGATGCCGGCGTTGGCCATGACGAAGCCGAGCCGGTGCGCGGCGATGACGACGTTCGGCCGCGTCTTGACGACCTCGGAGGATTCGCGCAGCACGACCTCGAGGAAGCGCGGGTCCTTGCCGACCGTCGCCGCGAGTTCGATCGCCTGGGGGGACGGCTCGACGTCGCTCAGCCGAACGTACCGCCCTTCCGATTTCGAGACGATTTTCTGCGCAATGACGAGGATGTCACCGCGCTTGAGCTCGAGAGACATCCCGGCGAGGCTCCGCCTGATGAGCGCGGCAAGATCCTCGCCCGGCTCGACGCGCCGAATGTCCTGCACGGCGATGTATTCGACTCGCGTCCCCACAGGCATGGATCAGGTACCCGGGCTAGTGGACAGGCCGGTGATGCGGATGCCGGCGCCGGGCACCTTGTAGCGCCGATTGATCCCGATCAGCACGGATGTCAGCGCCTCGGCGGCCGCCGAGTTTGCCAGCACGCCGCCGTCGATGCCGGCGGATGCGACTTCATTCGCGAGACCGATGACGATGTCGCGCGCCGCCTTGTCGTCGCCAAAGACCAGAACGTCGCAATCCGCCCGGCTGCCCTGATGCAGCTTTGTCGCGCCCACATTGTGGAAGGCGGAGACGACCCGCACGCCGGGCCCGAGCAACTGCTGCGCGATCTGCGCGGCCGAACCTGCCGGCGGAAGCTGGACGACGGACACTTTCGGCGGCACCAGCGGCACTGCGGCATCCACGACGATCTTGCCCTGAACCACGTCCTTGACTTCGTTCAGCGTCGCATCATGGCTCGCGAACGGCACGGCAACGACCACGATGTCGGCAGCCCGGGCGGCGGCGGAATTGTCGTCACCCGCGACGTCGCCGGTCATGGTCTGGGCCGCGCTCCTGGCCTTCTCCGCGGAGCGTGAACCGAGAATGACTTTGTAGCCCGCCGCAAGCCAGCATTTCGCGAGGCCGGATCCCAAATCGCCGGTTCCTCCAAGGATGGCAATTGTCGGTTTCGTGTTCATGTCTCGGTGGCCTTTCCGGGATTAGTCGAGGGGCATTTCGGTGAGCGGCACGAGCTTGACGCCGGCCTTCTCGAGGCCCTCCCGCACCGCACGCGCCGTGGCGACGCCCGTCGGCTCGTCGCCATGGACGCACAGCGAGTGGACCTTGCATTTGATCTTCTTGCCGTTGCGGGAGGTGATGGTGTTGTTCAACACCATATCGAGCACCTGTCGTGTGGCGACCGTCGCGTCCTTGATCACGGAGCCCGCGATCTTGCGCGACGTCAGATTGCCGTCGTCGTCGTACTGGCGATCGCAGAAGCCCTCGATGGCAACCGGAAGCCCGAGCTTGCGGCCGGCCTTCTCCATCTCGGACCCAGCGAGAGCCACATAGATGATGCGCGGATCGACGGCCTTGATGGCGCGGCCGATGGCAAGGGCGTATTCGGCATCTTCGGCAGCCATGTTGTTGAGCGCGCCGTGCGGCTTGAGGTGGGTAACCCGCTCGCCTTCGTAGGCCGCCATCGCCTGCAGCGCGCCAATCTGGTAGGCGACCATGTATTCGAGGTCATCGGGGCGCATATCGATGCGCCGACGTCCGAAGCCCCAGAGATCGTTGAAACCGGGATGAGCACCGATCGTGACGCCGAGGCGCTTGGCTTCGCGCACGACGTTGCGCATCACCCGCGGGTCACCGGCGTGAAAGCCGCAGGCGATATTGGCCGATCCGATGATCTGGAGGATTCCGGCATCGTCACCGACGTCGTAGGCGCCGAATCCTTCGGCCATGTCGGCGTTCAAGTTGATCGATATGGTCATCCGTCACCTCGTCTGCTTGAGTTATAATGTCCTATCATTGGTAAGACAATCTCTTTTGCAAACCATTTTTCCCGTTTTTCCGAAGACCGTTTTGGAGCGGCGACAGCAAGCGGCCGTTTCACGAGATCCGCATTGAACTATCATCCCAATGATAGTATGTATCTCCAATCCTGGCAAGCTACGCTGCCCGACGATGACACGTCCGATCAGCGGCGGCAGCTCCCACCAAACAGCTCATCGCGAAGGCCGGTTCGAATGTTCCTGTCGAATACAAGTTCATCTCACGACCAACCACTTGACCCGGCGGATGCCGCCACGCTGGCGCGTGAAGAGGCGAGCGAAGTCGAGCGCTTTCTCGCCTTCCGACCGAACCACGCGGAAACGCCGCTGCGATCGCTGCCGGCGCTCGCCCGCGAATTCGAGGTGAAGTCCATCCATATCAAGGACGAATCGCATCGGCTCGGCCTCGGCAGCTTCAAGGCTCTGGGCGGATCCTACGCCGTCGTCAGGCTACTGCTGGAGCATGCCGGCAACAAGCTGGGCCGCGCGGTGGATATCAGCGAGATCGGGACGCCAGCGATACGCGAGATCGCGCGCAGCCTGACGGTCGGCTGCGCCACCGATGGAAATCATGGGCGATCGGTCGCGGCCGGCGCGCAGATGGTCGGAGCCAAGGCGGTCATCTTCGTGCATTCCGGGGTCACGGATGAGCGCGTGCAGGCGATTGCCCGCTTCGGCGCGGAAATCGTGCGGGTGCCCGGCACCTACGACGACTCCGTCGCGGTCGCCGACAAGGTCTGCCAGGACAACCATTGGATCGTCGTCTCTGATACGTCCTGGCCCGGCTACGAGCGCATCCCCGGACTGGTCATGCAGGGTTATACGGCGATGCTGAACGAGATCCTCCGGCAGCAGCCGGAGGCGCCCACCCACGTCTTCATCCAGGCCGGCGTTGGCGGCCTCGCGGCCGCGGTCGCGGGTTACTTTGATGTCGTCTTTGGCAAGAGCCGGCCGACATTCGTGGTCGTCGAACCCGAACGGGCTGCGTGCCTCTATCAAAGCGCCATCGCGGGCGCGCCGATCAAGATCGCCCATGGCGAGCCGACGATCATGGCGATGCTGGAATGCTACGAGCCTTCTCTGGTTGCCTGGCGCATCCTGTCGCGGAAGGCGGACGCATTCATGATGGTCGGCGAAGAGGATGCCGCGGCAGCGATGCGCCGCCTCGCGCATCCGACGGGCGATGATCCAGCCATTGTGGCCGGCGAAAGTGGCGCAGCTGGATTGGCCGGCCTTTGGCGCGCCGCCAAGAGCAGCGCCGCGCGTGAATCGCTGGGCTTGAACCAGGCGTCGCGCGTCCTGCTGGTCAACACTGAAGGTGCGACCGACCAACAGCGCTACACGGAAATCGTGGGCGCTTCGCCGGCCAGCATCCTCGCCTAGAGCATTTTCGGTTCTGATTACATCAGAACCGAAGCTCTAGATTCTTGTTTTGACGCGTTTTCTTCACTCGAACCGGTGGCCACTTCGCTCGAAAACGCTCCAGCGCGGCCTCGGAGCGGGCCTTGCGCCCGCTCGTTCGTCAGGCCTTCGTTCGCTTCTTCGATTTTTCGAGAAGGTCGGAACGGAGCGCGAAGCAACTACGATGATAGTGGATATTGGCGACGTAGACGGCGATGTCGTTGCTGTCGACCAGCACCAGGCGACAATCGGCCGTTGGTTCGCCGAGGCCGATCTTGAGCAGTTCAGCCGTTTCGGGATCGGCCACGCCGATCGTCACGACCTGATGAGCATGGGCGAGCGTTATGTCGTCCATCTCCATGATCTTCGTCAGCGCGGCCGTGTGGGTGAAGCGCTTGCGATCCTTGAGGTAGAGGTTGCGCGCCAGATGGAGGTTGACGACCGAAAACGGCTCGTCCTCGTTGTATTGCACGCTTCTGAGAAACGCGTAGCTGGCGGCGGGCCGGCCTTCATGCGCGGCGAGCCGGGGCGGATCCGCATTTTCCTCGACATAAACGCGCTTGAGGACGTTGTTCCTGACGGAATCGACCATCGACTCGAAATCGTTGGCCAGGTTCAGCCAGTGACGATTCTTGGGTCTTCCGGACACGAACGTCCCGCGTCCCTGCTGCGCGTCGAGGAGCCCCTCGTTCCGCAACATCTCGATCGCCTGCCGGATCGTAACGCGCGCGACGCCGAATTCGGTTTCGAGCTCCTCGATGGTCGAGATCTTGTCGCCCTCTTGCCATCGCCCGGACTCGACCCGTTGGCGCATGACCGATGCAACCTGCACGTAGAGGGGGACCCGACTGCGCTCGTAATTTGGGACTACCTTATTCATGATAGTAAGATAGTCCATTTCATCGCCAAAGGCGAGTTTTTATCGCCGAACAACTAGGATCGTCGCAAGAGCCATCGAAGCGATCGTCTCACATAATCCAACGCCATCGAGCGCATGAGCGCGCCGGCGTCGAATTCCCTGACCATGGCCGGCTCGCCCTCGCCTCCACCCGATCGATGGGAGAGCCGCGTCTCGAGGTTCTGGACAAAGACAGCGATGATTCGTCCGGCCATATCCTGGATCAGGCCGGAGCGGCTGAACTGCGCCAGTGCCCCGGTCAAGGTGAAGCCAATGCTGAGATCGACCTTGGTTTGGTTCTCCACGTCACCCGGCTTGACGGCATAGCCGATCAAACCGCGGGTTGACGAGTTACTGCGCTTGTCCTTGCCTGCACCGACAATCGTGCCCGTGCGGCTCGCATCATCGCGCGTCACATCGGCGATGCCTTGAAATTCGGCAGAGATCGGCCCGACCTTGATCTTGATCTGACCGTCGACGTGCCCGTCGACCGGCTCTCCGGCCAACGATGCGCCTGGCAGACAGGCGGCGACCGCGCCGATGTCGGAGAAGAAATTCCAGACGTCATCGACTGGATGCCCGACGGTGAAGCTCTGCGTGAACGTCGTTTGCGGCTTCCAGCTCGTATCCCTGAGCGAGGCCGCCGCCGCTGCCGGAGCTTCCGCCTTTTTCGCCGTTGGTGCGGCGTTTGCCTTGGGCCGAGCCGCAGCCGCGGTCACCGCGGTCGCATTGCCGGAGCCCGAAGGCCCAAGACGCGTCCGGTTTCCGTTTGGAATCGCCGCGATCCCTCGCCCCCTGCGGTCTGCGATCACACCCTGGATGGCGCGGACGATGCCGACATAGCCGGTGCAGCGACAAAGGTTTCCGCTCATGGCCACGCGAATATCGCGCTCGCTGGGGTCCTGCATGCGCAGCACGACATCGCGCGCCGACACAACCATCCCCGGCGTGCAATAGCCGCATTGAAGGCCGTGTTCCCTCGTGAAGGCCGCGCGCAACTCGCGTGTGATCTCGTCGTCGTCGAGCCCCTCGATCGTCGTGACGTCGGCCTGTTGGCAGGCCAGCGCGAAGGTGATGCAGGAGCGCGTGGGCACACCATCGACAAGCAATGTGCACGCGCCGCAGACGCCGTGCTCGCAGCCCAGATGGGTGCCGGTCAGATTGAGCTTCTCGCGGAGAAAGTCCGCAAGATGCGTCCGCGGCTGGATCTCCGCGCTGACGGCGCTCCCGTTGACGTTGAGGTTGCAGATGCTCATTGCGGCCGTGCCTGCTCGATCGCGCGGCGCAGCGCGACGACATGGGTTTGCTTGTCCAGGGGGTCGACCATCCCTGCCTTCTCCAGAATTTCGTCGACGGCCCCGCCGTTGAAATTGTCGCTCAGACGCGGCGCGCGGCCGTCGCCGATCACATTGCCTGCCTTGGCAATGACGATCGGGCGGCTCTGCGTCGCGCCGATCACCGCACGGCTGACGCCGCGATCGGGGTCGGTCATGAAGGCGCCGATCGCGTGGGCAAATTCGCCCGTCTTGCGGCAGCTCTTGTAATAGCCCCAGCGCGCCGATTTGCTCAGTCGCGGCACCACGACGCGAACGAGAACTTCGCCAGGCTGCAGGTCGGCCTCAAGCGCGCCGACCATGTAGTCCTCAACGGCCACGGTCCGCTCTCCAGCCGGGCCGCGCAGCACGACTTTTGCCCCAACTGCGGCGAGCATCGAGTGCCAGTCGGCGGACGGATCGGCATGCGTCAAGCTTCCGCCGATGGTGCCGCGATTGCGCACCGCGCGGTATGCGATGCCATTGGCCACCGTCGGCAGCGCACCGCGCGTGACGTCGGTGACGCGAAGGTCCTCGATATCGGCATGCGTGACGCAAGCCCCGATCGAGATTTCGTCCGCGCCGTCACTGAAGCAACGGAGCTCTTCGATCCCGGTCAGATCGACGATCAGATCAGGCTGCACGAGCCTGAGGTTCAACATCGGCCCGAGCGACTGGCTCCCGGCCATCATCTTGACGGTTCTACTGTCGTCCGCGATGAGCCTGATCACTGCATCGACCGCATCGGGGCGCGCATAATCGAAATTGACAGGTTTCACGCCGGCAACCCTTCCGCAAGTTCGGGCGCCTTCGCCTTGCGGCTCTCGGCTGCGGCCCGAATGGCCTCGAGGACACGTCGTGGCGTCATTGGTGTGTGCAAGACCTGGGCTCCAAGAGGCCGCAATGCATCATTGACCGCATTGCCGATTGCGCCGGGAGGCGCAATGGCACCGCCCTCGCCGATACCTTTGACACCGAACTCCGTATATGGCGCCAACGTCTCCATGTGGCCAAGCTTGGGTGCCGGCACCTCGGTCGGGCCCGGCAGCAGATAGTCGGCAAAGGTCGATGCGAGCGGCTGCCCCGACGTGTCAAAGTTCATTTCTTCATACATTGCGGTGCCGATGCCTTGCGCCAGCCCGCCATAGATTTGCCCGTCGACAACCATGGGATTGATCAGCTGGCCACCGTCTTCGACGACCACATAGTCGATCAGCTCGATATCGCCCAACTCCGGATCGACAGCGACCACCGCGATATGGGTCGCGTAGCTGAACGTGCCGGAATCGCGCGCCGGCTTGTAGCCGATGGTGACCTCAAGGCCCCTCGGATCGACAGTTGCCGGCAGATCCTGCGGCCTGCGGTACCAGGTGTGCGCAATTTCATCGATCTTCACGCTGTTGGACGGACCAACGACCGCGCCGTTCTCGAGCTTGACGTTCTCGACCTCCGTCTGCAGCAGATGCGCGCCAATCCCCTTGATGAGCTTGGCGAGCTCACGCGAGGCGGTCGCGACCGCGCCGCCGGACATCACCGCGCAGCGCGATCCCCAGCTGCCCGTCGAGTAGGGCGTGTACTCGGTGTCGCCGTGAACCAGCTTGATGCGCGCGATGTCGATGCCAAGGATCTCGTGCGCGACCTGCGGAAGCGTGGTCTCCATGCTCTGACCGTGCGAATGCGCGCCGATGCGCAGCTCGAGGCCGCCGTCGGGAGTCATCCGCGCGGTCGCCTGTTCGTGTCCCGGAACCATCGGGATGCCCCAGCCTGCGTAGACCGACGTGCCGTGCGCGCCCTGCTCGCAATAGACTGACAGCCCGACCCCGATCAACCGACCGTCCGGCTCGCCCCTCTTCTGGCGTGCGCGGAGGCCAGCCAAATCGATCTTTGCCAGAGCCTGCCGCAGCGATTCCGGATAATTCCCGCTGTCAAAATGTTTCTTGGTGATGTTGTCGAACGGCATCTGCTCCGGCCGTACCAGGTTCTTGAGCCGCACCTCGTACGGCTCAAGACCGCATTCGTATGCGATGGCGTCCATCATCAGTTCGATCGCATAGCAAACGCCGGTGCGGGCAACGCCGCGGTAAGGCAGGATCGGGCACTTGTTGGTGGACACCGACCATGTGCGGCAGCGATAGGATGGGAAGTCGTACGGTCCGGGCAGGATGCTGGCGATCTGCGCAGCCTCCAGGCATGCCGAGAACGGATACGACGAATAGGCGCCGGAATCGACCGAGGCCTCGCACTCGACGCCGCGCAATTTCCCGTCGCGATCGGCATAGACGGTGATGTTGTAATGATGCTCGCGGCAATTCGCGCCTGCCGTCAAATGCTCGCGGCGATCCTCGATCCAGCGCACCGGATAGCCGCAGCGCATGGCGAGCCAACCAAGACAGACATCCTCCGTCAGCACGATACCCTTGTAGCCGAAGCCGCCGCCGACATCGGGCGAGACGATGCGGATCTTCAGCTGATCGAGATTGAGGCATTCCGACAGGCCGTTGCGCACGATGTGCGGTTGCTGATTGCCGGTGTAGAGGACGAGCTGGTCCATCCGCTTGTGCCAGACGGCAACCGTGCCGCGGCCCTCCATCGGCGCCATGCTCTGTCGCGCGGTCGATATCTCGCGCGTGATCTTGATCGGAGCGTCGTAGGCCGCTTCCATGTTGATGTCGACAAACGTCTCGAGGAAGACATTGTCGCCCCACTCTTCGTGCACCAGGGCCGAGCCCGGACGGCGCGCCAGCAGCATGTCATGCACGGCCGGCAATTCCTCGAAATCAACTTCGACCGCAGCCGCAATGTCCTCGGCTTCCGCGCGGGTATCGGCGACGCACATCGCGATCAATTCGCCGACCTGACGGACCTTCTCGAACGCGAGGATCGGCTGATCGGAAGGCTTGAAGCCCGGCAGTCCGGACACAGCGCGAATGGGACGCGTATCGGCCGCGATATCCGACGCAATGAACACGCTGCCGCGGAGATGCGGCGGGATACGGATGTCCTTGATCCGCGCATGTGCAAGCGGACTACGGACGAACGCAACGTCGCGCATGCCGGGCAAACGAATATCGCCGACATATTCGCCTCGTCCGCGGAGAAAGCGATCATCTTCCTTTCGGGGAATGGAAGCTCCAACGCCCTGCTTTGCCACTCCGTCTCCCCTCTTGTCGTCCGTGTCCGGAGCGATCGACGGCTCGAACATCAAATTCATTCTATTATCGCAAAGATAGCATCACCAGGATTGAGCGTCGAGTCTCGAGAACCCTCCCGCATACGACAATAGCGAGTTCGCACCACCGACGCCGCCAAAAAAGGGGCCCAAATCATGGACCCCTTCCCGATCGATCCGGCCCCTTGATTACTTGGTTGGGGCGGAATTGCACCAGTCGTAGATGCTGAGCGCCATGACCTTGATGGCCGTCAGATAATCATCGATCGACACATACTCGTCGTTCGCATGCATGACCGCCGTCGAGCCGGGTCCGAAGATCACGGTCGGCGTATTCGCGTACTTGTTCAAGAACCGCGTATCCGCGGCACCCTGGCGCCCCGAGATCGTCGGCTTCTTGCCGGTCACTTCAGTATAGACGTCGCAGACGGTCTGCACGATCGGATGCTGGACCGGAATCTCCGAGGCTTCGGCGTCGTAGCCGACGAACTTCACCACGGGCGGATGGTCCTTCATCCAGGGATCCTGAGCCGCAACTTCGGCGATCTTCTTGACGAGGCTCTGCTTGACGCCCTCATGGTCCTCGCTCGGAACCGTGCCGATCGATCCCTTCAGAACGGCGCTCGCCGGGAAGGCGCTCGGATAGTTGCCGGCCTGGAAGCTGCCGATGATGCAGGGCAAGGAGTCGATGGCGCTCGGATAGAGCGCGTGCTTGACGTTCGCAACGCGCTCGTCTTCCAGCTCCTGCACGGCCTTCACGATCTTGTTGCCGAGCTCAATGGCGCTGATGCCAAGGTAGCGCTGCTGGATACCGGCGGGCTTGCCTTCGATGTCGATCTGGAACCAGATACGCCCGATGCAAGCCGGCTGCACGAACAGGTCGCTGGTCTCGCCGGAAATGCCGGCGTCCGCCTTGTATCCGCGGATGACGGTGTCCAGCGTGCCGTGTCCGCTGACTTCCTCGTCGATGACGATGTTGATCATGACATCGCCCTTCGGAGTGAGCCCAAGCTCCTTCAAGTACTGGACCGCGAGCACGTGGCTGGCAACGCCGCTCTTCATGTCGCACGAACCGCGGCCATAGATGCGCCCGTTCTTGATCGAGGCCGACCACGGATTGTCGCTCCATCCCTCGCCGTTGCCGACGGGGATCACGTCGGTATGACCGTTGAGAAGCAGCGAGCGGCCACCGCCGGTGCCCCTCAGAGTGGCAACGATGTTGGGCCGGTTCTCGTAGCCGCGGTCGACCGGGCGATAGCCGGGATGCTTCTTCAGCTGGTCCCAATTGGTCTCCCACATGTCGACCTCGAGACCGACCTCGGTCAGGTAGCCGTGCATGTGCTTCTGGATCGCGGCTTCGTCGCCGGTCACGCTCGGGATCGCGACCATATCCTGGAGGAACTTGATCGCGTGATCTTTCGAAGCGTCGACCTTGTCGAGGATCTTCTTGCGTACGGGGTCAGTCATCTGCTTGTCGCCTGTGTTGAGCGTTTTTCCGGTTTCGTTACTTGGCGCGCAGGCGCGGGATGATCTCACGCGCGATGGTCTCGACCTGGTCCGCCTGATACTTGTACGGAACGAAGATGATCTTCTGGACGCCCAGCGCGATGTGCTCGCGAAGCTGGGCGACGCACTCATCGACCGAGCCCATGATGGCGCTCTCGCGGCTGCAGTCGCTGTGAGCCGGGAAATCCCACTCCTTGTTGAGCCAGTCCATCATGTCGGCTTCGACCGCCTGCCGCGATTTGCCAATCATGATCGGCAGCTGCGAGGCGTTCTTCAAAATCGACGGATCCTTGCCGCCCTCCTTGGCGAAGTTGATGATCTTGTCCCAGGACTTCTTGAAGTCGGCAGGACGATAGAAGTAGGTGAGCCAGCCGTCTCCGTTCAGAGCGGCGCGCTTCAGCACGGGATCGGCGTATCCGCCGATCAGCAGCGGAATTTGCGGCTGCGCCGGCTTGGGGTACATCACCGCCTTCGAAATGTTATGGCGCATGTACTCGCCGGTAACCGACTCTTCGGTCCACAGCCGGCGCATGATCTCAAGATTTTCATCCATGATCTTGCCGCGCTTCTCGAAGGGAATGCCGAGCGCGTCGAACTCGCGCTTGTACCATCCGGACGCCATGCCCATGATCAGGCGGCCGTCGGACAGCTGATCCATGCTCGAGAGCTGCTTGGCGAGCGCCACCGCGTTGCGGAGCGGCAGCACCAGGATGCCGGTGCCCATCTTGATCCGCTTCGTGCGCGCGGCAATGCCCGTCAGCGTCGTCAGGGAGTCGATGATCGGGAAGTTCGGATCCACGCCGAGAAGCATGTGATCCCAGACCCAGACTGAATCGTAGCCGAGCTCCTCGACCCGAACGCCATACTCGACGAGCGCCCGGGCGTTGGGCATTTCGGGATAAGCGGTGAAGTTGCGCGCGGCAATACCAAACGTGTTGGCAAGCGTGGTCATCAATAGATCTCCGGACTTGGTGTAGCTTTAAGCGGTGAAGAGACGGTCGGGATCGAGCATCCGCAGCGTCTCGAGTTCGTGGTCGGTCGGCGGCGACGTGACGTGGAGCTTCTCGTCGAAGTCGAGCCTGAAGCCGGTATTGTCCTGCACTTCCTCGCGGCTGACGCCGGGATTGAGCGCGAGCACCTTGATGCGGCGGGTTCTGTCGTCGAAGCCGAACACGGCGAGCTCGGTAATCACGCGCCAGATGCCGCCGCTCGGCAGGCCGGAGTCGCGCCGGCTGGTGCCGCCACGGATGAACCCGGGGCTGGTGATGAAGTCGACCTTTTCGACGAAGCGACGCTTCTCGTGCTTCATCGCGACGATCATGTTGGTCAGGCTGGAGATGTCATTGCCGCCGCCGGTACCCGGCAGGCGCGTCTTCGGCTTCGCCGGATCGCCGATGAACGACGAGTTCAGATTGCCGAACTGATCGATCTGGGCGCCGCCCATGAAGCCGACATCGACGTAACCGCGCTGGAGCAGCAGCAAGACATCGGCGCTGCCGAGGACCATGTTGGCGCGCTTGGTGCAGCGCTGGTCATTGGTCGACGGCGGCAATTTGCCCGGCTCGACGAAGGCGCCGACCACGCCGCCCTCGAACAGGATGGTCAGGGCTGGACAGCGGGTGCGCTGGGCCAGGGTTGCAGCGAGCAGCGGCACGCCGATGCCGGCGAAGACCACCTGCCCGTCCTGCAGCTGGCGCGCGCTCAAGATCGCGAGAATTTCGCTTGCGGTGTAGCGCTGCGCCTCAGTCATTATAGATGCTCCTGCCCTTCTGCGTCGCCTCCAACACCTCATCCATGCCGATCAGCGAGAGATATTCGTTCCAGGACTTCGGGCTGTAAAAATAGCGATCGAGATATTCCTGCATGCCCTTCACGGGATCCGCGTTGACCTGCGCGACATAGGCTTCCATGTGCCGCATCATCGGCTCATAGAGGCCGTAGCACTCGTGCGGTGCCGATCCGTAGGGAACCTCGACCACGGCATCGACGCAGAAGAACGGGATCTTGGTCTGGTCCGGCGCGCGCCGGATCTGGTCGTTCGAGACGATCCGCTCGGTCGTGAGGATCACGCTGTTGGCGGCGAGCGCGAGATCGATGTCCATGAATTGCAGGCCGTCGATCTGGGCGTTGCCGTAGGGGTCGCAGCGCTGGACGTGGATCAGCGCGACGTCAGGATTGAGCGCGGGGACCAGCAGCAGCTTCTCGCCGGTGAACGGACAGTCGATCTGCTTGGCTTCGGGACGCTGACCTACGATATCCGACCCCATCATGGCGCGGGTCGGCAGGAACGGAACGCCCATGCCGCCGGCGCGAAAGCGCATGCCGACGGCCATGTGGCTCCATTCCTCGTAGCGCTTGCCGCCATTCTCCACGTGGTGCCGCATCACCTTGGACAGGCCCCAGAGAATCCCCTGGGCGAACCAGCTGGTGACGACGTGGTTCGCGATGCCGGATCCGAACACGAGGTCGCCGTCCGTCGAGACGATGCAGCGCGAAATCGAAAGATCCTTGCGATGCTGACGGATCAGCTCCCAGAGCAGCGCCATCGGCGTGCGGGACATGGTCGACCCGCCAATACCCACTTTCATGCCGTCTTGGACGAAGCCTGCCGCTTCCTCGAGCGACACCACCTTCTCGCGCAGGCTGCGGTCGCGCTGCGCCATCTTCTCTCTGAGCCGCGTGTACGGCTCCACCAGGGTATCCGGCAAAACATCCTCCTTGTCGGCAACCGGCAGCGGCTGAGGAGCGAACCGCAGGCCCTTCCTGCCAATTGAAACTATCGTACTAATGTTAGTCCCATACGTCTAGCAGAATCTTCGCTACAGCCAATCGTGGCGGATACAGCAGCCGCGACATGCCATGGCGAAGCAAGTGGCCATCGAAGGACCGCAGGAGTCCTTGCCGCGGGAGATGAGCTGCTGCGTCCGGTGGCAATTGCTCGGCGCGTCATCGCCGCTCCTTCAGCCGGATGGTTGAGAACGTCCAAATCACCAGGCAACTCGGCAAAGCTGAACCATTCCTTGACGCGAAACAGGCCGAAGCCCTCGAAATAGGCGCTACGGCATCATTGTGCCGCTTGGTGAATCGCAGATCACGAGTCGAACGCGCGAGTTTGCTCACGTCTCAGATGATCCGCGACGGAAGACGACAGGTCGGCTGCACGTGAGACGAGCAGCGCGCACTGTTCCAACTTGACGTCCCGCCTATCACGGTTCCGACTAGCCGCTACGCGAGCGGACGGAACTGCCACATGGTTGACCTGGCCAGCTCAAAATCTCGGCTCGAAGCGGAGGGTATTAGGACCATAAGCCGATAGATAGGATGTCCTGCATCACGGCTCTTGGCACAGATCGTGCTTATGAGCCAACGTCACTTTCGAAAGCGTCGCCATGCAGCGCCCTGCTTCCACAGCGATCACCCGGTTGAAGTGGCCCGCCTGGTGACGCAGCGGGCGCACAGGCGTCAACAAGAACCAACAAGAGAGGATGGACCGTGGAGCATTATCTTACCTCGACACCAGATCATCTTCATTGGGGACTGTGGGATGGTCGGCTCAGTCCCGTCATCAGAATAGCGTCCGGTGATCGGGTGACGATCGAAACGCTATCGGCCGAGCCGGATGAAGCGTTCGATCACGTGAGCGACCTGGTCGAACCGCTTGGCTGCAGCGACATCCCCGCGTCCCACGGAGCCGCACCGCGGCTATTGACCGGACCAATCCACATCGAGGGCGCCGAACCAGGCGACGTGCTCGAGGTTCGTGTCCTCGATGTTCGCCTGCGATCGGACTGGGGTTGGAACATGAGGGCCCCGACGAGCGCTGCGCGGGAAACCTCATTGGACTTTTGCTGCCGGCATGTCCCGCTCGATCGCGCGCGCAATATCGCGCGCCTGCCCTGGGGACGGGAGCTGAGGTTGTCGCCGTGCTTTGGCAACTTTGGTGTCGCGCCGCCGGTGAACTGGGACCCCCGCAAGCCGAACGAAGCGAACGGTTTCAGCGGGCGCATCGACAACAGGGATCTCGGCGTCGGATGCACCGCCTATTTTCCGATCTTCGTCGCGGGCGCACTGTTCTCGGCGGGTCATGGTCATGCGTTGCTGGACGATGGAGCTGCGCACCTCTCCGCCATCGAAACGGCGCTCGCCGGCACGTTCGAATTTCACATTCGCCGCAATCTGCATCTTGCGATCCCTCGGGTCGAGACCGCATCCGGGTCGGCCAGCACATCGACCGTCAATGCGGATGCACCGCAAGGCCGCAGCCAACGTACGAACTAGTGTTGCACGCCGCGCACAGCTCCACGGCTCATCGTCCATGGCGGCTGATCGCGGCCGGCGCGATGCCACCACCGTCTATTGCTGCTGCAACGCCCGCTCGACGATAGCCACGGCTTCCGGAGGAGCCTTGGCCTTCCACATTGCGATGGGTGCCGACGCACCTTGCTCGAGCGCGGCGAGAACGGGAGCCGGCGCCGGCTCTGCGATCTCAACCCCGTTAGCACGCATGCGCGCATAATTCTCGGCCGTGCGATTGGCCAGAAGCTGGAACTGGCTTTGTTCCGTCTCGGCAGCCACCTGCATCACCTGGCGTTGAACCGATTCCGGGAGCGCTTCAAAGGCATCGGTCCGTACAAAGGCAATCGAGATCGGAATCGCGTAGTTGATCGCCGTGAAATGGGTCAGATCCTGCCAGAGCTTTCGGCCGGCCCCGCCGTCGCCCGACGTAAGGATGGCATTCAGCTCATGGCTTCTTACCTTGGCGATTGCCTCGTTGAACGGAAGATACTCCGCCGTTGCACCGACCGCGCGCATCACCTCGGCCGAATTGTAGTCATACGTCCGCGCGGCAATGGATCGCAGGTCCGCCGGCGTCGAGATTGGCTGGACACTCCAGAGGCCGGTGGACGGCCAAATGGTGATGTACAGGAGCTTGAGGCCCTGTGCGGCCAACGCCTTCTCATAGAGTGGCCGCGCGCGCTCGTTGATGGTCCGCGCCGCCTCGATGGACTGGACGACAAACGGCAGCGACGGCAGGCCAAATACCGGATCGGACGCTTCGAGCGGCCCCGCGAATGCGTCGCCACCGGCAATCCGTCCCTCTTGGGCCGCACGCAACATTTCGCCGGAGCTGATCTTCAACTCGTTATCGAACGCATTGCGGACCGTAACGTATCCGTTCGTCTGCGCGGACACGAGCTCCGCGAATTTTGCCAAGCCAAGTCCGGAGATATTGCTTCGAGGATATTCCGTCGCCATCTGCCACGCCACTTGAGCGGACGCAGGTAGGCTGAAGATGACCGTCGACGCGATGAGAAGCGCCGCGATGGCAGAGCGCAGACCGGCCCAACTGGTCGACCAAGGCAAATCAGAATCGGAATCGCGCACCGGATATATCCCGCAGGCACAGTTTGACTTCGATCAGTCTTGCCTATGCTGACGGGGCCGTCAAACATGCCGTCCTAGACCGGCGAGTGCCCGTCATCGCTTGCTGCTACGCCGCTTCTCGGCGCGGCGCGGCACCGCCTTTGCCGTCGCACGGGCCTCGCTCGGCTTTGGCGCCTGCAACCCGTAGGTCGAGAACCCCTTCGCGGTGTCGGCGATCTCCTCGTCGCTCAGGATGATTCGCGAGTCGAGCGCAAGCGAGAGGTAGTATTGCCGCGCGAGGGTCTCGAGCTCGACTGCGAGCCACATCGCCTTGTCGAGATTGGCGCCGAGCGCGATCATGCCGTGATTGGCGAGCAGGCAGCCATTGCGGCCCTCCAGCGCGGCGATCGCATGATCGGAAAGTTCCTTGGTGCCGTAGCGCGCGTAGCCGGCGCAGCGGATGTCGGTGCCGCCGAATGCCGCTATCATGTAGTGGCAGGCCGGGATCGGCTTGCGCGCGATCGCAAGCACGGTTGCATAGGTCGAGTGGGTATGGACGATGGCGCCGACATCGGGCCGGGCGCGCGTGATGTCGAGATGGAAGCGCCATTCGGTGGAGGGCTGCAACGGCCCCTCCCACGTCCCATCGTCGGCCTCGAGCGGCATCGACGCGATCATCTCCGGCTTCATCGAATCATACGGGGTCGCCGAGGGCGTGATCAGCATCCTGTCCTTGTAGCGGGCGGAGATGTTGCCTGATGTCCCCTGGTTGAGACCCGACGCATTCATCCATCGGCACTTGGCAATGATCGCCTCGCGCAATTGTCGTTCCTCACGGGTCATACGGACTGCCTTTCTCTTCAGCACGGATTGCGTGGCGGCTCGCCGATGTCTTGCACCGCCAACCGTCCTCTTTACTCTGGACCAGCGTAGGACCTCGCCGCTTCATCTCTTCTCGGCGGAGAGAAACAGCCGATAGGCCGGATTTTCGCTCTCGTTCCAGTAGGGATAGCCGAGCGCATCCAGCGCCTGAACGAACCGGGCGCGCTCGGAAGGCTTGACCTCGATGCCTGCCAGGATGCGTCCGTAATCGGCGCCGTGATTTCGGTAATGGAACAGCGAAATGTTCCAGTCGGGCGCCAGGCTCTCGAGGAATTTCAGCAACGCGCCGGGACGCTCCGGAAACTCGAAGCGGTAGATCACCTCGTCCTTGAGAAGCGGCGCGCGGCCGCCCACCATGTAGCGCACATGGTCCTTGGCCATCTCGTTCTCGCTCAGATCCAGGATCGGATAGCCCTCGCGGCGGAGCAACTCCATGACTTCCCGCTTCTCGGCCTCGCCGCGACTCAGCGCGATGCCGACGAACAGCTGCGCCGGCGCCGTCGTCTCGGCGAAGCGGTAGTTGAATTCCGTGATGGCCCGCGAACCGAGGATGCGGATGAAGTGCCGATAGCTGCCCGGCTTCTCCGGCACCGTGACCGCAATCAGCGCCTCCCGGTGTTCGCCGACCTCGGCGCGATCGGCAATGGTGCGCAGCCGGTCGAAATTCAGATTGGCCCCGCTGTTGACGGCAATCAGGCTTCCGTCGCTCAGTGCGCCGCGCTCGGCGTAGGCCTTGAGGCCGGCGAGCGCCAATGCCCCGGAGGGCTCGGCAACCGATCGCACGTCGTCGAAGATATCCTTGATGGCCGCGCACATGGCGTCGGTGTCAACGGTGACGACCTCGTCGAGCAGATCGCGGCAGAGCCGGAACGTCTCGGCTCCGACCTTGCGGACCGCGACGCCGTCGGCGAACAGTCCGACCTGATCCAGCGCGACAACGCTGCCCTTGGCGAGCGCCGCCGCCATCGACGCAGCGTCTGCCGGCTCCACGCCGACGACCTTGATCGAGGGATTCAGGAATTTCACGAAGGCGGCGACGCCGGCCGCCAGCCCACCCCCGCCGATCGGCACGAAGATCGCCTCGATCGTATCGGGATGCTGGCGCAGGATTTCCATCCCGACGGTCCCCTGGCCGGCAATCACGTCGGGATCGTCGAACGGATGCACGAAGGTCAGGCCGCGCGCGACCTCGATCTCCCTGGCCTTGGTTTGCGCATCGTCGAACGTGTCGCCATGCAGCACAACGTCGCCGCCCAGACGCCGGACGGCTTCGACCTTGATCGCGGGCGTCGTCCGCGGCATCACGATCGTCGCGGGAATGACGAGCTTGCGCGCCGCCAGCGCCACCCCTTGTGCGTGATTGCCCGCCGACGCGCAGATGACGCCCTGTCTTCGCTGCGCGTCCGGCAGCCTGACGATCTTGTTGTAGGCGCCGCGAAGCTTGAAGGAGAAGATCGGCTGGAAGTCCTCCCGCTTCAGCAAGACGGCGCGCGACAGGCGCTCCGAGAGCCGCGGCATCGGATCGAGCGGCGTCTCGACCGCCACGTCGTAGACACGGGCGGTCAGGATGCGTTGGGCGTAGTCGCGGAGCGCGTTGGCGGCGGTGGTCATCAGGTCGCTTCTGTCGATGGGGAGGCAATCCATATCGGTTGCACCTGCCCATCGTCGGCGCCGACCCGGCGAGCAGACGGCACGGAGCCGCCGCTACATCCAGCTTAAAGCATCGCATGACCGGAGGCTCGAGTGAAGCAAAGACCGCCGGATCAATCCCCTGGCCGAGCGCACATGAAGTCATCTGGGCCGTCGCAGGGGGCGCTGCCAAAATATCGAAAACAACCCCATGCAAAGCAGCCGGCCGCGACCGGGCAACTTGACACGTCGGGCAACTCAGGGATATATTTCTATTGTTCCGAAATTGCCGGCGAACGCCTCCAGCACCGCAGCTGAATCGGTTCCCCAGCCAAAAATGCCGCCCTGGCGTCGACCGCTTCACGCCATGAGACGCGACGAATTCCATTCCCTGCCGTGGTCGCCGGGCGCATCCCAGCCCACCTCGGAGACGAGCAGCGTGTCCTCGAGCTTGATGTAGCCGCGCGCCGGATGCAGCAGCGCGGTTTCGATCGAGATCACCATCCCGCATTCGAGCGGCCGGCCGGCGTCATAGGGCGCGTAAGGTACCGGGCCGGTCGCGGTGAGGCGCGGCGCTTCGTGGCTGACAAGCCCAATACCGTGTGCGGTGAAGTCGAGCACGGCGCGATGCGGAGAGCCTTTGACGGCTGCCTCGCCCGCCGCAATGATGTCGCCGCCCATGGCGCCCGGCCGGATCGCGCGCCGGGCCACCTGCTGGATGTCCTCGACCTGTTGCAGCAACTCGCGTAGCTCGCTGTCGGGCTCGCCCAGAATGCCCGTGCGGCTGAGGTCGCCGATGTAGCCCCGGTAGTTTCCGCCGGAATCGACCGAGATCACGTCGCCCTCTTCAAGACGCTGGTTCGACGGCGCGCGGTTATGGCTCTTGCCCGCGGCAATCAGGCAGTATTCGAAGACGAGATCACGCTGCTGCTCCTCACGACGCAGACGGGCGACGACGTCGTTCTTGGTCATGCCCGGCGCGCAGCTCTTGAGCGTGGCCAGCATCGCATCGACGACCCGTTCGGAAGCCTCTCTGATGAGATCCAGTTCGGCCGGCGACTTTACGGCGCGAAGCCGCTCCAGCGTGAAATGAGCCTCGCGGACCTCGATGTTGCCAAGACCGGCAAGCAGGTGATCCCTGGCGTCGGCCGGCAGGAAGCCGGCCTCGATGCCGACGCACTTGGCGGATCCCCCGAGCTTTCTCACATGATCAATGGCGAGGCCGATCGCATCGATCGTTCCCCATGCGCTCGCTTTAACGATCGGCGCCGATATCCGTCCGAGTTCACGCTCGAACTTCTCCATGCGGTTGCCGATGTAGACGGAATTCTCAGGGTGCCCTTTCTGGTAGACGAAGACAGGCAGATAGCGGCTGGTGCCGATCGCCTCCATGACGTCGAAGAAGAAGAAGCGATATCCGCCGAGCAGATATTGCACATTGTGACGCGAGGTGACGATCAGGATGTCGAGCCCCGCCTCATCCATCAGCCGATCGAGCTTTGCAGTATCGAACGGCGTCGCCGTTGCGATCGTGTCGGGTGCATGGTCCATCGTGAAACTTTCCGTCTTTCACATTGCAGTTTTCGCGGCCAGTGACTTCGATGCACTGCTCGCACCTGCGTTTTCGCCAAACAGAGCCACCGGGCGTCCGTGCGGCTCGACGCCGAGGAACGTAAAGGCGAGTCCAATCAAGAGACCCGCGCCGGCAAGAAAAAGAAACGCCGGCATCACCGCCGAGGCGGTCGCGCTGGGATGCACGACATTGTCCGCGCCGGCGATCAATGCGAGGCACAGCGGCCCGACGATCTTGCCGACCCCGTTCGAGAGCTGGGCAAGGCCGACCGCGCGCCCCGAGAGCTGGACTGGAAATATCTCCGCGGGATAGGGCCCGATGTTCGAAAATCCACCGTCGAAGAACACGGCGCCAATGATCAGGAAGACCAGAAACAGCGGGACCGAGCCGGCAAAATCAGCGTGAAAATAGGCAGCCAGCGCCAGCGAGATCGCGGTGCCATAGCCCATCAACTGGCCACACGGCTTGCGGCCGATCCGGTGCGCCAGAAACGCAAAGCCGGTCCGGCCAGCAACGCCGGCGAGGCTGACATAGATGAACATCTTCGCCGCGTCCTGGGGCGTGACGCCAAGCAGCAACGCCACGATGGTCGGCCCCCACAGGAAGACGCCGTAATTCGCCGTGCTGGCGCCGAACCAGATCAGGACTGTCAGCCAGAAGCGCCGCTGCTCGGCAAAGAGATCGACAAATGTCGCCGGGTTCGCCGCCGGCAGTGTGGGCAGGACAAATGACTCGCCGCCGACCTGATAGAGCTTTCGGATATTCGACTGAGCCTCGCGCACACGGCCCTTGCTGATCAGCCAGCGCGGCGATTCCGGCATGATGATCATGGTCAGAATTGCGAGGATGATCGGCAGGAATCCGACCGCCGCCAGGCCGCGCCAACCGACCAGCGGCAACAGGAAGCTCGCCGTCACCGACGCCGACAGCACGCCAAAGGCGACCGGAACGACCACGAGGCTAGTAACCAATGTGCGATGGCGGGTCGGTGCGAATTCGACGATGGCAGGAACTGCCGCCGCCGCGCCAGCGGCAAGGCCGAAGCCGACGAAAAACCGCAGGATCGCAAACGCCACCCAGCCGTCTTCCGGAATGAACGCGATCGCGCCCGAGGTCAGGCCGCAGAGCAGAACGCCGGCAACCGCCAACGGCTTGCGCCCGAAACGATCGGCGAGGACGCCCGCGGCGAACGCGCCCAGCATTGCTCCGATGCCGGCGCTCATCAGCATGATCGATGTTTGCCCAAACGTCAGGTGCCATTTCGGCGCCAGCACCGACACCAGGAACCCGACCACAAAGAAATCGAAGAAATCGACTACGCCGGAGATGGCGAAGATGATGATCGATAGCCAATAGCGCGTCGTCACCGGCGCTTCGTCGAACGGCACCGCGCTCGCTTGCTCAGCCATGGTTTCCCCCTGTTGTTGTCACGCCGCCTTCTTCTTTGGATTCAGAAATGCCGCCACCGCCTCCGCCACCCGTCCGGGGGCCTGGATCGATGCGACATGGCCGACGTCCGCGATCGTCTTGGTCTCGACGCACGCAAGGTCGCGGGCGAGCGCAAACGTCTCGGCATTCGGGATCAATCGGTCGTCAGCACCCGCGAGCAGCAAGGTCGGGCGATCAAAGCCTGTCAGATCGGCAGCGACGGGCTGCGCGAGCAAGGCGCCACGTCGCGCCTTCTGGCCGTCGTCGCGGTTCGAGCCACGAAAGATGTCGATCAGTTCGGGCCGCGTGCGCAGGTAGTCCGGCGGGAAGAAGTATTCTGCGATCTTCGGCGCGTTGCCGGCGGTGTCCGCGCGATAGGACGCGAGCTTGCGGAAGACCTCCGCGTTGACGTCCAGCGGGCTCCTGTTGACCTTCCAGGTGCTGCTCAGGATCAGGCGGTCGATGCGGCCGGGATGGCGGGCCGCCAGCACTTGCGCGATCAGGCCGCCAAGCGATGTCCCGAAGACATGGGCACGATCGTAGCCGAGCCCTCCGATCAAGGCCGCGGCATCATCAGCCAGGTCGGCCAGCGAATAGGACGGCGGAGGATTCCTGGTGGCGCCGGAATCGCGCTGGTCATAAGCGATCACGGTGAAATCCGCCGCCAGCGCCGGCGCAAGGCCGTCAAACATCGAATGATCGGCCTCGCCGCCATGCAGCAGCAGGATCGGCTCGCCGCGTCCGGTTTTCTCAAACGCCGTGACGACGCAGTTGGATTCGAACGATTGCATGGGAGCCTCCGCTAATGCAGCAACGTCGAGAGCGCGCCGGCCAATTCCTTCGCCGGATCCGACGGCACCCACGGCATCCGCCACGCCACGTGTCCATCAGGGCGCACCAGCACGGCGCCGCGCATGCCCAACTGGAATCCGTCCGCCGGGTCGGCTGACGGCAATTGCTTGAGCGAGAGCGGCAGGCGGGTCTTCTCCGATACCAGCTTCCCTGCCTCCAGCCACTCGCTGCCGAGCGGACCCGTGACGACGGTGAATTCCTTGTCGAACCAGTCGAGCGTCGATTTCTTGCGCGAAGGCTCGAGCCACATATGCGGAAAGCGCGCGCCGGGACGGTCCGTCGGCGTGTAGTAGCGGGAGTTCAGTGCCTTCGCGACGGTGCCATCGGGGATCACCGCGCCCTCCTCGTAATTGTGCCCGAGGTTCTGCCCGATGCTGTGCAAATGATTGTCCATATCGTTGATCCAGAACTTGATCCGGTCCGGATTGCGCGATCGCACGGCGTCGTCTGTCAGCCCAAATCGCAATCTGTTGCCGTAGCTGAAATTGGCATTGGATTGCGCGATCGGGCGGCGCTCGCTGGAATAGGTGTCGAGCAGCTTTTCGTCTGCGCGGCCCTTCAACACGAAGGCCAGCTTCCAGGCGAGATTGTGCGCGTCCTGAACGCCGGAGTTCAGACCGAAGCCGCCGGTGGGCGGAAAGCGGTGCGCGCAGTCGCCGACCAGAAACACCCGGCCCTTCCGAAAGGTCTCGGCCACCTGCATGCTGACGCGCCAGATCGAGCGATTCAGAAGCGTGACATCGAGGTCCGGAATGCCGACATGGCCGCGCGTGATCTCGATGAACTCCTGGTCGGTCCACGGCCGCTCGCGATCGTCCTTGGTCAGGCCGATTTGCGTCACGGTGAGCCAGCGATCCCGGCCGTTGGTGTTCAGGATGCCGGCGCGCGGCAGGTCGGGTCTGTCCGGAACGATGATGAAGCCGGCGGCCTCGCGTGCGATCGGCAATCGCGACAGATCGGCCCGCCAATACTCGTTCGACATCACCGCCAGCGTGGAGGGGCCGACCATGTCGATCCCGGCGCTGCGCCGCGTCTGGCTGCCCGCCCCATCGGCCGCGATCAGGTAGGTCGCCGTCCACCGCGTCACCTCGCCGGTCTTTTCACAACGCGTCGTGACGCTGACGCCGCTGTTGGTCTCCTCGAACGATTCGCAGGCCGTGTTGAACAGAACCGTGGCGTGTTTTGACTTCTCGACCACCCGCAGGATTTCCTCCTCGACGGCGTCCTGGGCGACCAGGCTCTTCCAGGCGGGGGTGTGACCGACATTCGGTTCGGGACGGGTGCGGCCGAACTCGTGACCCGCGATGCTGTCGAGGAACACGAACATGTCGGAGTTGTCCTGCAGGCCGCGGTCGCGGATCGCCTGCTCGATGCCCCACTGCCGGAAGATCTCCATGGTGCGGACCCAGCAGCCGCGCGACTTCGGATGATCTGTCGTCGTCGGGCTCTTCTCGACCACGACGCAGTCGATGCCGAAGCGATCGAGCAGCAGCGACATCGCAAGGCCGACCGGCCCGCCGCCGGCGATGAATACGGACGTCTGGCGTGCCTCATCGGGGGCGATGCCCATCCTCGTCTCTCCTCCGTTTGATCGTTGGGAAGGAGACTGCCCTTTTCTTGGTATCTCACAAGAATATGTTTGATATGGTATCGATCTCGAATCGAGATGGAGCGCCCGTCATGGACCTGCGGCAGATCCGTTATTTCGTCGCCGTCGCCGAGCGTGGCGGCTTTGCCGCCGCCGCGAGCACGCTGAACGTCGCCCAGTCGGCGCTCAGCCGCCACGTCAAGGAACTCGAAGACGAATTGGGCGGCGCCTTGCTCGAACGCGGCGCGCGCGGCGTCTCGGTCACGGAATCCGGCAAGGTGCTGCTCGCGCGCGGGCGCTGGCTGCTTGGGACGATCGACGACATCAAGGCCGAGGTGCGTACGGAAAATCGGGAGCCCAGCGGCACGGTCCGGATGGGCGCGCCGCCAAGCCTCGGCGATATCCTCTACCCGCCGCTTGCCCAGACATTCGTGAAGCAATTTCCGCGCGTGCGGCTCGAGCTCAGTGAAGTCTTGACGGAAAACGCATCCGAACGCCTGCTGCGCGGTGAGCTCGATCTGGCGATCGTGACGACGCCGCCCCCCAACGATCACCTCGACTATGAACTACTCATGGTCGAGCAGGTGTTCCTGATCGGGCCGCCGCGCGATCCGCTGTTGAAGCGCGGCAGACTGACCCGCAAGGAGTTCGACGCCCTGCCATCCGCCGTGGGCCCGCTCAGCCGCAACCCGTTCCCATCGACAATGCTCTGCGCGGTACGGGTCGACAACAGCACGCCGATGAAGCGCATGGTGGCATCGGGCCTCGGCTATGCCCTGCTGCCCTTCTCCGGCATTCACCAGGAAGTGGCTGCCGGCGCGCTATCGGCGGCGCTGTTGCCGTGGATGCGCGCCGACCGCGTCCTGGCATTGCCGCGTGGACGGCCGGTCAGCCGGGCAACGCGTGAAGCGATTGCAACCTTGAAGAAGATCTGCCGCGCCCTGATCGATGAGGGAATCATCCTGACCGCGCCGGCACGCAAGACCTGAGCGCGCAACTCCACGCCAAACGATCTGCTCGTTCCGCGCTGGTGCCCTACGCGCGGCCCCCATGCGCTGCATCCCGCCGCCTGTTCCAGACGGCCGGCCGCGCCCCACCGCGTCCCGCTCCGGCTGTCCGGTCAACCAATCATCTTGACGATAGTTGTCATGACAACTATAGAGTCGCTCCAAGATTGGCGATCAAGCCACCCTGGGGTTCGCCTGGCACAGCCGGCGGTAAGTCGAAGGGAGAACGTGATGAACGCGGCCAGGCTGCGGGAGATTTCCCGGCTCATTGACGACCGCCCCAGCGAACGCATCTTCGAAGTCGATCGCCGGATATTCACCGATCCCGACGTGTTCGACGCCGAGCTACGATATATTTTCGAGGCCACGTGGAATTTCATCGGCCTGGAATCCCAGGTCGCCCGTCCCAACGACTTCGTCACCACCCATATCGGCCGGCATCCGATCCTCGTGATGCGGAGCGCCGACGGCAAGGTCGGCGCATTCCTCAACACCTGCCGGCATCGCGGAACGATCGTCTGCCCCTTCAAGCAGGGCCGGCAGAAATTCCATGTCTGCCGCTATCACGGCTGGGCCTACGACTCGAGCGGGCGCAACATTTCGGTGACGGAGGAAGCCAGCGGGCAGTATCCGCCGTCCTTCTCGAACAGGAATCACGACCTTCTCCCGGTCGCCCGGCTTGGCTCATATCGCGGCTTCCTGTTCGCGAGCCTCTCGGCCGACGTTCCGCAACTGGAGGAGTTTCTCGGCGACACCCGCGCCTTCCTCGATCTCATCATCGATCAGAGCGACAGCGGTGAAGTCGAGTTCGTGCCCGGCGCCAGCACTTACACGTTCGATGCAAACTGGAAGCTGCAGTTCGAGAACGGCCTCGACTACTATCATTTCGCAACCACCCACAGCTCCTACGTCGATATCCTGAAGAAGCGCAACGCCACCGCCGGACCGGACGCCGGATTCACGGTGGAACCGGAAGGCGAGCAGGAAGGGCAAGGCAGCTTCAGCTTCGATTATGGCCATGCCGTCAACTGGTCGATCAAGCGCACGCAACTGTACGGTCGTCCGCTCGGCATGGACCCCGCGCGGCTCGATGCCGTGCGGCAACGCGTCGGCAGCACCCGCGCCAAGTGGATGCTTCGGCAACGCAACCTCACGATTTTTCCGAACCTGCAGGTCATCGACATCCTGTCGGCGCAGGTGCGGACCTGGCGGCCGCTGGCGCCCGACAAGACCGAGATGGTGTCGCATTGTCTCGCCCCGGTCGGCGAAAGCGCCGCGGCACGCACGCTTCGTATTCGCAACTATGAGGACTTCTTCAACGCCTCCGGGCTCGCGAGCTCCGACGACAACGTGATGTATGAATTCTGCCAGACCGGCTACGACGCGACCACCGCAGCGCCCACCCAAGGCTATCTGCGCGGCGTCGCGGAGGTCGGCCGCGGCGAGAGCGCGCATGCGCGCGAGCTCGGCATAACGGCGTCCGAATGGTCGTTCGGCCCCACCAGCTTTGGCGGCGAGACGAATTTCCACCCCGGCTATCGCGAGTGGCGCAGGCTGTTGCAGCACGCTGCGGGGGAGAAAGCGTGATGGCTGGCAGCGCAATCAGGCAAACGGATGCCCACGCGGTCGCCGCCGCGACCATCTTCCGCGAGGCCCGGCTGCTCGACACTGGCGAATGGGCCGATTGGGTCGCGATGTACAGCGAGGATGCCGTTTATTGGGTGCCGGCATGGCTCGACGAATACACCACCACCGATGATCCCAATACGCAGGTCTCGCTGCTCTACCACGATGCACGGCGCGGGCTGGAAGAGCGGATTGCGCGCATCGAGTCGCGCAAGTCGATCACCGCATTGCCGCTGCCGCGCACCGTGCACCAGGTCTCGAACCTGGAAGCGTTCGAAACCGGACCTGACGAGATCACCTGCCAGTCGGTGTTCTCGGTCCATGTCTACGATCCGCGCGTCGCCAAGGAGCATCTGCGCCACGGGCGCTATCATCACACGCTGAGGCGCGACGGCGAGACCTGGAAGATCGCGCGCAAGGTCATCACGCTGGTCAATGACCGCGTCCCGACCGTGCTCGATTTCTACAGCATTTGAGAGAGCACATGGCGGATCAGGGAACCTGGCACGAAGCTGCCGCGCTCGGCGCGCTGAGCGAAGGCGAGCCCTACGGCATCGAAATCGGCGGCCACCACATCGCGCTCTATCGCGTCGGCAATGAGTACTACGCCACCAGCAACATCTGCACCCACGCGGAGGCGCTGCTGTCCGACGGCATCCTGGACGGCTGCGAGATCGAATGCCCGCTGCATATGGGCCGCTTCGACATCCGAACCGGCGAGGCGCTGACCAGCCCGGTCGAGATCGACATCCGGACCTATCCCGTCCGCGTGATTGGCGACAGGCTGGAAGTCTGCCTGCCAGCGTAGGACGACCATCAAAAATGAAGAATCGGGGGGAGCTGGGATGACCGAAGTCGCGATGGACAAGGCGGCGAGTGCGACCGCCGACCC
Organism: Bradyrhizobium sp. USDA3010; assembly: GCF_056429065.1. Taxonomy (NCBI): domain Bacteria; kingdom Pseudomonadati; phylum Pseudomonadota; class Alphaproteobacteria; order Hyphomicrobiales; family Nitrobacteraceae; genus Bradyrhizobium; species Bradyrhizobium sp. USDA3010. Next base: position 122,457 of record NZ_JBWJZD010000013.1, read on the forward strand.
GGAGATCGAACGCAGCACCATCCGCAAGGTCGCGCTGCGCCTGATGTGGTTCGTGATGGCGATGTACTTCCTCGCCATTCTCGACCGCGGCAACATCTCCTTTGCCGCGCTGCAGATGAACAAGGAGCTCGGGCTCAACGCCGAAATGTTCGGCATCGCCGTCGGCATCATGTACTTCACCTATTCCATCTTCGAGATCCCGAGCAATCTGATCCTCAGCAAGTATGGCGCACGGATCACGCTGACGCGGATCGCGATCCTGTGGGGCATCGCCACGGTATTGATGGCGTTCACGCAGGGCCCGCTGAGCCTCTATGCATTCCGCGGCTTTCTGGGCTTTGCCGAGTCCGGCCTGTTTCCCGGCGTGATGCTGCTGCTGAGTCTCTGGTTTCCGTTCAGCTACCGCGCCCGCTACAACGCGATGTTCAATTACGCCGTGCCGATCTCCTATGTCTTCGCCTCGTTGATCTCCGGCGCCATCCTCGAGCTGAACGGAACGCTCGGCATTTCGGGCTGGAAGTGGCTGTTCATCCTCGAAGGCGTGCCGCCCATCATCCTGGGGATCGTCGGCATCTTCTATCTGACCGACCGCCCGCAGCAGGCACCCTGGCTGTCGACGGCGCAGCGCAACTGGCTGACCGGCGCGCTGGAGCGCGACGCCAGGGCAACCGGCGTGGTGCATGCCGAAGGCGTGCTCAGGACCATCACCAAGCCGATGGTGCTGCTGTTCGGCCTGTGCAATTTCGGCCTGTTTTGCGGGCTGGCGTCGCTGTTCCCCTGGCTGCCGCAAATCATCAAGTCGTTCGGCCTGCCGAATTCGCAGGTCGGCTTCGTCACCGCAATCCCGCCGATCGCCGGCCTGATCGGCATGATTGCACTGTCGCGGCACTCCGATCATATCGGTGAGCGCTTCTACTATGCCGCGACGACCTTCGTGATCGCCGCAGCCGGCTTCGCGATCGCGGCCTTTTCCACATCGCCGGCGTGGATCATCATCGGATTCATGGTTGCCAATGTCGGCGTCTATGGTACGCAGGCCGTGTTCTGGACTATTCCGCAGTCCTACATGTCGCGGCAGAGCGCGCCGGGAGCGATCGGCCTCGTCGGCATGATCGGCAGCATCGGAGGCGCGACGATCCCGATCGTGATCGGACGCGCCAAGGACGCTTCGGGCAGCTTCACCACCGGTTTCCTCGTGGTCACAGGCGTTCTCCTCGTCGCGGCGGTCCTGGTCTTGATCGCGCGCTCTCACCTCGTGAAAGAATGAAGAATCGGACTGCCACAAGTCGCACCAAGGTCGCTGACGCGCGCCGCGCCCCGCAGGAGGACGCGCGCTCGGAGCTGGTGATCGATTTCGAACGCTATGTGCCGACGGTGCTGTCGAGCCTCGTCGCGAAGTTGCGCGCGAACGCCAATGCCTTCTTCCCGCAAGCCTACGGCGTGTCGCTCGCGGAATGGCGGGTGCTGTCCTTTCTCAGGGAGCATGAGCCCGCCAGCGCCTACGACATCTGGACCAACGCGCAGCTGGACAAGGCCGTGGTCAGCCGCGAGACGACATCGCTGAAAAAGAAGGGGCTGATCGAGCTGACCCCGGTCAGGGGCAGCGCCCGGAACCGGAGCGAGATCCGCCTCACGTCCCAGGGCGTGGCGCTGCTTGACCGCAGCCTGGACGAAATCCTGCGCCGGCACAGCAACCTTACGGCCGGCCTCGATGCCAGGACGCTGGACACCTTCTTCCGTGTCGCTGCTCACATCGAGCACCGCATTCCTCACATGGCCGATCGGTCCGAACATGCCGCGCCGGCCCATGCACCGGTCAAGCGCATTGCGAAGCGGCGATCGCCAACCGGCGCCTGAAGGCGGCAGGCCGGGAAGGCGGCGATCGCGCGGATCGAAATTCGAGTCACGGTGCGGTGAGTGCACGAAGGAACCGGGCGTAATTTAGGTTTCAGTAAGCAAGTTGTAGCTAAAGTCGATCAGTGAGTTGCGTATAGGAGACTTCCAGTGATCGACTTTGACGAACTTCGTAGTATCGCCGCGGATGTTCGTATCTTTATCGATGCTTCGGAAGACAAGGGTGGCGCGTTGAAGGCCATCGTCGATGCCTACGATGTCGTCCTCGGCATCTTCCCCGCCGGCCCCGGAATGGACCTTCACGTGGTCAAGGGCACCGAGGTCCTTAATCACATCGCGCAGACCCAGGCCTCGTCGGGCTTCACGCACACCGCCATCGCCTTCCAGACCCGCGAGCAGGCTGTTGCGCTTGAGCATCTGATGGCGGCCTAGCCACCGGTGTCGAGCGGCTAACAGCTGCGCATTTTGCTTTGAGATCAAACGATTGCCCGCCATGCGGCGGGGGCGCTATGCAGTTTGTGCCAGTTCGTCCCCAAGGCGCGGTCCTGACAAAACGGCGTCCCGACCCATCGATCCCGTGCCGTCGTCCGCGTTGCCTTCCCGAGCAAAACCGGCAAGAATCCCGTCCACGATTCCGCCGTGGGACGCGTGGATATGGGCCAGCACCTGACGGTCAGCACCGGCGAGCTTGACGGCTTCGAGGGACTCCACGACGCCGTCAAAGGCTCGCATGTCGAAGTCATGCAGCTTGAGCGCGGCAAGCTGCGCGGGACATTGTCCCATGTCGGGATCGGCGATTTTTCGCTCAGCATCGGCGCATTCAATGTCGGGGTCCGCACCCAGCGTACCTCGGCCGATGACAAGCTGATCATCGGAATGCTGCTGAACGCCACGGATCGCGTCACGCATTGGGCATTCGACATGCAGCCGGCCGACGTGCTGGTGATCCCTCCGTCGGTCGAGCATGACGGCGTCTTTCACAAGGCCTCGTCCTATGCCGCCATTCGCTTCGACATGGCCGATCTGCCCGACATCTTCGGCGATGAGCCGCGGCTCGCCGATGCCGAAACATGGCAAGCAAAGAACCACTTTCGCGCCGACCCCGCGCTCGGCATGGCCGGGGCGGCCAGGCTGCCGCAGATCGTCTCGCATCTCGCCCGGTATCCGGACGCGTTGTCGGACGCCTCGTCCGAGTTCTGGAAGCGCGCGATCATCGATTGCGTCAGGCCGACGGCCATCGCATCGCTGCCGCCAGACGGAACCAGCTATTTGCCGTCGGCGATGAAGCTGGTCCGCCACGTCGAGGACTATCTGCACGCCGCGGGCGCCCGCCCGGTCCATGTCTCGGAAATCTGCACCGAGCTGCGGCTGTCGCGACGCAGCCTGCACCGCGCCTTCCACGAGGTGTTCGGCGTCGGCCCGGTGACGTTCCTGCGCTACAAGCGGCTCTGCATGATCCGTTCGATCCTGCGCGAAAGCACGCCGGAGCAGACCACCGTTTCCAAGGTTGCGATCGAACAGGGCTTCATCGAGCTCGGGCGCTTCTCGCAATACTACCGCGCGATGTTCGGGGAGTACCCGTCGCAGACGCTCGGCTATGCCGGTTAGAACGATCCAGCGGCGCTCACGCACATTCAAGCGCAAGATCACTTCGATCGTCCCGGATCGCCATTGCCGGACAGCACCTGCGCGGCGCCGCCGATGCCGCGCCGGAAGGCCTCATCGAAGGTGACGCCGCGAAACTGCCATTTGTAGTCCTTGCTGCGCCACGCCATCCGCCATTGCGTGGCCCAGCCGAGATCCTTGTCATCCCAGACCAGCTGTCCGACCAGAATGGCCTCGCCGCCCCGCGGCGCCACGATCGCACTCAGCTGCGCGGGCGGTGTCTTCAGGAGCCCGGCGGCCGCGACGTTCGCGCTCGTCAGAGCGGCCGTCTCGGGCAGCACGACGCGCATGCCCCGCTTGCCGGCCGCAGCCGCGAGTGCATCGCGCTGCAAATCGGACTGCGTCCCGTCGGAGGTGACGACAAAGTCCTTCGGGCCGTGCAGCATCTCGACGAAGACGCCGAGCGTCGGCCGCTGCGATTGCCACGGCTTGAGGCCGAGCTTGGCGAGAATGCCGTCGATCTTGTTCTGGTCGAAAGCCACCGTCAGGTCGTAAGGCCGATCGCGGGTGCCCTGCTCGTCATGATGCGGCTTGCCGGCATACTGGTCGTGATAGTCGAAACTGCTGACGAATTCTCTGGCCCTCGATTTGTATGCGGCGAGCCTGCGGTCGCTTGCCAGCATAGGCTGGCCGGACACCTTGATCAGGACGTCCTCCAGACATGCACCGAAGCCGATGATGCGGTTCGGCTCGCCCTGGCCGGTGACGACGGTCTGCGCGCGGTAGAGATTGTCATCCGCCGCCATCGCACCACTGCACCAGATCAATGCAGCGGCAAGCAGCGCTCCGACCACACCACGTGCGAACGCGGCGATCGGATTGCGTTTCGTCTCAAGCAAGGCAGCCATGGTCACCTCCGCTCGGTCACGTCATCGACGGCACATTGGTGGTATTTTTCGGCAGTGCCAACATGTTCGGACATGGGCGCCATTCCATCGGCCGCACGGCACGCTATGGCCACGGGCGGCAGGCCTGACATATGCTTGGTGGATGCGCGGCGGCGCCCGGAGCGCTGCCCAAGACAAGAAGATCGACGAGAACAGCCAGCAGGAGACGTCCCGTGAAATGCTATGAGTTGCAAGGCCCCGGCGGCGTCGACGCGCTTGCGCTGGTCGACAAGCCGGTTCCACAGGCCGGCCCCGGCGAGGTCATGGTACGGCTGAAGGCGGCGACGCTGAACTATCGCGACCTGCTCACGGTCAAGGGCGGCTATGGCTCGCGCCAGAAATTTCCGCTGGTGCCGGTCTCCGATGGCGCCGGTGTCGTCGAGGCGGTCGGCGCCGGCGTCAGGAATTTCACACCCGGCGATCGCGTGATCGGCAGCTTCTTCGAAAGCTGGCTCGGCGGCGAGCCGAGCGAGGCGCGGATGCGCGCGGCGCTTGGCGGCAGCGTCGACGGCGTGCTGACCGAATACCGCGTGTTCCCGGCGCACGCGCTGGTGCGCACGCCGGACCATCTCAGCGACATCGAAGCCGCAGCGCTGCCCTGCGCCGGCCTCACGGCGTGGAGCGCGGTGGTCAAGCTCGGCGACATCAAGCCGGGACAAACCGTGCTGACCCAGGGCACCGGCGGCGTCTCGCTGTTCGCGCTGCAATTCGCCAAGATGTGCGGCGCCCGCGTCATTGCAACCTCTTCCAGCGACGCCAAGATCGTGCGGCTGAAGCAGCTCGGCGCCGATGTGACGCTCAACTACAAGACCACGCCCGACTGGGGCAAGAAGGCGCGCGAGCTGGCCGGGCGCGGCGTCGATCTCGTCGTCGAGGTCGGCGGCGTCGGCACGCTGAACGAGTCGATCCGCGCGACGAAAATCGGCGGCACGATCGCCTTCATCGGCGTGCTCGCCGGTCCCGCCTCGTCCGACACCAGGCTGCCGCTGATGGTGATGCAGCAGCAGCGGCTGCAGGGCGTCACCGTGGGCTCGATCGAGGATCTGCAGGCGCTGTGCGACGGCATCAGCATGCACGGCGTCAAGCCGGTGATCGACAAGGTGTTCGCGTTCGACCAGGTCAAGGAGGCGTTCGCCCACATGGCGAGCGGCGCGCATTTCGGCAAGATCGCGATTGCGATCGGCTAGCTTGCACGGAACCAAGGCCTAGCGCCCCGTGAACTGGGCCTTGCGCTTCTCGACGAAGGCCTGCCGGCCTTCCTTCGCGTCGGCGCTTTCGCGGATCACCTGTTGCAGCTCGATCTCGCGCCGGAACTGATCGGCGTAGCTCGCGTGTTCGCTCGCCTCGAGCAATTGCCGTGTCGCGACCAGCGCGCGGGTCGGGCCGTCGGCCAATCGGCTGGCGAGTGCCTTGGCCGCGTCGAGCAGCTTTGCGTCGTCGACCACGTCGCGCACCAATCCCCACTCCTTGGCCCGCTCGGCCGGCAGCGGCTCGTTCAACAGCATCAGGTCGAGCGCGCGCTGGCGGCCGACCAGCCGCGGCAGCAGCCAGGTCGAGCCGAGATCGGGCACCAGGCCGATCCGGCTGAACACCTGGATGAAGCTCGCCGAGCGCGCCGCCAGGATGATGTCGCCCGACATCGCGAGGCTGAAGCCCCCGCCGGCGGCAACGCCGTTGACCGCGACCACGACCGGCATGCGGCATTCACGCAAGGCCTGCATCGCCGGCCAGTAATGCCTCATGACGCCGGTGTAGATGTTGTCGCCGAGCGAGTTGAACGCCTTGAGGTTCTGCCCCGAGCAGAAGCCGCGTCCCTCCCCGGTCAGCACCAGCGCGCGGATGCCGGGATCGAGGCTCATCTCGCCGACGGCCTGTGCGAGATCGCCGAGCAGTTCCGGCGTCATGGCGTTCAGGCTGGCGGGATCGTTCAGCGTCAGAATGCCGACCTTGCCGTCCCGTTCGCGCTTCACGCTGCTCATTTTCCGCTCCCCGAAATTGGTTCTTGTTGCACTGACAGTGCCAAGCTTGGCATGCTACGCCAACGCGACCCGCCCGCAACAAGAACAGCGAAAGCAACGCCATGTCCGACCAGTTCTCCAACTCGCAAGTGATCCGCAAGCCGGCCGTCAGCGCCAAGGGCGGCATCGTCGCCGCGCAATCGCGCAAGGCGGCCGAAGTCGGCGCGGAGGTATTGGCAGCGGGCGGCGATTGCGTCGACGCCGTGATTGCAACCACCTTTGCCCTCGGCGTGCTGGAGCCGTGGATGAGCGGCGCCGGCGGTGGCGGCGCGATGGTGCTGTACCGCGCCAAGGAGAACCGCGTCGAGGTGATCGACTACGGCATGCGCGCGCCCGACGGCCTGCGCCTGGAGGACTATCCGCTGACCGGCGGCGCGGCCTCCGACCTGTTCCCCTGGGCGCGGGTCAAGGACGACCGCAATCTGCACGGCCCGGGCTCGATCGCGGTACCCGGCGTCGTCGCCGGCATGGAGGAGGCGCATCGCCGCCACGCCAGAATGCCGTGGAAGGACCTGCTGGCGCCGAGCGTCAAGCTTGCCGGCGAAGGCCTGCTGGTGGATTGGTGGACCACCGACATGATCGCAAGCTCGGCCGCGGATCTGAGGCGCTATCCGGCCAGCGCCGCAGCGTATCTGCTGGATGGCCTGCCGCCGAATGCGCAATGGAGCATCAAGTCGGTGGTCCGCATGCCGCAGGACAGGCTGCAGGCGACGATGGCGCAGCTTGCCGCGGCCGGCCCGCGCGATTTCTACGAGGGCGATCTGGCGCGCAGCATCGCCGACGATATCCAGGCCGCCGGCGGCGCGCTGTCGGTGCCCGATCTCGCCGCCTTCCGCGCCCATCTGCGCGAGCCGCTCAGGATTCCCTATCGCGGCGGCACGGTCTACGCGACGCCGGAGCTGACCGCGGGTCCGACCATGGCGCGTACGCTCGGCCTGCTGCAGAAGGCGTTCGAACCTGCACATGGCGGCCCGGATGCGGCCGCCTATACCGCTTATGCCGAGGCGCTGCAGGCCGCCTATCGCGAGCGGCTGAAGGACATGGGCGACGTCGACGGCCGCCGCGCGCTCGGCGCCGAGGCGATCGCGCCATCCTGCACCACGCATTTCTCCGCAGTCGACCGCGACGGCAACATGGCCGCGGTGACACAGACGCTGCTGTCGACCTTCGGCTCCAAATTCGTGACGCCGAACACCGGCCTCACCATGAACAACGGCATCATGTGGTTCGATCCGACCCAAGGCGCGCCGAACTCGCTCGCGCCCGGCAAGCGCTGCCTGACCAATTACACGCCCGTGGTGGCGGAGGCGGCCGATGGCCGCAGACTCGCCGCCGGCGCATCCGGCGGCCGCCGCATCCTGCCCGCGGTGTCGCAGTTGCTCTCCTTCGTGATGGATTTCGGCATGGATCTCGACGCCGCGATCCATCAGCCGCGCATCGACGCCAGCGAAGGCAATGTGGTGATCGGCGATGTCCGCCTGCCGCAAGCTGTGCGTGAGGTGCTGCGCGGCAGCTTCGACTATGAGGAGGCGCGCATCCAGACCCAGCCAAAGAAGTTCGCCTGCCCCAGCATCGTGCTGCGCGATGGCACCACAAACAGCGGTGCCACCGAGCCGTTTCATCCGTGGAGCGATGCAATCGCGGAGGGGTGAATCGATCGCGGCGCGCTCCATCGAAGTCGTCGTCCCTGTGAAAGTTACCAAACCCGTCATCCTGAGAGCGCAGCACGCGCGTCTCGAAGGATCGACGGCCACCCGCCGGGCCGCGCATCCTTCGAGGCTCGCTCCCCTCGCACCTGAGGATGACGGTGATAGAGACGGGCGCGGGATCTCCCAATCGTCGTCCTGGCGAAAGCCAGGATCCATAACCACCGCGTTCGGTGATGAACGGGATAGCGGCCCCAGCGTCGCGCAACGATTGAGATTTGGGGTAATGGGTCCTGGCTTTCGCCAGGACGACATCGATTTTGTTGCGCGATCTGCGAGTCCGCATTCTCACGACGTGATTGCCCGAGCTTGCGCCGTCGGGCAACTCAGTGATTGGCACCTTCGTGATGGCATCTCGCGTGCCGGCAAGCTGGAAACCCACGAGGCCACCGGGCATGGTCCGAGGTATCCGGAACGTGAACCGTGTTTCGGCAGCAGAGGACGATGGCGCGCCGGGGGGGACATTGCAGGACGCGAACGGGCTGATACATTTCGGCCCGACAACGAACAGCGGTGACCGACTTGAGCGATGCGAGCGCAGACGTGCCGCCCGGCGCCCAGCTCCTTGGACGCGAGTGGCTAGGGTTCGACGGCGAAATCGCTTCGATCCGCTTCGTGGCGCAGCCGCAATTCACCAATCGGCACGGAACGATCCAGGGCGGCTTCCTTGCGGCGATGTTGGATTCGGCCACGAGTCTCGGCGCCCTCGCTGCGCTCCCGTCCACCAGGACCGTGGTGACCAGAACCCTCACCACGCGGTTTCTCAAGCCGGCGCGCGTCGGCCCGATCATGGCCAAGGCGAAGGTCGTCTCGCAGACCGACCGCGACATGATCGTCGAGGCCGATCTGATCGACGCCGACAATTTGACCGTTGCCAGCGCCACGGCCGAATTGCGGATTTTGGACAAGCGATAGCCATGCGTCGTGCTTCCTTCGTGCTGTCAGCGCTGTTGCTGCTCGCGGTCTCGGCGGCGCAGGCGGCCGGGCTGCGGCACTTCGACGTTCCCGCCGGTCTCGACGGGCCCGCGATCAGAGGGGTGGCCTGGCACCCTTGCGCCGAGCCCCCGCACGAGATCGACGCCCGCGGCGGCAGAACGTTCTTCGGCGTCAACGACTGCCCGATCGTGGGAGACAAGCTGCCGCTGATCGTGATCTCGCATGGAAGGCGCGGCTGGCTCGGCGGCCACCATGACACCGCCGCAGCGCTTGCGGATGCCGGCTTCATCGTCGTGACGATCAATCATCCGACCGATACCGAGCGCGACACCAGCGGCACCGATAGCCTTGCCGTCACGGTCGAGCGGCCCGCCGACATCAAGCGCACGATCGACTATGCCCTCAGAGGCTGGCCCGATGCAGCTCGCATCGACGGCGGACGCATCGGTCTCTTTGGTTTCTCCTGGGGCGGCTATACGGGCCTCGCGGCGATTGGCGGTGAGCCCGATCTCCGCAAGGGCCTGCCGAGCTGCCAGACATCGAGCTTGCGCGCCTGCAAGGAGCTCGAAGGCGGAGAAAAGCCGAGCGGGCCGGTCGTCCACGATCCGCGGATCAAGGCTGCGATCATCGTCGATCCCTATCCTGTGCTGTTCTTTGCCGCCGGGAATCTGAAAGCCGTGACGATCCCGCTTCAGTTGTGGAGCTCGGACCCCGCGCAGAACGGCGACGGTCTCTCCGGGTGCTGTGCGGCCGCGATCAACGACAGGCTTCCGTCCAAACCGGACTTTCACCTGGTGAAGGATGCCAAGCACTTCTCTTTCCTCGCGACGTGCACGCCGGAGGAGACGGCGAAGATGGCTGGCATCTGTACCGACGCGCCGGGCTTCGACCGCGTCGCCTTTCATCAGCGCTTCCACGCCGCGGCCATCGCGTTCTTCAGGACGCAGCTTGGCGAAGCCGCGACGCGATAGCGCGTAGCTACACCCCAAGCTTGTCCCTTACCCGCCCGGTCAACACCGCGGCGGTGACGCCGACGCGCCAGAAGGCGTGCATCGGCATCGGCTTGATGCCGGTCACGGGCATGTCGATCTCGGCCTTGGGACCTCCGATCAGGCGGCGGGCGAGTTGCGCGCCCATCGCGGTCGAGAGCGCGACGCCGCGGCCGTTGCAGCCGAGCGAGATCAGCAAATTCTCGGCGGGCGCATGGACATGCGGATAGTGATCGGCGGTGATGGCGAGGCGGCTGTTCCAGCCGTGGGTCCAGTTGACGCCTTTGAGCTGCGGCCACAGACGCTCGGCGTAGCGCATCAGATAGGCGACGTCGGTCGGCTTGCTGATCCAGCGCATCGGGCCACGGCCGCCCATCAGCAGCCGATTGTGCTGGTCAATGCGGTAGTAAACGGTGATGTGGCCGCTCTCATAGAGCACCGGCCGCGTTGGCATGATTGAACGCGCGACCTCGTCGGACAGCGGCGCGGTGGCTGCGATCGACGAGAACACCGGCACGATGCTGCGGCGGAGCGCGGGCCAGAGATCATCGGTAAAGCCATTGGTCGCGAGCAGCACCTTGTCGGCGTGCACGATGGCGCGCGGGGTTTCGATCCGCCAGCGGTTGCCGTCACGGCGGAGTGACAGCGCCGGCGTCTCGCCATGGACGGCGACACCTGCGCCGATCGCGGCACGCGCCAGGCCGCGCGCGTAACTCAGCGGATGCAGGTCGCCGCCGCGCGCATCCAGCATGGCGCAGAGATAGCGGTCGCTGCCGGTCATCTCGCGCATCTCGGCGGCATTGAGCAGCTTCACCGGCAAGCCGCGCCGGATGCACTGCTTCGCGGTGGTCTCGATCGCAGCAGCGCTGACTTCATTGTAGGCGGCACGCAGCGTGCCATTCTGCCGCGCCTCGCAGGGAATCTGGTAGCGGCGGATCAGGTCATGCGTAAAATTCGTGGTGCCGTAGGAGAATTCGATCATGCGGCGGCCGAGGTCGGCTCCGAAATCCTGTTCGATCTGATCCGGGTCGTGCTTCAGCCCGGGATTGGTCTGGCCGCCATTGTTGCCGGAGGCGCCCCAGCCCGGCTCCTGCGCCTCCAGCACAGTCGCGAGCACGCCTTGCTCGGCGAGGTGCAGCGCGGTCGACAGGCCGGTGAACCCACCACCGATGATCGCGACCGGCACGCTCTTGTCGGACGTCAGCGGCGGCGTCGGCGTCGCTTCCACCGCGGTGTCGGCGTAGAGACTCGGCGGAAGAGGAAGGCGAGTGGATGTAGTCATGACTGAAGCTCGCGTTTCACCTCTCCCCATCGGGGAGAGGTCGCGCCAAAGGCGCGGGTGAGGGGTTCAGGTCCCACGAGAGAGCGTAACCCCTCACCCGGATTGCATCTGACGATGCAATCCGACCTCTCCCACAAGGGGAGAGGTGAACCGTTGATGCGGTAACGACTCGACCGGACGACATCATTTTCCGATCACAGCGGATGCAGCACGCGGCGCAGGAAATCCTGGGTGCGCGGATGCTGCGGTTGGTTGAGGACGGATTTGGCGGCGCCCTGCTCGACGATGACGCCGCCGTCGATGAACAGCACGCGGTCGGCGACGTCGCGGGCAAAGCCCATCTCGTGCGTGACAACGACCATGGTCATGCCGTCGTCGGCGAGCTTGCGCATCACCGAGAGCACCTCGCCGACCAGTTCGGGATCGAGCGCCGAGGTCGGCTCGTCGAACAGGATCGCCTTCGGCTGCATCGCCAGCGCACGCGCGATCGCGACGCGCTGCTGCTGGCCGCCGGAGAGCTTCGGCGGATGCACCTCGGCCTTGTCGGCAAGGCCGACCTGCGCGAGCAGCGCGCGGCCGCGCGCGATCGCCGCCTCGCGCGGCTCTTTCTTCACATAGAGCGGCCCCTCGATGACGTTCTCGAGCGCGGTGCGATGCGGAAACAGGTTGAAGCGCTGGAACACCATCGAGACCTGGGTGCGGATCGCGACGATCGAGCGGTCGCCCTGATCGACGCGCGCGCCTTCGACGCTGATCTCGCCGCGATCGTAGCTTTCGAGCCCGTTGATGCAGCGCAGGATGGTCGACTTGCCGGAGCCCGACGGGCCGATGATGCAGACCACCTCGCTCTTGGCGACCGAGGCGGTGATGCCCTTCAGCACCTCGACCTTGCCGAAGCTCTTGTGGACGTCGTTGAGCTCAATCATTTGCGGTTCGCCTTGTTCTCGAAGTGCCGAACCAGCAGGATAAGCGGGATGCTCATGGTGAGGTACATCAGCGCCACCAGGGTGAACACGCTGGTGTTCTTGAAGGTCGAGGAAGCGATCAGCTTGCCCTGCAGCGCGAGCTCGGCGACGGTGATCGTGGAAGCCTGCGAGGAATCCTTCAGCATCATGATCATGATGTTGCCGTAGGGCGGCAGGATGATCCTGACGGCCTGCGGCAGCACCACGCGGCGCATGGTGAGCCACCAGCCCATCCCGATGGTCTGCGCCGCCTCGATCTGCCCCTTGTCGATCGCCTCGATGCCGGCGCGGAAATTCTCCGCCTGATAGGCCGAATAGGCAATGCCGAGCCCGATGATCGCGGCCTGCAGCGCCGACAGCGCGATGCCGAAATCGGGCATCACGAAATAGATGTAGAACAGCAGCACGATGATCGGGATGCCACGGATCACATTGATCAGCGCGGCGCTGAGGCCCGTGAGGATGCCGATGCCGGACACCCGCATCAACGCCCACACCAGCCCGAGCACGGTCGACAGCAACAGCGAGCCGATCGTGACGACGATGGTCAGCCAGACACCCTGCAACAGGATCGGCACGAACTCGACGGCGTCATGGAAGAATTTTTGCATCGGTAGAATGTATCCAGTCCCTCGAATACGTCCCCGTCATCCTGAGGAGCGGCGCCTTCGCCGCGTCTCGAAGGATGAATCGGCCCGGCTGGTGGCCGTCGACCCTTCGAGACGCGCTACGCGCTCCTCAGGGTGACGGGTCAACTGATCTCACCTAGCCCAGACGGAGTGAAGCAACACTCTCACGACGCGCTGGCCTTCTGGCCCCATTTTTCCAGGATTTTTGCGATCGTGCCGTTGGCCTTCAATTTCGCCAGCGAGGCGTTGATCTTGGCGAGCAGCTCGGTGTCGCTCTTGCGGACGCCGATCGCGACGGTGCCGACGGTGACGGGCTTGTAGCCGTCGACCAGCCGCACGTCGGCGAAATTGCCTTGCTGCAGATTGTAGGCGAGGATCGGATAGTCGGCGAAGCCGGCCTTGAGGCGGCCGGCATTCACGTCGCGCAGGATGTCGGGAATGGTGTCGTAGACCTTGACCTCGCTGAACAGGCCGGTTTTCTTCAGCGCGTCGACGAACGCAGTGCCGACCTGGGCGCCGACCACGGTGCCCTTCAGGTCCTCCTGCGAGGCATAGGCCTTGGTGTCGGTCTTCGGCACCACGAGGCCCTCGCCATAGGTGTAGACCGGCTCGGAGAAATCGATCACCTCCTTGCGCGCGGCGGTGGCGAACATCGCGGCGGCAATGATATCGATCTTGTTTGCGGTCAGCGATGGGATCAGCGCCGAGAACTGCATCGGCTCGATCTGCACGGTAAAGCCGGCATCCTTGCCGATCTCGGTGGCGAGATCGACCATGATGCCCTGGATCGAGTTGGTCTTGGTGTCGAGGAAGGTGAAGGGGATCCCGGTCGGCGTCGAGCCGACCTTGAGCACCTGCTGCGCCGCTGACGGCGCGCTCAAGGCAAGGGCAAGCGCCGCGACCGCGGCATGGACGAGACGCTGAAACGACATCGCAACACCTCCCGAAGCTGGCCTCGGCGCCGCATCGCCCTGCTTTTCGAGCTAGATGTTGCGGGCGACGCCGTTCCGGCCTATTTTCACCAATATGAAATTGTGGTCACGAAACCGCAGCCAATGCAAGCGGTTTTCATGCAGATGAAGGAAGCGGATTGACGTGAGCGGCGGCAAGAGAATGCGCAAAGGCGCGGCAGCGAAGCCCGTGACAGCACGCCGCGTCGCCAGAAAACCGGCCAGGAAGCCGGCCGAACCCGCAATGGATCTTGCGGTCGGCCGCCGCATCCGCGACCTGCGCCGCACCAAGCAGATGTCGCTGGAGACAGTTGCCGCGCGTACCGACCTGTCGATCGGCTTCATCAGCCAGATCGAGCGCGGCCTGTCGTCGCCCTCGCTGCGGGTGCTGGCGACGCTGGCCGACGTGCTCGGCGTCGGCATCGCCGCGCTGTTCGGCGCGACGCCCAAGGACGACGGCGCCGGCGGCGTCGTGACCCGCGAGGTGCAGCGCGCCGAGCTGAAGCTGTGGCGCACCGGCATTTCAAAGCAGCTGCTGAGCCCCGCCGGCAGCGAGAGCCGGCTCAATCTGTTCCTGGTGCATCTCGAGCCCGGCGGTAACACCGGCGACGAGTTCTACACCCATGACGGCGAAGAGGCCGGCCTCGTGCTGTCAGGCGAGATGATTCTGACGGTCGACACCGAGACCTGGACGCTGAAGCAGGGCGACAGCTTCCGTTTCGCCAGCCGCCGCCCACATCGGTTTTCCAACCCGGCGCGTGATGCCAACGCCGTGGTGCTGTGGGTGAATTGCGTGACGGCGGCGGGGTAGTCCCATCATCGTCGTCCCGGCGAAAGCCGGGACGACGATGATGTTTACACCGCGATCGTATCAAGCTGCGTCAGCTTAACCCCATCACGATTTCCTCGATCTTGATCGGGAAATTCCGCACCCGGATCCCGGTGGCGTGGAAGACGGCGTTGGCGACTGCGCCGGCGCTGCCGGTGATGCCGATCTCGCCGACGCCCTTGATGCCGAGCGGGTTGACGTGCGGATCGTGCTCGTCGACGGTGATGACCTCCATCGGCGGCACGTCGGCATTCACGGGCACATGATACTCGGCGAGGTTCGCATTCAGGATGCGCCCCGAACGATGGTCCATCACCGCCTCCTCGTGCAGCGCGAACGAGAGGCCCCAGATCATGCCGCCGTAGAGCTGGCTCTGCACCATCAGCGGATTGATGATGCGTCCGGCCGCGAATGCGCCGACCAGCCGCGTGGCGCGGATCTGGCCGAGCTCCGGATCGACCTTGACCTCGGCAAACACAGCGCCATGCGCGTGCATCGCATATTGCGACTGCGCCGCCGCATCGGCGGCACCAGTGCCGCTGGCCTCGACCTCGGCAACGCCGGCACGCGCCAGGATATCGGCGTAGCTTTCGCTGCGCGCGTCATCGTCGCGGCGATGCAGCCGGCCGGCCCGCGCGCCACCACGCCGGCGTTGCCGGCGCCGAACAGCGGCGAGCGCTCATCCGAGGTCGCGAGCTCGGCGAGCCTGGCGATCACGGCCGCACCGGCATTGTGGATCGCGGCACCGACGGTTGCGGTATGCCCCGAGCCGCCGGCAATGCCCGCATCGGGCAGATCGGAGCTGCCGGAGCGGAACGTCAGCTGATCGAAATCGAGACCGAGCGCGTCGGCCGAGATCTGCGCCAGCGCGGTCCAGGCGCCCTGCCCCATATCATGCGCGCCGGTCTCCATCACGCCCTTGCCGTCGGCGCGGATCACCGCGCGCGCATTGCCCTGGAACATGATGGCCGGGAAGGTCGCGGTCCCCATGCCCCAGCCGACCAGAAAGCCGTTCTCGTCACGCATCTGCTTCGGCTGCAGCGGACGGCCCGCCCAGCCGAAGCGTTCGGCGGCTCTTGCATAGCACTGGCGCAGCGCCTTGGATGAAAACGGCTTGCCGGTGGTCGGCTCGACCTCGGCATAATTCTTCAGCCGAAACTCCAGCGGATCGATGCCGCAGGCGAACGCCGCCTCGTCGATCGCGCTTTCCAGCACGATCGATCCGGTGGCCTCGCCCGGCGCGCGCATGAACAGCGGCGTGCCGGTGTCGACGCGCACCGCCTCGTGCGCGGTGCGGATCGCAGGGCTCGCATAGAGCGTGTGCGAGGCGTCGGCGGCGGGCTCGTAGAAATCGTCGAAGCTCGACGTGGTGACACGCGCCTCATGATTGATCACGGTCAGCTGGCCGGCATCGTCGGTGCCGATCCGGATGCGCTGGCGGGTCGGCGGACGATGGCCGACCGGGCCATACATCTGGCTGCGGCGCAGCACCAGCTTGACCGGACGGCCGATCAGCCTGGCGGCCATGATGCCGAGCACCTGCGGCCCGGAGATCAGCCCCTTGGAGCCGAAGCCGCCGCCGAGGAACGGGCTGTTGATGTGGATGTTCGCCGGCGGAATGTCGAACAGCCCGGCGATGCGCATCTGTGCGAACCCCATGCCCTGGCTCGGCGTGTCGATGAACAGGCGGTCGCCGTCCCACACCGCGACGATCGCATGCGGCTCCATCGCGTTGTGATACTGCGCCGGCGTCTCGTAGGTCGAATCTGTCAGCTTCGCGGCCGCGGTCATGCCGGCATCGATATCGCCGTGGCGGACTTCGGCGGGATTGCCGATGCCGACCACCGGTGGCGCATAGGCCTCGCCGGCGTCGAGGCCGACGCGCGCGATCTCGACCTGGTAGCGCGGCGACAGCAGCGCCGCGCCTTCGGTCGCGGCTTCCAGCGTCTCGGCGATCACGACCGCGATCGCCTGGTTGGCGTAGCGCACCTCGTCGCTCTGCAACAGCTCCATGCGGAAGGCGAACGGATTACCCTTGGCGTCCGGATCTTCGGCAAGGTCGGGCTTGTGCGCCGGCGTCATCACGTCGATGACGCCGGGATGGCGCTTGGCGGCGGCGACGTCGAGCGCGGTGACGCGGCCGCGCGCGATGCAGCTGGTCGCGATCACGGCATAGACCATGCCGGGCGGGTGATTGTCGGCGGCATAGCGCGCCTTGCCGGTGACCTTCAGCACGCCGTCGGTGCGGGTCATCGGCTGGCCGATGTTCGAGCCATGCCTGATATGGGCGGGGTCGCGGGTCAGACTGAGTTCAACCGTCATGCGTTACGCTCCTGCAACGGATGAGAAGGGAGAGCCGGGCAGCGCGGGAATGCGATCCGGCGTGCCTGCGGCAGCAAGGGTGAGCGCGCGCACGACGATGCGCTGCGCGAGCTCGATCTTGAAGGCGTTGTCGCCTGACGGCCTTGCATCGGCGAGCGCGGCGCGCGCCGCCTCGCGATAAACAGCCGCATCGGGCGCGGCGCCTGCGAGCACCTGCTCGGCCTCGCGCGCGCGCCACGGCTTTGCCGCGACGCCGCCGAGCGCGAGCCGCGCCTCACGGATCTTGCCATCCTCGATGCGTAAGGCCGCCGCGGCCGAGACCACGGCGAAAGCGTAGGACGTGCGCTCGCGCACCTTGATGTAGCGGGCATGGCGAGCGAAGCCTTGCGCTTCAGTCGGCAGCCGCAGCGCGACGATCAGGTCGCCCCGCTCCAGCGCGGTCTCGCGCTCCGGCGTCTCACCGGGCACCCGATGCAGCGCCTCGAGCGGCAACTCGCGCCGGCCGCCCTTGCCCTCGATCTCGACGACAGCATCGAGCCCGACCAGCGGCACGCAGAAGTCCGACGGATGGGTCGCGATGCAGCCCTCGCTCCAGCCGAGCACCGCGTGCAGGCGGTTCTCGCCCTTCAACGCGTCGCAGCCGGCGCCGGGCCAGCGCCGGTTGCAGGCGCTGCCGGCGTCGTAGAAATAGGCGCAGCGCGTCCGCTGCATCAGATTGCCGCCGACCGTCGCGGCATTGCGCAGTTGCGCGGATGCACCCGACAGCAGCGCCTCGGCGACCGCGGGATAGTTGCGCGCAAACGCGGCGTCATGCGCGAGATCGGCATTGCGCACCAGCGCGCCGATGCGCAAGCTACCATCGGCGAGATGCTCGATGCGATCGAGCCCGGGCAGACGCGTGACGTCGACGAGGCGGCTCGGCCGGCTGACACCGCCCTTCATCAGGTCGAGCAGGTTGGTGCCGGAGGCGAGATAGCTCGCGCCCTTTTCGGAAGCCGCCGCGATCGCGTCCGCGACGCTGGCCGGCCTGACATAATCGAAGTTCATCATGCGGAGCGCCTCTGCTTGCTGGCGGTCATGTTGGATTGCGCCTCGAGCACGGCTTCGGTGATCCCCTGATAGGCGCCGCAGCGGCACAGATTGCCGCTCATGCATTCGCGCACGCGCTCCGGATCGTCGCCGGCCTGCCCCTCCTGGATCAGGCCGATGCCGCTCATGATCTGGCCCGGCGTGCAGAAGCCGCACTGGAAGCCGTCATGGGCGATGAAGGCGGCCTGCACCGGATGCAGCTCGCCGCCGCGCCCGACGCCTTCGATGGTCGTGATCTCGGCGCCGTCATGGCTGATTGCGAGCGCGAGGCAGGAATTGATGCGGCGGCCGTCGACCAGGATGGTGCACGCGCCGCACTGGCCGCGGTCGCACCCCTTCTTGGTTCCGGTGAGGTCGAGCCGCTCGCGCAACAGGTCAAGCAGGGTGACGCGGGGGTCGTCGAGGACAATGTCCCGTCGAACGCCGTTGATGGTGAGACTGAGTGGAAGATTCATGCAGGGCTCCGATCCGTGTATGGTCGGGTTGAATCGAGGCAACGCGAACCCGTGGCCGCCGATGCATGATCGGCGCGCCTTGTCAGGCCCGGTGCTGGTCGCCATATACGGAGGCATCCTCCGTTTACAAGGGAGGGTAAAAAGAAAAAGGAATGGCCGGTTCATCACCAGAAGTTGTCCGCAAGCCGCGCGCCGACGCCGTGCGCAATCGCGAGCGCGTGCTGGAAGCGGCCAAGGCCGTGTTCTCGGCCGGCGGCAGCGAGGCGAGCCTCGAGGCCGTCGCGCGCCACGCCGGCGTCGGCATCGGCACGCTGTATCGCCACTTCCCGACCCGCGAGGCGCTGTATGAGGCGGTCTATCGCCGCGAGGTCGAGCAGCTCGGCGATCTTGCCGAGCAGCTACAGAACGCGCCCGAACCGGTCGAGGCGTTGCGGCGCTGGCTGCGCGCCAATGTGGAATTCGTCGCCACCAAGAAGGGCATGGTGGCAGCCCTAGCGCTGGTCGCGCACGGCTCGACCGAGCTGCACGCCTATTCGTTCGACCGCCTGACCAAGGCGATCGGCACGCTGCTGGCGCGCGCCGTCGCGGCCGGCGCCATTCGCGACGACATCAGCGCCGAGGACGTGCTGCGTGCGCTGATCGGCATGTGCTACATGCACGACCAGCCGGGCTGGCAGACCACGGCACTCAGGCTGTTGGATGTGTTCGTGGACGGGCTGCGGCTGCAGCCGGCGGCCAAGGCGGTATCCACGGGGAAACCCGCGAAGAAGAAGGCCGGCCGGCCGCGCTCACCGTAGCTGCTACAAGGATATCGTAGTCAGAAATACTCCGCGCGAACACCACGTGTTGGGCCTGCGGATGCCGGCCATTGAACGAAGGTCGAATGAGCGATCCGGTGTTTCCATTCGCGCGCCGTCCCCGGGAATGACTATGCTGGCAAAAAACAGGTAGACGCGAGAGCCAACTCCGCGATCTGCCGATTGGCCATGGCGAGGAAAACGCGCGTTCGCGCTCGAGCTTTCGAGGACGAGTCCCGGCATTCGGGAAAAGATGCGCCTGCCGTTCATTTGGATTGCCGAAATGAACGAGAGCATCTCATCTCCGTTTATCCGCTACCCTATCGGCACCTCGCTGCTGATGGCCGGCATTCTGTTCGTCGGCATCGTCGCCTATCCGTTGCTGCCGGTCGCGCCACTTCCGCAGGTCGACTTTCCGACCATCCAGATCTCTGCAAGCCTGCCGGGCGCCAGCCCCGAAACCATGGCCTCCTCCGTTGCGCAACCGCTGGAGCGGCAATTCGCGCAGATTCCCGGCATCGCGCAAATGACCTCGACGAGCTCGCTCGGGTCGACCGCGGTCACCATTCAGTTCGATTTGAACCGCAACATCGACGGCGCCGCCAACGACATCCAGGCCGCGATCAACGCCGCTGGCGGCCAGCTGCCCAAGAACCTGCCGTCGCCGCCGACCTACCGCAAGGTCAACCCGGCGGACTCGCCGATTCTGCTGTTGTCGGCGACCTCCGACACGCTGCCGTTGATCAGGGTGAGCGATGCGGTCGACGCCCAGCTCGGGCAGCAGATCAGCCAGATTTCCGGCGTCGCCCAGGTCTTCATCGGCGGGCAGCAGAAGCCCGCGATCCGCGTGCAGATCGATCCCGCCAAGCTGGTCGCCAAGGGGCTCTCGCTGGAAGATATCCGCAGCCAGATCGCCATCACGACGGTCGACAGCCCGAAAGGCAACATCGACGGCGCGAGCCGCGCCTACACGATCTACGCCAACGATCAGCTCCCGGATGCCAAGGACTGGAATGACGTCATCGTCGCCTACCGCAACGGCGGCCCGTTGCGGATTCGCGACATCGGCCAGGCGGTCGCCGGGCCGGAAGACATGAAGCAGGCCGCCTGGGCGGACGGCAAGCGCGGCGTCTTCCTCGTCATCTTCAAGCAACCCGGCGCCAATGTCATCGGGACGGTCGACAGGATCAAGGCGCAGCTTCCGAGACTGATTGCCGCGATTCCGCCCGCCATCAAGATCAAGATCATCAGCGACCGGACATTGACCATCCGCGCCGCCGTCGAGGACGTGCAGATCACGCTGCTGATCACCATCGTTCTGGTCGTCATGGTGATCTTCATCTTCCTGCGCAGCTTCTGGGCCACGGTGATTCCCGCCGTCACCGTGCCGCTCGCGCTGCTCGGCGCCTGCGCGCTGATGTGGGTGTTCGGCTATACGCTCGACAACCTTTCGCTGATGGCGCTGACGATTGCGGTCGGCTTCGTGGTCGACGACGCCATCGTCATGCTGGAGAACATCACGCGATACGTCGAGCAGGGTGAGCGGCCGCTTGCCGCGGCGCTGCGGGGCGCCGGCGAGATCGGATTCACGATCCTGTCGATCAGCATTTCACTGGTCGCGGTGCTGATCCCGTTGCTGCTGATGGGGGGCGTCATCGGCCGGCTGTTCCGCGAGTTTGCGGTGACCCTGGCGATGGCGATCTTCGTCTCGCTGGTGGTGTCGCTGACGCTGACGCCGATGATGGCATCGCGCTTCCTGCGCGCGCATGGCGAAACGAAACACGGACGGCTCTACCAATGGAGCGAAGCGGCATTCGAGCGGATGCTGCATGGCTATGAGCGCGGCCTCGATCTGGCGCTGAGCTGGAGCCGGACCACGCTCTGCATCTTCTTCGCGACGCTGGCACTGTCGGTCTATTTGTTCGTGATCATACCAAAGGGATTTTTCCCGCAACAGGACAACGGCTTCCTGAACGCCGTGTCGGAGATGGCCCAGGACATCTCGTTTGCCGACATGAAGCAGCATCAGGAAGAACTCAGCCGGATCGTCCGGGCCGATCCGGCGGTCGACAGCATGGCCGAGTTCATCGGCGGCGGCGGCACCGCGCTGAATTCGGGCCGCATGTACATCACGCTGAAGCCGCACGAGGAGCGCGACGCGGACGCGCAGCAGATCATCGCGCGGTTGCGGCCGAAGCTCGAGGCGGTCGAGGGAGCGCGCCTCTACATGCAGGCTTCCCAGGACGTCCGGCTCGGCGGACGCGCCACGCGAACGCAGTTCGAGTACACGCTGCAGGATGCGAACCTGGCCGAACTGAACGAATGGGCGCCGAAGATCCTGGCCAAGATGAAGACGCTGCCGCAATTGCGCGACGTCGCGACGGACCAGCAGACCGAGGGAACGACGCTGACGATGACCTTCGATCGTGACACCGCGTCGCGCTACGGCATCCAGCCGCAATTGATCGACGACACGCTGTACGACGCGTTCGGCCAGCGCCAGGTGGCCCAATACTTCACCCAGCTCAACAGCTATCACGTCATCCTGGAGATCCTCCCCGAATTGCAGGGCAAGCTCGATACGCTCAACAAGCTCTACATCAAGTCGCCGGCGACGGGCGACGAAGTCCCGCTCTCCGTGTTCGCCAAGTGGACGACAGTGCCGGTGCGCCCGCTCGCAATCGCCCATCAGGGGCAGTTTCCTGCGACCACGATCAGCTTCAACCTCGCACAAGGGGTCGCGCTCGGTCAGGCCACCGATGCCATCCAGAACGCCGTCGCCGATCTCGGCGCTCCGGCGACGCTGAGTTCAAGCTTCCAGGGCACCGCGCAGGCCTTCCAGGAATCACTGAGCTCGGTGCCGCTGCTGATCTTGGCTGCGCTGGTCGTGGTCTATCTGATCCTCGGCATGCTCTATGAAAGCTACATCCATCCGCTCACGATTCTGTCCACGCTGCCGTCGGCCGGCGTCGGTGCGCTGGCGATCCTGATGGCGTTCGGGTTCGATTTCAGCCTGATCGCGCTGATCGGCATCATCCTCCTGATCGGGATCGTGAAGAAGAACGGCATCATGATGGTCGACTTCGCGATCGCCGCCGAACGCGAAGAGCATCTGTCGCCGCGTGAATCGATCCGGAAGGCGGCGCTCTTACGTTTCCGCCCGATCATGATGACGACGATGGCCGCCCTGCTCGGCGGCGTTCCGCTGATGCTGGGCACCGGAACAGGGGCGGAAATTCGTCAGCCGCTCGGCTATGCGATGGTTGGCGGCCTGATCGTGAGCCAGGCGCTGACACTGTTCACGACGCCGGTCGTGTATCTCTATCTCGACCGGCTGTCGAACGCGCTTTCGAATTGGACGGCCACGAAACGAGACGACGATGCCGAACCGTCCGTGGACCGGGATGCCGCCGAATAGCCCTTCGCTGGCGGCGATGAAGCCTAGCCGAAACGGTGATCGTAGCGCTTGATGGACAGCTCCTTGGTGTCGATCTCGGGCTTTTTCCCGGAGAGCATGTCCGCCAGCACCCGGCCGGAGCCGCAGGCCATGGTCCAGCCGAGCGTGCCATGGCCGGTGTTGAGGTGCAGATTGGCAAAGCGCGTTGCGCCGATCACCGGCGGGCCGTCCGGCGTCATCGGGCGCAGTCCGCACCAGAAGGTTGCCTTGGCAAGGTCACCGCCGCGCGGAAACAGATCGGTCAGCGAATGATCCAGCGTCGCGCGCCGCGCGTCGTAGAGCTTGGTCGAATAGCCCGAAATCTCGGCGGTGCCGCCGACCCGGATGCGATCGCCGAGCCGGGTGATCGCGACCTTGTAGCTCTCGTCCATCACGGTGGACTCAGGCGCGCCGCTCGCATCCTTGATCGGCACCGTGATCGAATAGCCCTTCACCGGATAGACCGGCAGCGAGATGCCGAGCGGCCGCACCAGATGCGGCGAGTAGCTGCCCAGCGCGAGGACATAGGTGTCGGCGGTCATCAGGCCGGCGCTGGTCGCAACGCCGGTGATGCGGGTGGCATCCGCGTTCAGTCCGTCGATGCCGACATTGAAGTTGAAGCGCACGCCGATCTTCTCGGCTTCCAGCGCCAGCGCCTGCGTGAACATGTGGCAGTCGCCGGTCTCGTCATGCGGCAGCCGCAGCCCGCCGGCGAATTTCTGCTTCACGCCGGCCAGCGCCGGCTCGGCTTTGATGCAGCCGTCACGGTCGAGCACCTCGAACGGGACGCCGTATTGCTTCAGCACGGCGATGTCGTCGCCGGTGTGATCGAGCTGGGCCTGCTCGCGAAACAGCTGCAGGGTGCCCTGCGCACGTTCGTCGTAGCGGATGCCGATGTCATTGCGCAGCGCCTGCAGGCAGTCGCGGCTGTATTCCGCGATCGGGATCATCCGGCTCTTGTTCACCGCGTAGCGCGACGTGGTGCAGTTGCGCAGCATCTTCAGCAGCCAGAGCCACATCACGGGATCTAGCTTCGGGCGGATCACCAGCGGTCCGTGCTTCATCAGCAGCCACTTCACCGCTTTCACCGGCACGCCGGGGCCGGCCCAGGGCGACGAATAGCCCGGCGACACTTCGCCGGCATTGGCAAAGGAGGTTTCGAGCGCAGGCTTCGGCTGACGGTCGATCACCGTCACTTCATGGCCGGCGCGCGCAAGATAATAGGCCGAAGTGACGCCGATCACGCCACTGCCGAGAACAAGGACCTTCACTTTTCCTCACATCCTGCAGCGAAAACGCAATCGCCGCTGCGAAACTACTCTGCTTCGCAACGGCGACAGCAATTTGTAGAGCTAGCTATAATTTAGCTAGCAATTATCAGGCCACGCGCTTGATGGCGTCGCCGAGGATCGAGACGATGTCGTCGATATGCGACTTCTCGACGATCAGGGGCGGCGACAGCGCCAGCGAATCGCCGCTCATGCGGAAGTAGAGGCCGCGATTGAAGCAATCGACCATGACGTCGTAGCCGCGCGCACCGACGGCACCATCGCGCGGCGCGAGCTCGACCGCGCCCATCAGGCCCTGATTGCGGATGTCGACGACGTTCGGCAGGCCCTTGAGCGAGTGCAGGCCATCGCGCCAGTAATCGGAGAGCGAGGCGCCGCGGGTCAAGAGACCCTCGTCCTTGTAGATGTCGAGCGTGGCAAGACCTGCGGCGCAGGCCACCGGATGCGCCGAATAGGTGTAGCCGTGGAACAGCTCCATGGCGTTGTCCGGGCCGACCATCAGCCCGTCATGGACCTGGCGGCTGGCGAACACCGCGCCGCACGGCACGGTGCCGTTGGTGATGCCCTTGGCGGTCGTCATCATGTCGGGCGTGACGCCGTAGAAGTTGGCGGCGAACGGCGTGCCGAGGCGGCCGAAGCCGGTGATGACCTCGTCGAAGATCAGGAGGATGCCGTGCTTGGTGCAGAGCTCGCGCAGGCGCTGCAGATAGCCCTTCGGCGCCGGCAGCACCGCGGTGGAGCCGGGCACCGGCTCGACGATCACGGCCGCGATGGTGTCGGCACCATGCAGCGCGACCATCCGCTCGACGTCGTCGGCGAGCTCGGCGCCGTGGTCCGGCTGGTCCTTGGCGAAGGCGTTGCGGGCGAGATCATGGGTATGACGGATGTGGTCGACACCCGGCAGATGGGTCGCGAACTGGCGGCGGTTGGCGACCATGCCGCCGACCGACATGCCGCCGAAGCCGACGCCGTGATAGCCGCGCTCGCGGCCGATCAGACGGGTGCGTGTCGGCTGGCCGGCGGCACGGTGATAGGCCAGCGCGATCTTCAGCGCGGTATCGACCGATTCAGAACCCGAATTGGTGAAAAAGATCCGATCCAGCCCCTTCGGGGCGATCTCGGCGAGGCGCTCGGCGAAATCGAACGCCAGCGGATGGCCCATGTTGAAGGAAGGCGCGAAGTCCAGCGTGGAGAGCTGGCGCTCGACGGCGGCCGCGATCTGCGGTCGGCCATGGCCGGCGTTGACGCACCAGAGACCGGCGGAGCCGTCGATCACCTGCCGGCCGTCGACCGAGGTGTAGTACATGCCCTTGGCGGAGGAGAACAGCCGCGGCGCTTTCTTGAACTGCCGGTTGGCCGTGAAGGGCATCCAGAACGAATCGGTCTTGATGGTGTTCGGAATCTGATGAACGGTCACGGCGGCGCTCCATTGCTGACTGCGCCTAGTCGGACCACTCTTCACGACACTCAACAAGTCCTTTTCTGTCGCATCGCAAGCCATTGATCTTGTTGAGGCGGTCTGCGACTATTTGTTCGATCCGCAACACCTGCAACAGGGATCTTCCATGAGCGTCGACATCGGCGGGCGGCTTCGATTCATCCGCGCGCGGCACAAGCTGTCGCAGCGCGAGCTCGCCAAGCGCTCCGGCGTGACCAATTCGACGATTTCGCTGATCGAATCCAACCAGATGAACCCGTCGGTCGGCGCGCTCAAGCGCATCCTCGACGGCATTCCGATGGGGCTCGCGGAATTCTTCGCGATCGAGCCGGAGCGGCCGCGCAAGGCGTTCTACCGCGCCGACGAGCTGACCGAGATCGGCAAGAAGCCGATCTCCTACCTCCAGATCGGCGACAGCCTGTTCGGACGGGCGTTGCAGATCCTGAAAGAGCGCTACGAGCCCGGCAGCGACACCGGCCGGGTGCCGCTGGTGCACGAAGGCGAGGAAGGCGGCATCGTGGTCTCGGGCCGGCTCGAGGTCACGGTCGACGACGAGCGGCGGGTGCTCAACGCCGGCGACGCCTATTACTTCGAAAGCCGCCGCCCGCACCGCTTCCGCTGCATCGGCGCCAAGCCGTGCGAGGTGATTTCGGCCTGTACGCCGCCGACATTTTGAACCCGGCGCGGGCGCTGCGCGACCCAAGCCGCAAGGGCCGCGTGCCGCGGCCTTGCGGGTGACGCCGATGCCTTGCTCCCCACGGCTTGCGGCCGCCGTCGCGGCCATCTCGGTCCTTGCGCCCGGCGCGTCGGCTGCGATGGACGATTTCCTGCGCGCATCGAGCAGCGCGCCGACCGCGATCAGGCTGTGCGGCGATAGCGGCGACGACCGGATCAAGACCGCTGACTGCAAGAAGGCCGGCTACGACAGGCTCGTGGCGCAGATCGACAAGGCGTTCGACGCGGCGCTTCCCAAGCTGCCGGCGAATGTCAGGCCGCTGCTGAAGCGCGACCAGGCCTGGTTCAACGAGATGATCATCGACGCCGCGGACGTGCTGGCCGATACCGACGAAGACGAGCTGAAAGCAAGTTTTGCCGCGGCCTTGCGCCGCCGCGCGGCCGCGCTTGAGGGCATCGCATCCGGCCGTACGGGCCTGTCAGGCAACTGGGTCAATGCCTTCGGCCACCTCACGCTGACGCCGAGCGAAGGCGGCGCCTATCGCCTCGCCGCCGACCTGCGCGGCGACTATGGCGGCGATCGCAGGCGAACCTGCAAGCTGACGGCCGATCTGAAGCCCTCGGGGACTACCTGGCTCTCCGGCCCCGTGCTGATCGAGGCCGAGACGCCGCCCGACAAGCCCAAGACCAACATGGCGACCGATGCCGCCGCCTCAAGCAAGCCGCCGTCAATAAAACTCCGCCGCCAGGGCGACACGCTGCGGATCGTCGGCACCATCGATGACGAGGAGTTTGACGGGCGCAACGACTGCTCGTCGATGTGGCAGGTCACCGGCAGCTACTTTGCCGCCGGCAAGGATGCGGCATCCGACAAGACCGACACCGCGTTCATCGCGCCGACCTTCGATTGCACCAGGCCCGAGACCGCAACCGACGAGGAAATCTGCGCCGATCCTGATCTCGCCGACAATGACCAGCGGCTGAACCGCGCCTGGAAGGCGTTGCAGCCGCGGCTCGACGAGGCGACGCGGCGCGCGCTGATTGACGACCAGCGCAACTGGGTGAAGAGCCAGACCGAACAATTCCCGGAATTCCTGCATCCGGCCTGGAACAAGCAGAGCTCGCAGGTCCACTTCACCGTCGATGCGCGCGATCACGTCAACGGATTGCAGCGCGAACGCCTGGCGCTGCTCGAAGGCTTTGACGACAAGCGCAGCGGGCTTGCCGGCGTCTGGCTCGCCTATAACGCCATCATCAAGGTCACCGTTGGGAAAGACGGCGCGCTGAAAGCGGCCGGATGGAAGTGGGACCAGGGCGACTGGAAGGCCGGCTGCGACTACGAGATGACCGGCAAGGTCACCGGCGGTGCGTTCCGCTCCGACGAGCAGCGCAAGAATCCGGATACGCTCGAGCGCGACCATGCGATGCTGATCGTCAACCGGCAGGACGATGCCTTTGCCAGGAAGCGCACCGGGAAGGACGGCACCGAGGACAGCGCCGACCAGGCGAAATGCAAGCGCCGGCTCGACAACTCCTCGACCGCGCGGCTGTTTCCTGCCCGTCCCTCGGCCGACATCGACAGTTTCAAGGGCTCGATCAGGTAGCTGCGCGGCCGGGCGGCTGCGCCATCATAAGTTACGGGTCTGGTGGTCGCCATAGGCGATCACGAACGCGACCGTCGCGAACATCATGGTCACGGCGATGACGACGAGAATGGTATCGAGGGTCATGACGGTCCTCCAAGATTGGCAAAACAAGGTTAGTGCGCCGGCCGGAGGAAGCCTTGCGGCAGATCAATTTTTCGACGGGAATCGATCGCGCGTGAAACCACGCCGGATTTGCCGCGTAAGCTCAAGGATCGACCAGGGAGCCTTCCGATGCGCGCGATCGCCCTCATTGCCGCCCTTCTGTTCGCCCTCGCCTCGCCCGCCATCGCCGACGACGTTGGCAGCGCGCAGGACGTGATCCGCGCCCAGGAGCAGGCGTTCGGCCGCGACGACGCCGCGGCGGCCTATTCCTACGCCGCGCCCGCGATCCGCCAGATCTTTCCGCAGGCCGATATCTTCATGTCGATGGTGCAGAACCAATACGCGCCGGTCTATCGCCACAGGAGCTTCGAGTTCGGTGAGGCGCAGAGCGCGGGCGACCGGATCGCGCAACGCGTTCACATCGTCGACGCCAATGGCGAGGCGTGGGAGGCGCTCTATACGCTGGAGCGGCAGGCCGACGGCAGCTTGAAGATCACCGGCTGCTCATTGCTGAAGGCCGGTCAGGCGGTGTGATCGAGGGTTAGGCCATCGCCAGCCGCTGCCGCGACCGCATCAGGAGCAGCAGGATGATGCTGACGTTGAGCAGGTTCCAGGCAAGGCCATTGGCGAAGGCCGCGGCATAGGAGCCGGTGGCGTCGAAGATCACGCCCGAGATCCAGCCGCCGAAGGACATGCCGAACACCGAGGCGAAGATCACGATGCCGATCCGGGTCGCGGCTTCCGAGGCCGGCATCGCCTCGCGCACGATGATGGCGTAGCTCGGCACGATGCCGCCCTGAAACAGGCCGAACATCGCCGAGATGATGTAGAGCGAGATCAGGCCGTCGAAGAACAGATAGAACAGCAGCGCCGCGCCCTGCGCGATCGATCCGATCAGCAGCGTGCGGATGCCGCCGATCCTGTCGGCGAGGAAGCCGGAGCCGATCCGGCTGATGATGCCGAAGCCGAGCATCAGCGACAGCATCTCGGCGCCGCGCGCCACGCCGTAGCCCAGATCGCCGCAATAGGCGACGATGTGAACCTGCGGCATCGACATCGCCACGCAGCAGGAGATCGACGCGAGCGACAGGATCGCGGTCAGCGCGTTGGTGGAGAGCCGCATGTCGACCCGCGGCGGCGCCGCGTTGACATGGCTGCGCCGGGTCGCCGCGCCCATCAGCAAACGCAGCACCACGAGCGCAAGCGCCATCGCGATCGCGGTGAAGATGCCGATCGCAATATGGGTGGTGCGCCAGCCGACGCTCTGCATGCCGAAATTGACCAGCGGCGGCCACACCGTGCCGCCGACATAATTGCCGCTGGCGGCGATCGCGACCGCGAGGCCGCGGTAGCGCTCGAACCAGTGCGAGGCCTCCGCCATCAGAGGACCGAAGGTCGCGGCTGACGACAGGCCGATTGCGAAATGCAGCAGGATGAAGGCCCAGATCGACGGCGCGTAGCCGGCGCCGATATAGCCGACGCCCAGAATGCCGATCCCGGCGCCGATCGCAGTGACGATGCCGTAGCGATCGCTGATCTTGCCGGTCACGACCTGGCCGAGGCCGAAGCCGAGCATCACCATCGTGAAGGCAAGCGAGGCCGTTCCACGGGTCGCGCCGAAATCGGTCTGCACCGCCGGCAACGCCACCACGACTGACCACATGCCGACGCTGCCGAGCGAGCCGATCGCCACGGCGACGGCAAGGCGCAGCCATGCCCGGCGCGAGTCGGGAATGAACACTGCGGCTTCAGGGGAAAATTCAGAAGAAATTACCACGGCACGCGGAACTTCGTCGGCATTTGCCTCCGGGTCAAGCCGCATTGCCGAGAGATTAGGCATGCGCCAGCAAGGGGACGCATTACCTTCACCGGCGCGTGAGGCGCCTCAATTGCCGTAGTTCGGATCCTGCGCCTGGAACGGACCGCACTTCGCACCGATACCGAAGCGCTGGTCGAAATCCACCGTGCCGCCGCCGACCGGTATGCGGGTCGGCGGCAAGCCGCGCGTGTACTGGTCGACGGTCACGGACTTCTTGTCCGCGCTCATCGTCACATGCACCGGCTCGAGGTCCTTGCCCTTGTTGAGCTCGGTCAGATCGAGCGTGTAGTAGCCGTCCGCGGTCTTGCCCGCGGCCATGCCGCCATGCGGCGCGAAGACGACGGATTGCGGCAGGTAGACCTCCATCAGGACGCCGTTGCCCTTGCAGGCGATCATGCGGATCATCCAGGCCCGGTCGTCCGGCAGCGTCACGGCGGACGCCGGCACCGACAGCAGCGCGATCGCAGCAGCAAAGGCTGCTGTCATGGTTCGACCTGCCCGATTCGACATGGATGCCTCTTGCGGCTGAGTGGCGTTGCTGGCGTTTGGTCGGAGGCCGGGCCGCGAAAGTTCAATCCGCATCGTGCACCGCAGCGATCGCAACGGACCGATCGAGCGGGAATATCATCCGTCGAACCGTGATCCATGCTGATGAGAAACTGCTACAATGCGAGCCGGTTCACACTGGCTGCCCGCCGTCCGGACCTATCATCCCGCCCGGATGGCGCGCAGATCGCAAGGTAAAGGGTCGAAGCGCACAGCGTCGGAGGATCGTCATGCATACGTCGTCAGCAGAGTGGTTACCCGTTGCGTCAGCGCCGTCGGACCGAGAGCTCGAGGTCTGTGTCCTCGACTATGACGGCATGGTGCACGCGCTGATGTTCCCGTGCCACCGGGACGGCGCCGAATGGGTCGACCCTGCCGGCAGCAGGCATCACGACATCCAGCCGACGCATTGGCGCAAATGGATGCTCTCAGCCGATTGACGCCGCCATGATCGGTCTCGGGCAGCCGACACCGATCTCGCGCCGGTCCGGATATCGAGCTAATATTGCCACGTGAGGTTCAACGGTGGGCCAGGAGGCTCGTCATGGAATCACACGTGATCCCCTTCGAAAATCGCTGGACCAACGGCAAGCATGCCTGGGAGTGGCATTGCGAGCTCGAGCGGCTGGGCGTGCCGACGGTCCGGACGATGTACTGCGAGCATGAGACGCACCATCGCGACGAGCTTGCCGTGGTGTTCGACATTCCCGCAGGCTTCGTTCGCGACTGGCTGGCCTTTCATGACCAGCGCGCCGCCCGGCAGCAATTGCTGTGGCGCGCCAGCGTCATCACGCTCGGCCTCATCGCCGCATCGGGCGTCGTGCTCGGCGCGCTCAGATAGAGGCAGCGAACCCGCCGCCGGAACGGCCGGGCGTTCCCACCACCCC
This sequence comes from Bradyrhizobium sp. USDA3010, assembly GCF_056429065.1. Lineage (NCBI taxonomy): Bacteria > Pseudomonadati > Pseudomonadota > Alphaproteobacteria > Hyphomicrobiales > Nitrobacteraceae > Bradyrhizobium > Bradyrhizobium sp. USDA3010. Next base: position 153,668 of record NZ_JBWJZD010000013.1, read on the forward strand.
TCGCGGCCGAAAATCCCCCATGCCGGCGCCTGCGACGACCCGTGCCCCCGCAAAACGCACTTATTAACCCTTTGCTAACCATACACCCGGCAAGAATTGCCGAGTGAAGTCGAGTGTCGTCGAACGCGTCTAACGGGCGGAGATCCCCGTGAACGCCAGCGCGGTGCCTCACTTTCGGAACGGCGGCCCTGCGGCCGTCGCGCAGACGCTTGGCGGCCGCGGCCGCCAGTCGCGGGGGAGAGCGGCTACCATGGTCGACGTCACGGCGGGTCAGGGCACGGCAGGCAAGGGCGGATTGCCGAGCCTCGGCGAGATCGGCGACATCCTCAAGCGCGGCGATCTCGCGCTGGCGCTCGGCGTCCTCACCATCCTGGTGGTGCTGATCCTGCCGCTGCCGTCGATCGTGCTCGACCTGTTTCTGGCAGTCTCGATCACGATCTCGATCCTGATCCTGATGACCTCGCTGTTCATCCAGGCACCGCTGGAATTCTCGTCGTTTCCGACCATCCTGCTGATCTCGACCATGATGCGGCTGTCGCTGAACATGGCCTCGACCCGGCTGATCCTGAGCCACGGCCACGAGGGCACGGCGGCCGCCGGGCACGTCATCGAGGCCTTCGGCAACTTCGTGATGGGCGGCAACTTCGTGATCGGCATCATCGTGTTCGCGATCCTGGTGATCGTGAACTTCGTGGTCATCACCAAGGGTTCGGGCCGTATCGCCGAAGTCGCGGCGCGCTTCCAATTGGACTCGATGCCCGGCAAGCAGATGGCGATCGACGCCGACCTGTCCGCCGGCCTGATCGACGAGAAGGCCGCCAAGGAGCGCCGCAAGGCGCTGGAAGACGAAAGCGGCTTCTTCGGCGCGATGGACGGCGCCTCGAAATTCGTCCGCGGCGACGCCATTGCCGGCCTCCTGATCGTCGGCATCAACATCGTCGGCGGCATCATCATCGGCGTCGCCCAGCAGGGCCTCTCCTTCGGTGAAGCCGCCCGCACCTACACCGTGCTGACGGTCGGCGACGGCCTCGTCACCCAGGTGCCGGCGCTGATCGTCTCGACCGCAGCCGGCCTCCTGGTCTCCAAGGCCGGCATCACCGGCGCCGCCGACAAGGCGCTGATGCGCCAGCTCTCCGGCTATCCGCAGGCGCTCGGCATGTCGGCCGGCGTCATGCTGGTGCTGGCGCTGCTGCCGGGCATTCCGACGCTGCCGTTCCTGGCGCTCGGCTCCGGCGCCGCGGCGCTGGCCTGGAACGCGCGCAAGAAGAAGCGGGTCGCCAACGCTGCCGAGGCCGCCGCCGCTGCCGCCCCCGCTGCAGCCGCGGCCGCCGCCGCTGCCGCCGCCGAAGAGCCGATCGCCGCCGCGCTGAAGATCGACGACCTCAAGATCGAGCTCGGCTACGCGCTGCTGCCGCTGGTCAACGGTCCCGACGGCACCGACCGCCTCACCGAGCAGATCAAGGCGCTGCGCCGCTCGCTCGCGATCGAGATGGGCTTCGTGATGCCGGCGGTGCGCATCCTCGACAATGTGCAGCTCGAGGCCAACAGCTACGTCATCAAGATCAAGGAAGTCGACGCCGGCACCGGCAAGATCTGGCCGAGCCAGTTCATGGTCATGGATCCCGCCGGCAACCAGGTACAGCTGCCCGGCATCCACACCATCGAACCGACTTTCGGCCTGCCGGCGACCTGGGTCGATGCCGGCCTGAAGGAAGAAGCCGCGCTGAAAGGCTACACCGTGGTCGACGCCGCCACGGTGCTGTCGACGCACCTGACCGAGCTGCTCAAGACCAACATGTCGGACTTGCTGTCCTACGGCGAGGTGCAGAAGCTGCTGAAGGACCTGCCGAAGGAGCAGGGCGAGCTGATCAAGGACATCGTGCCGAGCCAGGTCACGATGTCGGGCATCCAGCGCGTGCTGCAATTGCTGCTCGCCGAGCGGATTTCCATCCGCGACCTTTCCACCATCCTCGAGGGCGTCGCCGACGCGCTGGCGTTCTCGCGCAATCCGGCCAGCATGGTCGAGCATGTCCGCGCCCGGCTGGCGCGGCAGATCTGCGCCCAGAACACCTCGCCGAACGGCTATCTGCCGCTGATCGCGCTGTCGGCGCGCTGGGAGCAGGCGTTTGCCGAATCGATCGTAGGCACTGGCGACGACCGCAGCCTGGCGATGCAGCCCTCCAAGCTGTCGGAATTCATGACCGCCGTGCGCAACGCCTTCGAGCAGGCGGCGCGCGAGGGCGAGGCGCCGGTGCTGGTGACGTCGGCCGCGATCCGGCCGTTCGTTCGCTCACTGGTGGAACGGTTCCGCTCGCAGACCACCGTTTTGTCGCAGGCCGAGATCCATCCGCGGGCCCGGCTGAAGACCGTCGGCAGCGTCTAGCGGCCGCAAATCATTTGCGTTTTCGCCTGTGTTTTCTCGCCACAGGCAACTGATTTATGTGGAACAGTCCGGAACGGACCTATCTGAGGTATCGTATTCCGACCATCCGTCAAGCCACTGATATTACGAGCAGTTAATGTCGTCATCGGGAGTTGGAGACGGCTCTTGATCGCGGCCGATCACGTCTCATCACGGCCTTGTGATGCCCCCTAGGGAACGGAATCGACAAATCCTACGTTAGCGAGGCGCGAGACGTTGAACCGGACAACAGACAGAACCGACAGATTTATTGAGAGCAGGAAGGCGGCAGGTGACTTCCATGAACCACTCGATCTACAGCGCTGATCGTATGACGCACCTGAAGATTGTGGTCGTGGCGTTGGTCGCCGGTATCCTGGTCGCTGGTTTCGGCATCACCGCGCACAATTCGTCGGACGAAGGTTACACCCAGACGGCACGTGTCATGAAGGCCGGTAAGCCGGTCGCGATCACGAGCACCAGCAACTCGCTGGTCCGCTAACAGGAGAGTTTCACGAATTCACGTAGTGTTCTTTACAGCCCCCCAAAGTCGCTGCGTGGATATTTAAGACCCCCAACTACCCCCAAGTTGACTATCGAAAACGCCCGCTCCCCACGGGCGTTTTCTTTTTGTGCGGTGGTTGGTTTAACGCCGGTGCCGACTGACAGCGCGCACAGCTCTCTCCACCTCATTGCGAGCGAAGCGAAGCAATCCATCTTTCCGCACGTGCAGAAGCCTGGATTGCTTCGTCGCTCCGCTCCTCGCAATGACGTGCTCACCGCTTCCGACAAGTCTCCAACGATGAGGCGCGCTGGCCTACCGTGGCGGCGTGTTCGACGCAGGCGGCACGGTCTCGATCAGCTTGCCGGTGAAGATCGGCGCCGAGGTCGGTTGGCCGTTCGGCGAACCGCCGGCCTGCTCGACGGTCACCGCGTAGGTGGCGCCGTTGATCACGTCGGGATCGTAGCCCGACAGCACCGGGCGCGCGGTGAAATCATCAGCGCCGATCACGCCGAGCGAGCGCGGCTGCGGCAGCTTGTCGGAGATCAGCCAGAGCTCAAAGCTCTTGCCGGGCTCGGACGGAGCGCCGACCTTGCGCACGGTGAAATTCTTGGTCGCGCCGTCGATGGTCATGATGAAGGCCGGCCCGCCATTCTGTCCCTGCAACAGCGCGACATACTGCGCCGACGGCGCGAGCGCCGGCGCCGGCGTCTTCACTTCCACGGTCTGGATGCGCGGCTTCGGACGGATCGCATTCGGCAACGCGTCGGGCCGGTAGACCTGCAGGCCGAGCGTGACCAGCAGCGCGGCCGCGATCGCGGTCGCGGCTGAGGCGATGCCGCGCCAGCGTTTCACGCGGCTCGCAAGCGCGATCACGTTGCTGTCGCCTGCGCCGATCGGTGGCTGGACCGGTAGCTGCCGGATCTCGGCCGGCCGACGCGTCTCGGATGGCTGCGACGGCTCCGGATCGAACGCCGAGCCGAATTCGGGATCGTCGGTGATCGGTGGCGGCGGCGTCACCGTCGCGGCGGGCGTCTCGGGCAGCACCAGCGGCGCCTGCGGCGCGCCGGCATGGCCGATCGCCGCCTTGATGTTTTCCCAGACCACCGGGCGCGGCTCGACCAGGCCGACCATCTGGTTCAGAGGCCCGAGCCTGAACTCCCAGGCCAGCACGAGCGCGGCGAACTCCGTGTCGACGGCCATCATGGTCTCGACCTGCGTGCGCTCGTCGGCATCGAGCGTACCGAGCGCATATTCCGCGGCGAGCGCGATATGGTCTTCGCTATAGGCCATCAATCAGAGTCCAAGACACCCCCGGATATCCATCAGGCTGCGGCGCAGCCAGGTCTTCACCGTGTTCACCGGTGTCTCGAACTTTGCGGCGAGCTGCTCGCGGCTCCAGCCGTTGTAATAGGCGAGCAGCACGAGCTTCTGACGATCGGGCTCCAGACGACCGACGCACTCCAGCAACCGCTTCAACTCTTCCGTCATTTCCCGTCGCGCCAGCGGATCGGGCGAGTCGGCGGCGACTTCCATCGCCGCAGGCTCATCTTCCAGCGAGGACTCGCCCCGCTTGCGCACGACATCGATGGCGCGGTTGCGCGCGATTGACGCCATCCACGTGATCGGGGACGACAGGGCCGGGTTGAACTGCCCCGCGCTGTTCCAGATCTTGACGTAAGCCTCCTGAATGACCTCCTCGGCGAGGTCCTGACGCCGCAAGATACGGAGCACGACGCCAAAGAGTTTCGAGCGGGTCGCGGCGTACAGCCGCTCAAAGGCAGCCTGATCCCCCTTCGCGACGGCGGCGATCAGCCAGACGAGCTCAGCCGGCGTCAGCATTCAGCGCCCTCCAAGCCTGCATCCCCCATCGCCCCATTGCCACCGCGCCGCCGATCATCATCTGGTCTGGACCGGTGGTAGCATATTTTGGGACAGCACGATCCGCCAAGTGGCCGACGAGAGGCCGGCTTGTGGACAGCGCCCAACAAAAAGCCCGGGCGATCGGCCCGGGCTCTGAAGATGGTCAGCGGAGGGAGCGAGGTATCAGGCGATGACGCCGAGCCGGGCCCGCATCAGGCCGATCGAATCCAGGTCGGCTTGCTCGCGGGCGCTCTCCTCCGCGCGTTCGCGCGCCTGGTCGCGCTCGTCAAGCAGCTCGACCTTCTTGAGCTCCTCGAATGCTTCCGACAGCAGCGCCTTGGCGTCGTCGAGCTGGGCACGCAGCTCGTCGGCCGAACGGGTCAGGTTCTCGCGGCGCTGGATCGCGGCCTTGGCGTAGGTGGGATAGGCGAAGTGCGAGGGATCATTGATCCCGGCGCGCTCCTGCTCGGTCTGGATCTCGCGCTCGAGCTCGACGGACATGCGCTGGAAGTCGGCGATCATGCCTTCGATCTGGGTAACCCGACGGCGCTTTTCATCGACCTGAAACTTCTTCAGGCGGATCAGCGTTTCACGTGACTTCATCGACTCATACTCCCCAGAAGTCCCAATTCTGAACGCGGGACAGAACCGGCTCCCCCCTGGGCCCCGCCGGCATAGCTATGGTGTGCCGGAGATGATGGCCTGACAAAGTTAGCGTTCCGTTTCCAAACCCGACAGGATTTGAGCGAGCTGCTGGTAGCCGTCGCCCAGGCTGGTCGCCTCGTCCTTGGCCTGGCGCAGGAAGCTCTCCAGCGGCTCGTGCAGCCGGATCGCCTCGTCGACCTCGGGGCTGGAACCCGGCCGGTAGGCGCCGAGCCGGATCAGTTCCTCCATGTCGGCATAGGTCGCCATCACCTGCCGCGCCTTGTTGATGAAGGGCAGGAAGTCGGGGTCGGCGGACCGCGGCATGGTGCGCGAGACCGACTTGAGGATGTTGACCGCGGGATAGCGGCCGCGCTCGGCGATCGCGCGCTGCATTACGATATGGCCGTCGAGGATGCCGCGCACCGCGTCCGCGATCGGCTCATTGTGATCGTCGCCATCGACCAGCACGGTGAAGATCGCGGTGATGGTGCCGACGCCGGTGCCCGGCCCTGCCCGCTCCAGCAGCTTCGGCAATTCGGTGAACACCGTCGGCGTATAGCCCTTGGCGGTCGGCGGCTCGCCGGCCGAGAGGCCGATCTCGCGCTGCGCCATCGCAAAGCGCGTCACCGAGTCCATCAGGCACAGCACGTCCTGGTCCTCGTCGCGGAAATACTCGGCGATCGCGAGCGTCAGATACGCGGCCTGGCGCCGCATCAGCGCCGGCTCGTCCGAGGTGGCGACCACCACGACCGAACGCGCCAGCCCCTCCTCGCCGAGATCCTCCTGGAGAAATTCCTGCACCTCGCGGCCGCGTTCGCCGATCAACCCGATCACCGAGATCGCGGCGTCGACATTGCGCGCCAGCATCGACAGCAGCACCGACTTGCCGACGCCGGAGCCGGCGAAGATGCCGAGCCGCTGGCCGCGGCAGCAGGTCAGGAACGTATTGAGGCCGCGCACGCCGAGATCGAGCGGCGGACCGACCCGCCTGCGCGAATGCGCCGGCGGCGGCGAGTTGCGGTAGGACATCGGCGAGGCGCCCTGTTGCAGCGGCCCCTTGCCGTCGATCGGCTCGCCCATCGCGTTGACGACGCGGCCGAGCCAGGCCGGCGAGGGCCGCACCTGGCTCGCCGCATTGGCGATCACGGCGCGGCACCCGCGCCTGACGCCCTCGAGCCCGCCGAACGGCATCACCACCGCGTTCTCGCCGGAGAAGCCGATCACCTCGGCTGGGATGAAGCGGCCGGCGCCGACGTCGATGACGATGCGGGCGCCGACCGACATCGCGTGAATGGGGCCGGCGATCTCGACCATGAGCCCGCGGACGCCGACCACACGGCCATAAATATTGACGCCGTCGATGTCGCCGATCTGCTCCGCGAGCGCCTTCATTGCGAAAACCTTAAGTTTTCGCAATTTTGCGCCGGCCGCTTAACTTCGTGTTTACCCGCATCATTAATCATTGCGTCACTGTCTTTGGTGACTGAGGTCGCTCGCCCATCAGAAGAAGGGCGAGTCGCGAGAGTCGGTTAGGCCCGGCTCTTAATGTGGAAACTGAACGAGCGCGGTTAGGAAAAGCTTCTTCTACGCAATATCTTAGGGCGATTCGACAAAAATTGCACGGTTAGAGCTTGCGTCGAGGAATCAGTTTTTGTTAACCATATCTCGTCAGGATCCGAATCAGTTGTTCAAAGGCGTTTTGTGAGTGCCGCAAGTGCGGCCGACCTGACGCCCGGAGCGGCGACTATAGGGGACTGGCATGCGCGTTTTGCTGATTGAAGATGATAGCGCCGTCGCGCAGTCGATCGAATTGATGCTCAAATCCGAGAGTTTCAACGTTTACACGACGGATCTCGGTGAAGAAGGCGTCGATCTCGGCAAGCTTTACGACTACGACATCATCCTGCTCGACCTCAACCTGCCCGACATGTCCGGCTACGACGTGCTCAAGCAGCTCCGGGTTTCGAAGATCAAGACTCCCATTCTGATCCTCTCCGGCCTCGCCGGCATCGAGGACAAGGTCAAGGGTCTCGGCGTCGGCGCCGACGACTACATGACCAAACCCTTCCACAAGGACGAACTGGTCGCCCGCATCCACGCGATCGTGCGCCGTTCCAAGGGTCACGCCCAGTCGGTCATCCAGACCGGCGATCTCGTGGTCAATCTGGACACCAAGACGGTCGAGGTCGGCGGTCAGCGCGTGCACCTCACCGGCAAGGAATACCAGATGCTGGAGCTGCTCTCGCTCCGCAAGGGCACCACGCTCACCAAGGAAATGTTCCTCAACCATCTCTACGGCGGCATGGACGAGCCGGAGCTGAAGATCATCGACGTCTTCATCTGCAAGCTCCGCAAGAAGCTCGCCAACGCCTCCGAGGGCCGCAACTTCATCGAGACCGTGTGGGGCCGCGGCTATGTGCTGCGCGAGCCGCACGAGGCCGACGAGCGCATTCCCGCCTGACCTTCTGGCCCGCCGCGTTCCGACTTCGCTTTCGACTTGAACCCCGCCGCAAATGGCGGGGTTTCTGTTTTTAGGGCTTACGCCACCGGGATCGCGGTCAGAGCCGCGAGGAGATCCGCGCCCTTCGGAACACCGAGCCCGGTGCAGGCGCTCCAGCCCGGGCCGGCATCGTAGCCCTTGCCGCCGACGCGGTTGTTGCCCTGCACGACCACACGGAATGCGCCGGGGTTGGAATAAAGCGCGGCGTTGAGAAAGCCGATCTGCTCGCCGCGGGCGGCGATCGCAATCGCAACCAAAGCGGCCCATAGCGGTGTCGCGGCACTGGTCCCGCTCATCGCCATCGCCTGTCCGTTGACGATGATGCGATAGCCCGGGGTCGCCGCGGCCGCGCAGGCGACATCAGGGACACCGCGCCTGATAGCGCCGTCGTTCTGAGATTTCGGCAGCGTCAAATGCGACTGATAGTCGGGGACGGGAAACGCGTCGCTGATGCCGCCGCCGGTGCCGACCGCACCGGCGTTCCAGACCGCCTCCGCTGCGGCCGACCCATTGCCCGCGGCAGCCACGGGCTGGGTGCCGCCGCAGCTCGTCGCATAGGGGCTCGAGGCGGGAAACCAGACATGGAGCTTGCCGTCGGTCAGGCCGCTCGTCGCGAGCTGATCACCTGAGGCGAACAGCACGCTGACGCGCAGCCGCGCGGCATCCGCGAGCACCGCCTGCATCGCGTCGCGGCCCGGCTCGGTCCAGTATTTCTCGGCGCTGCCCCAGCTGACGGAGACCACCTGCGGCGCATGCTCTTCATCGAACACCGCCTGATGGATCGCGTCGGTGAGACCCGCGGCGGAGTTCTCGGCAAAGTAGACCACGATCTTGCTCTTCGGCAGCAGGCCCGCGAGCACCTGGAGATCGAGCGCGATCTCCTGATCGGCGACATCGTTGCTGCCGAAACCGCCATTGCCGTTCGGCGGCGCATTGACGACAACCGGCGGCGGCCGGTTCATGCCGGCCACCGCCATGGCGAGATCACTCGCGAGATAGCCGCCGCCGAGAGCTATGATGCCGACGCAGATCGACGACACGTCGCGATCCAGCGGAATGCCGTAGAGGGCCGCGATGTCGGTCGGCCACAGCCCGCTGCCGCTGCCCATGTCGGCCTGGGCCTGCGCAAGCGGCGTCCTGGTCCGCAGCGGCCGCTGATCGAAGCCGAGAATGGCTCGGGTCCACGGCGCGATCTCGGCCGGCACCGTCAGGCCGCCGACGCGGGCGCGAAACGTGCGCTCACCATCGCGGTAGGTGCGGAGCGTCGCGCCGAAGATCTCGGCCATCTGCCGCGCAGTGCCTTCCAGCTCGACCGTGCGCGCGACGGGATCGCTGCGGCCGATCGTCAACCCACGCTCTGCCGCCAGCCGCACCACGCGGGCGACGGCGCGGGCATGGCTGCGGTGGCGCTGGGTTGCAAGCTGGTGCCGCGTGATCGGCCGGGCGAGCCGTGCCAAATCACCGGCGCTGCCCGGCGCAAACTTGTCGGGGGTGCGCCGCTTCACATAGACCACGATCGGGATCCGCTCGTCGGGATCGACATCGCCGACCAGCGTCGCGCCAACAGGCGCGGCGCGGTTGCTGCCGGCAAGCGGAACCCTGCGCTCGGAGGTGCCTGCCATCGCTGCGATCTCACTTGCCGCCACATGGCGTCGGCTGCACCGGAGTTTGCGTATCGTCGAAGGCGCAGAACGGGATCGACCACACGAAATCGGCCGAGGTCGCGATGCGGGTCAGACCGGGCTTGCCCTCGAAGATCGGCGGCTGGCCCGAGACCTTCCAGTACCATTCGGGCAGCAGCGGCCCGAGCGGAGCGACCGGGCCATTCGGACCGAACGACAGGAATCCCGCCTGCGACGACGCCGTGCCGTCGGCCTTGAATGCCGCGCGGCCGTGGCAGGTGATGCAGGACGATGTTGCGACAAAGCCGTCCTCGGTGACGGAATTGCCGACCCTGATGTCGAGCCCGACATTGTCGACGAAATCCACCTGCGAGCCCTTCAGGCAGTAATTGTTGTAGACGGGATCGATGTCCGCGCTCGACAACATCGCCGTCAATGCAGCCGTCTTAACGCAATCAGGATAGCCCTGGCCGGCAGTCCGGTTCGACGGCACGAATGCGGTCTGCGCGCCGAAATTGTCACGACAGCCGATGATGTCGCAGCGGCCCGGATTGAAGCGATGCTCGAACGTCGCCCAGGTCCAGTTCGGCACCTGCTTGCTGATGACATGCATCGAGACCAGGGCGTACTGCACGCCGGCCGCGCTGTTGACGTGATAGAGCTGCGGCACCTGCGCCAGCGTCACCTTGTTGTTGGTGAATTGCGGAATGTCGCTGACCGGCAGCCAATTCCCCTTCACCTCGACGGAATCGACCGGAAACGACAGCGCCTTGCCGAATGCGGCCTTCACACCCGACAGCTTGTAGAGGTTGTTCTGAACGATGAAATCGAATGTCGGCTTGTTGTGACGCGTTTCCTCCATCTGCCCCTGCGCGGCGCCCGGCGGCAGCGCCGGCAGCAAACCACCGCTCTCCTGCACGCCTTCTCGCGCCACCTGCGGCAGGATCGGCGGGCGCAGCGACGGCGGTGTCGCGGTCGCCGGAAACTGCGGATTGGGCTGAAACAGATCGGTATCGCTCGCCCAGGTCTCGAACGTCGAATTGCTGCCGCCGGCGCGGGTGTTGGCCTGGATGAAGAGCTGCCAGGCGACCTGATCCGGTGCGGTCATCGCGGGATTCGGCGGCGATTGCGCCGCGGCCGGAATGGCGGGAAGCAGAAACAGACCACAGGCGAGCAGCGTGTCGATCGACCTTCTCATCTTGCTCTCCACATCGGGTTCAAGTTTGGAATCGGTTCATGGTTGGAATCCGTCCCCCATCCAGCTTGCATAGACATCGAGCGCGTCCTGCGACCATCGGTGACCTGGCGGCATGAAGCCGGACGACAGCGCAGCGAAGACGCGGCGTGCGTTGGCGTGATCGGCAAAGTCGTCATTGCCGGCCGGGTCGCAGATCCAGTCGGCGTCGCCGAGCCGAACGCCCTTCGGAGTCATGCAGGCGATGTCGCCCGGTCGAAACATCGGCAGGATGTCGTTGCCAAAACTGGTCGTCATCGGGATCACCGAGCCCATTCGCGACATGCACTTCTGGTTGCATACCGTATAGGCGACTATCGCGAAGGCCGCTGTGAAGCGGCTCACACCGCCGCGCAGCAATTTTTCGCCGGCCGTCCGCGACCACCGCAGCCCACAGCTCGGATCGAACCGAAGCTTCGCGAACCGCGACCAATCAGCTATAGGATGACCATCTAGGGCTGTTCGGGCGCATCACATGATCCTGCAATCCCTCGCCGGCCTGCCGGCGTTCCTGGTCTATTTCTGCACGGCGCTGATCGCCGTGGTCGCCTATCTCTTCGTCTACACCCGCGTCACCCCGCATGACGAATTCCGGCTGATCCGCGACAACGATCCGGCGGCGGCGATTGCGCTGGGCTTGAGCCTGCTCGGCTTCGTGCTGCCGGTGGTCAGCGCCATCGCCCATTCCGCCAATGTGGTGGATTGCCTGATCTGGAGCATCATCGCGCTGATCGTGCAGATCATCGTCTATTACATCGTGAAGATCCCGGTGCCGAACCTGTCGGCGCGGATCGCCTCCGGCGAGATGGCGGCGGCGATCTGGCTCGGGTTGTCCTCGCTGGCCGCAGGCGCGCTGAACGCGGCCTGCATGATCTACTGAGCCATTGAGCCGAACCATGGCGCGCAAACCAAACCCGGAATTCGGCAAACGGCGGCCAAGCGTGCCGGCGGTGGCGACGCGGCCGGAGCCGCCTTCCAAGCGCTCCAATCATGTTGCGCTGCTGATGATGGGTACGCTCGCGGTCGGCGGCGGCGCCTACGCACTGATGCCGCGGCAGAATTGCCAACCCATCCAGGCGCCACCGGGCGTCACCGCGCCGGCCCCCCTGCAACCCGGCGCCGATTGCGCGCCGCGCAGTTCGTCGTCCGGGTCGGGCGGCAGCGGTGGTGGCGGCGGCGGCTCGTCGCGCAGCAGCTTCTACAGCGGCAGCTCCTCGTCCGGCGGCTCTTCATCCTCGTCGGGTTCGTCGTCAAGCTCGTCGGTCAGCCGCGGCGGCTTCGGCTCGTTCGCGCATGCGTTCGGCTTCGGCGGTGGCTGACACGCACTTTGCCGTGTCGTCATGCGCTTTCGCTTGCTCGCCGATCGGAGCTGATGGACACTCGGCGCGCCTCCGTAGACGGCAAGGATCGCGTCCATGAAACGCTCGCGACGGGTCTGGCTGAAATTGATGGGAAGCGTCGCGATCGGCGCAGCCTCGATGGGCCTGACGCCAGGCCATGCCCGCAGTCATCACCATGCGGGGCACAAAGCCAAGCGGAAGCCCGAGCAGATATCACCCTCAGGCGGCTTCGGCGGCGCGCCACGCACCATCGCCCGCTACGACAACGGTCCCTCGCATGGCGGCGGCTGACATTGAGCTGACACGCATCATCTGAAGATCACGGACCCCTTCATGCAACGCATCGTATGTTCCGAGCGCGACGATTGGCAGGCAACCGCCGAAAGCGCCGGATTCACCTTCCACACCATCGACGGTGAACGCTATTGGGACGAGCGCGCCTATTACGCCTTCACGCTCGACGAGATCGAGCGCGATATCGAGGCGCCGACCGGCGAGATCGACGCGATGTGCCTCGAGCTCGCCGGACGCGCGGTCAAGGATGAACAATATCTGCGCCGGCTGAAAATTCCGGAAGCGTTCTGGGACCTGATCGCGGCGAGCTGGCGCCGCAAGCAGCCGAGCCTCTACGGCCGGCTCGACCTCAAATTCAGCGGCAGCGGCCCGGCCAAGCTGCTCGAATACAATGCCGACACGCCGACCTCGATCTTCGAGGCGGCGGTGTTTCAATGGACCTGGCTCGAACAGGCGATCGAACGCAACATCATCCCGAAGCGCGCCGACCAGTTCAACTCGATCCACGAGGCGCTGATCGAGGCCTGGAAGACGATCGGCGCGACCCATCCGCTGCATCTCACCGGGCTGACCGGCAATGCCGAGGACGCCGGCACGCTCGCCTATCTCGAGGACACCGCGGCGCAGGCCGGGCTGAAGACCACGCTGCTCGACATCGAACAGATCGGGCTGCGCAGTGACGGCCAGTTCGTCGACCTCGACGAAAGCCCGATCGCGCTCGCCTTCAAGCTCTATCCATGGGAGTGGATGTTTCACGACGCGTTCGGCAAGAACCTCAGCTCGGCGCCGACGCAATGGATCGAGCCGCCCTGGAAGGCGATCCTGTCCAACAAGGGCATCCTGCCGCTGTTGTGGGAGATGTTCCCGAACCACCCCAATTTGCTGCCGGCCTATTTCGAGGACGATCCGCAGGCCGCGCAGCTCGGCACCTCGTTCGTGCGCAAGCCGATCTACTCACGCGAAGGCGCCAATGTCGAACTGGTCAGCGCCGGCATCACGCTGGTCGCGGAAGAAGGCCCCTACGGCGCCGAGGGCTTCATCCGGCAGGCCCTCGCGCCGCTACCGAACTTTTCCGGACAGTACGCCGTGCTCGGCAGCTGGCTGGTCGATCACACGCCCTGCGGGCTATCGATCCGCGAGGACGAGAACCCGATCACCGGCAACACATCGCGCTTCCTGCCGCACGCGATTTTGTAGAGCGTCGACGCGGTTGCGGTTTCATCCGTCATCCTGAGGAGCGCGTAGCGCGTCTCGAAGGATGAACGGCCCGGCTGGTGGCCGTCGATCCTTCGAGACGGCCGCGTTGCGGCCTCCTCAGGATGACGGACCAGGCAGCATCGCGCTGCTAATGGGAGAACTCCAGCTCAGCGCGCAGCGGACGCGACCGCCTTCAGCACGTGCGCGGCGCCGGCGCGCGCGACCGGCGCGGTGCTGGGCTGATAGAGCCCGCGGCGGTCCGGATAGGGCCTGAAGAGATTGGTGATGCCTACCACGGATTCCGCCGCGCCAAGCGCCAGCACGCCGTCGGGCTCGAGCATCCGGGAGATCTTGCCGAAGATCGAGGCCTTGGTCTGCTGATCGAAATAGATCAGCACGTTGCGGCAGAAGATCACGTCGAAGGTGCCGAGATGCGAAATGTCCTGCAGCAGATTGAGCTGGCGGTGCTGCACCATGCCGCGGATATCGGCGTTGAGCTGCCAGAGCTCGCCCTTCTGCACGAAGTGCTTGACCAGCAGCTGGATCGGCAGGCCGCGCTGCACCTCGAACTGGCTGAACAGGCCGGCCTTCGACTTTTCCAGCACCGCCTGCGACAGGTCGGTGGCGATGATCTCGATGCGCCAACCGGTGAACAGCGCGGTCATTTCCTTCAGCAGCATCGCGATCGAATAGGGCTCCTGCCCTGTCGACGAGGCCGCGCACCAGATGCGCAGGCTGCGGCGCGCGGCGCGCGCCTGTGCCAGCGCCGGCAGCACCGCCTCCTTCAGATGGTCGAACGGGATCTTGTCGCGAAAGAAGAACGTCTCGTTGGTGGTCATCGCCTCGACCACCTCCGACGTCAACATCTCGGCGCCGCCCTTCATCTTCTGGACGAGCTCGGGAATGCCGGCGAGGTTCGACCGGCGCGCCAAGGGCAGCAGGCGGCTCTCGACGAGATATTGCTTGTCGGCCGACAGATCGAGGCCGGAACGTTCCTTCAGCAGCTTACGCAGATACTCATAGTCCAGCGGCGTCACGAACGGTCTCCGGCAAACACGCGAACAAGCTTCGATGCGATCTGATTGAGCGGCAGCACTGCGGCGCAGATGCCGGCATGGACCGCCGCACCGGGCATGCCCCACACCACGCTGCTCGCTTCGTCCTGGGCGATCACGCTGCCGCCGGCAGCGACGATGTCCTTGCCGCCGCGCATGCCGTCGGAGCCCATGCCGGTCAGGATCACCGACATGATGCTGCCTTGCCAGACATCGATCGCGGAGGTGAACATCGGATCCACCGCGGGTTTGCAGAAATTGACCGGCGGCCCGTCGTCGAGCGCGATCGTGGCATCGATGCCGTGGCGGGCGATCCGCATGTGGCGTCCGCCCGGCGCCAGATAGATCCGGCCCGGCTTGATGCTCTCGCCGTCGACCCCCTCATGCGCCGGCCGCTTGCTGGTGCGCGCCAGATGCTCGGCGAGAATGGTGGTGAAGGTCGGCGGCATGTGCTGGGTGATCAGCACCGGGACGCGATCGATCAGGGGGCCGATCTCTGCGACCAGCGCCATCAGCGCCTGCGGGCCGCCGGTTGAGGAGCCGATCAGCAGCACCTTGGGCTGCAGCAGGCCGAACGAACGGCGCGCGACCTGGGCGGGCGCGGCGGCCGGAGGCAGCCCCGGGCGCGGCTTGTCGTGTCCGGGCGCCAGCGGCGGGCTCACCGTCGTATGCACCGTGCTGCGCCGTGCCTTGGCGCCGAGATGACGGATCTTCTGGATCAGGTCGTGGCGGAAGGTTTCCGCGGCGGTCGCCTCGCGCGTGCTCTCCGGCTTCGGAATGTAGTCGGACGCGCCGAGCGAGAGCGCCTTCAGGCTGATCTCCGCATTGCGGCGGGTCAGCGTGGAGGCCATGATGATGACGAGGTCGCGCTTCTTCGCCAGCAGCTGCGGCAGCGCCGAGATGCCGTCGAGGTCGGGCATCTCGATATCGAGCACCGCGACGTCGGGGTTGATGCGCTCGAGCTGGTTGACGGCGTCGAGGCCGGTGCGCAGCGAGGCCACGACCTCCATGTCGGGTTCGGCGCCGATCCAGCGCGAGATCATCCCTCGGATGACCACGGAATCGTCGACGACCATCACCCGCACCTTGTCGGAACGGGTCGATGTCGGGACCGCAGTACTTGTCAACGCAACACTCATGACTTCACCAGCGACGCAACACGACGCACAACAACCGTTGAGCCGAAGGCTTCTGCCGCCGGATCGAACGCAGACTTAAATCAAGCCGACTTCCTGGAACTTCGCGGTGACGATGTCCCGGTCGAACGGCTTCATGATGTATTCGTTGGCACCGGCATGCAGCGCGCGTGCGATATGCGCGACGTCATTCTCGGTGGTGCAGAACACGACCTTGGGCTGATCGCCGCCGGGCATGCGGCGGAGATTGCCGAGGAACTCGTAGCCGTCCATGACAGGCATGTTCCAGTCGAGCAGCACGGCCTCGGGCATCGCGCGCTTGCAGGCCTCGAGTGCCTTGGCGCCGTCCTCGGCCTCGACGATCTGGAAATCGAGCCCTTCCAGGATTCGGCGGGCAACCTTGCGAATGACGCTTGAGTCATCGACAACAAGACACGTTCTCATCTGCGACCTCACCTTCCTCATCCCCGGAGGGATGTTTCAGTTCTTCGATTCAGTCGGCCCGTCTCAGGCCGCTTTGGCATCAGGCACCAGTTCGAGCACGCGATCGACATCGAGGACGACCATGAGCTGGCCGTCGAGGCGGTGAACGCCGCCGGCGAGCCTGGCCATGCGGGGATCGAGGTTGACCGGATTGTCCTGGCGGCTGTCGTCGGGCAGCCGCAAGACCTCGCCGATCTGGTCGATCAAGAGGCCATAGGATTCGCCGCGCTGGTCGACGCCGACCGCCATCGGCGGCGTGCCATCATCGGCCTTCGGCAGGCCGAGCCGGGCGCGCATGTCGACCACGGTGACGATGCGGCCGCGCAGATTGAGCACGCCGGCGATCTCGCTGGAGGCCAGCGGCACCCGCGTCAGCCGCTCCGGCATGAACACGTCTTGCACCCGCGAGATCGGCAGGCCGAACAGCTGCCCGCCGATCACCGCGGTGACGTATTCGGCCATCGCGCCTTCACTGGTCTCGGTCTTGCTGGTCATCGATCAACCTTTTGTTTGAGCATGATCGGATCGGAAAACCGGTTCCCACTTTTCCGGATCATGCTCGCTTCCCTTAAGCCGCCCGGCGCAGTTCGGCGGTCTGCTCTTTCAGCGCCGCGATCAGCCCGGGACGATCGAACTTGGCGACATAGTCGTGGAAGCCGGCCTGGCGGCCGCGCTCGATCGCCGCCGGCGACACCATCGCCGACAGCGCGATGATCGGCAGCCCGATCAGGTTTTGGTCAGAGCGGATGTTCTCGGCGAACTCGAAGCCGTTCATCTCGGGCATCTCGATGTCGGTCAGTACGACGTCGAAGGCCTGTCCCGAGCGCAGCGCGGCGAGCCCTTCCTGAGCGTTCGGCGCGGTCCGCACCTTGTAGCCGGCGGCTTTCAAGACCGGGGCCAGCATGTTGC
Organism: Bradyrhizobium sp. USDA3010; assembly: GCF_056429065.1. Lineage (NCBI taxonomy): Bacteria > Pseudomonadati > Pseudomonadota > Alphaproteobacteria > Hyphomicrobiales > Nitrobacteraceae > Bradyrhizobium > Bradyrhizobium sp. USDA3010. The sequence continues at coordinate 170,849 of NZ_JBWJZD010000013.1, forward strand.
GGAAGAACGCCGAGTCGTCGACCAGCAGCACCGACTGCGCCGACGCAGACGGGCGCATCTCCTTGCGCGAGAACCAGTCGGCGAACGCCATCGGCAGGAAGTGGCCGACGTCGATCACCTCGGTGGCCTGGCCCTTGATCACGGCCGAGCCTAAAATGCCGTCCTGCGAGCCCGCCACCTCGATGTTGAGCCGCTCCTCGACGATGTCGATGATCTCGTCGACCACGAGCCCCATCGAGCGGCCGTCGTCGGCGAACACCAGGATCGGCTGCGCGCCCTGGGTCTGCACCTCGACCCCGGCCATCTGCACCAGCGGCATCAGCTGCTCGCGGTACTGCACCATGTAGCGGCCGTTGGAGAGCTCGATCTTGTCGGTTGCGATCTCCTCCAGCCGGGTGACGAGGCCGAGCGGCACCGCCTTGGGCTGGCTCGAACCGGCGCGGAACACCAAAAGCGAGGTGAGCTGCTCGCCGCTCGCGGCATGGGCCGCGGCATTGTCGTCGGCCATGTCATGGGCCGAGGAGCCGGACGCGCCCAAGGCCTTGGCAATGCCGTTGGGGTCGATGATCATGATCACAGCGCCATCGCCCAGAATGGTGTTGCCGGAGAACATGTCGATGTGCCGCAGCTTGGTCGACATCGGCTTGACCACGATCTCCTCGGTGTGGAACACGCCGTCGACCACGATGCCGAAGGTCTGGCTGCCGACCTGCGTGACCACGATGAAGCCGTTCTCGGCATCGCTGGTGGCACCATCGTCGATCTTGAGCAGCTTCTTCAGGTGGATCAGCGGCAGCAGCTTGTTGCGCAGCCGCAGCACTGCCGTATCCTTGATCCGCTCGATGCGGTGCTCGGAGTTGGCGCGCGCCCGCACCAGCTCGACCACCGACAATTGGGGAATGGCAAAGCGGTCGCCGCCGGCTTCCACGATCAAGGCGGAGACGATGGCCAGGGTCAGCGGGATCTTGATGGTGACGGAGGCGCCCTCGCCGGCCACGCTCTTGATGTCGATGGTGCCGCCGATCTGGTCGATATTGGTGCGCACCACGTCCATGCCGACGCCGCGGCCGGACACCGAGGTCACTTGCGCCGCGGTCGAGAAGCCCGGCGCGAAGATGAACTTGTGGATCTGGGCCTCGGTCATCTTCTCCAGTTCGGCCTCGGTGACGAGACCGTTCTGGAGCGCCTTGGCCTTGATCCGCTCGGTGTTGAGCCCGCGGCCATTGTCGGCGATGCAGATGATGATGTGGCCGCCCTCGTGATAGGCGGAGAGGCGAATGGTGCCCTGCTCGGGCTTGCCGCTAGCGACCCGCTCGGCGGTGGTCTCGAGGCCATGATCGGCGGAGTTGCGCACCATGTGCGTCAACGGATCCTTGATCAGGTCGAGCACCTGGCGGTCGAGCTCGGTGTCGGCGCCGTGCATTTCCAATTCAATTTGCTTGCCGAGCTCGCCGGAGAGATCGCGGACGATGCGCGGCAGCTTCTGCCAGGCATTGCCGATCGGCTGCATCCGCGTCTTCATGACGCCTTCCTGCAGCTCGGCGGTGACGTTGGAGAGCCGCTGCAAGGGCACCTTGAACTCGGTGTCCTCGTTGCGCCTGCTAATCTCGAGCAGCTGGTTGCGGGTCAGGACCAGCTCGGAGACCATGGTCATGAGGTGTTCGAGGGTGTCGACATTGACCCGGATCGACTGGTTGGCGATCTTGTCGCCTTCCTGGACATCCTCGGTGGCGGCCTTGCGGGCCGGCTTCTTTGCAGCCTCGGCCGGTTCGGCTGCGGGGGCAGCAGGCGCTGCGGCTGCGGGCTTGGCGACCGGCGCGGGCGCGGGTGCTGCGACTTCGATCTCGGTCTCGCGGAAGGCGCGCTCGAGCTCGTCGAGCGAGACCTCGCCCGGGCGCAGCGGGCGCTCCAGCGTCTGCACCACCAGCGTGCCTTCGGTCATCGCCGCCTGCACGGATGGAGATTCAACGACAGGCACATCTTCTTCAGCAGCCTCGCCGGCTGCCATGGCGGCCATGCCGTGCTCGACCATCGCCTCTAGCTGATCGATCAGGTCGCGGTCGTTGCCCTCCGGCTCGGCCTCGGTCGCCTCGAGCCCGCCGAGGATCTCCTTGATGCGGTCGATCGAGGACAGGATCAGCGTCACGGCTTCCGCCTTCACCGGCATGCCGTCGCGGAATTTGCCCATCAGGGTCTCGCCGGCATGCGCCAGCGCTTCCAGCCGCGGCAGCCCGAGGAAGCCGCAGGTCCCCTTGATCGTGTGCACAAGCCGGAAAATGTTATCCAGGATCTTCGCGTTGTTCGGATCCTGCTCGAACTGCACCAGCTGGTTGTCGACCGTATCCAGGCTCTCGCTGCTCTCCGTCAGGAACTCGCGCAACAGATCGTCCATGAAACCAACCTTCGAAAAACGCCGAAAACGCTGCGGCGCGCGACATCGACGCGCCGGCCGGAACTTAGGTCAGCTTGTCCGCAAAGCGTTTAAGTTTGGTTGAGTAATTGGAAAAGAACGGGATCAACAAAGAGATAAGGCCGCACGATCGAATCGCGCGGCCGGTCGTAACCTTTGCTTAATGATGTTCCCGCGGCCGCGTTCAGGACGCTGCGATAATGACCTTGTCGCCGTCGAGCGCGAGCGTCACTTTCAACCCGCAGGCTTCGGCCAAGAGGCGCGTGTAATGCGGCTGCACGGCATGTGCATCGACCGTGTTCGACGAGCTTGCGTTGAGCAGGTCGACGATGTTCTGCGGCACCCGTGCATTGAGGCCCGCGGCTGTGATGCGGAAGCTCATCGCCTCGCCCTCGCCGACCGGATCGATGGTGAGCGTGCCGCCGCGCGGGATGGTCTGCTGCGCGATGACCAGCATGTTCAACAGCAGCTTGACCCGGTTCTTGCGCAGCAGCAGCCGCGGCAAATTCCAGGTCAGCGTCACCTTGCCGTCCTCGATATGCCCCTTCGCCATGTTCTGGGCATCGCCGAGGTCGATCTGCGCGCCGGAGGAACCCGCGGCACCGAACGCCAGCCGGCAGAACTGCAGCCGCGCCGAAGCGGTCTTGGCGCTCTTGCGGATCAGATCGAGCGCGAAATCGCGGTCTTCTGGCTTGGGATTGTCGTCAAGGACCTCAAGCCCATTGACGATCGCGCCGACCGGACTGATGAGATCGTGACAGACCCGCGAACACAACAGCGCCGCGAGTTCGAGTGCATCGGGAGCGGGACCGGGAGACGAAGTGCCAGACATCAATTGTTTCCTGGAAAGCCGCACGCCGCGGGAGGAGTGCGAATCACGCATGCCTGTCGGCTTGATACACCGCGCAGACGAATGCTGCCAGCTTGCGGCGGGACTGATAAAGCATGATCCGGAAAAGTGGAAACCGGTTTTCCGAAAAGATCATGCTCAAACAAGGAGATGAGATCATGATGCGATGCTTTGTCATCGCATCATGATCCCAGGGAACACAAACAGGATATGAGACCCGCTCATGAATAAGGCACAGCCGTCCCTGATCGGCTGCGAAGCCGCCGCCACGCTGCTCGAATCGCTGACCGAACTGGTGATCCAGGCCGGCCAGGCGATTCTTGCGGTCAACCGATCTGCCATGAACGTCACAGGCAAGAGTGACGGATCGCCTGTCACCGAGGCCGATCTCGCCGCCGACCACGTCATCGTCGAAGGGCTGACGCGGCTGACGCCGCACGTGTCGCTGCTGTCGGAGGAGCGCGTCCATCTGGCGACGCCGCCCTACAAGGACAGCTTCTTCCTGATCGATCCGCTCGACGGCACCAAGGAGTTCGTCGCCGGCCGCAACGAGTTCACCGTCAATGTGGCGCTGGTCACGCACGGCGTGCCACTGCTCGGCATCGTCGGTGCGCCGGCGCTGGGGCTGATCTGGCGCGGCATCGTCGGCAAAGGTGCTGAGCGGTTGACGCTGCAGAACGGCGCGGTTTCGCAGGCGGTGCCTATCAAGAGCCGTCCCTGCCCGCCACGCGGCGCGCCCTGGACCGTTGCGGTCAGCCGCTCACACGGCGATGCGCGCACCGAAGCCTTCATCGACGAACGCGGCGGCGCGGTCCGCGCCGTACTGGGCTCGGCCGTCAAGTTCGGCCGCGTCGCCGAGGGTGCAGTCGATATCTATCCCCGCCTCTCGCCGACGTCAGAATGGGACGTAGCGGCCGGTCACGCGGTCGTGGTCGCGGCCGGCGGCAAGGTCACCGATTCGAAGGGGAGCCAATTGCATTTCGGGCTCGGCCGCGAGGACTTTCTGGTGCCGGAATTCATCGCGTGGGGCGACCCGGCCGCAGCATTGTGATTACTGCGCGAGACTTTCTTCCAGCTCCGGCCAGCGCGCTGCGGCTTCCTTCAGGAAGCGCGCGGGATCGGCAGCGAAGGCGTCGCGGCTATGTTCCCGGTTGAACAGATAAAGCCTGTTGCCGACGACGGCCCAGAACCGCGGATTGCCGGCGCAGGTCACGCCCCGCACCAGGTCGGTCGGATCGTAGCCGCCGAACTGCGGCCCATAAATTTCGGGATGTGCCACGAACGAGGCGCGGTTGCCTTCGTTGCGGAAACGCCAGACCACGCCGCTTTCGGCAGCCTCATATTCCGACCGTCCCTGGGTGGCGGCGGCATCGGTGAAATAGGCGACGGGATCGAATCCCTCGATCGCGAGGCCAGAGTAGCGGTTCGTCACCACGCGCTCGGTCGTCGTGGCCTGAACAGGCAAAGAGGGCCCGATAGCCGTCAAAATGCCCGCCAACAGGCCGAAAAACGCCATGCCCCAGCACGATCCATATCTTTCCTGCCGTTGTGCCGTCATAGTTGATACCGATAACATCCGAGTCGAGGGGACACCGGGCGCAACCTAGAGCCGTGCCTGTTGGCATCAGGTTAAAGGGCAACGCCCGGATTTCGATAGCAGGGGTTCTTAATGACTTTCGCATCACGCCTTGCCGCGGTCGCGTTTGCCGCGCTGATGTGCTGGAGCGCAGGGGCGTCCGCGCAGCAGCCCCCACCACCGCAATATCCACCGCCGCAACGTGAACAGACACCGTATACTTACGGGCCCGACGAACTGGTCGGCGCCGGACACAAGTTCTTCGGCAACGTCTCGCGCGGCCTCGCCTCGGTGATCGAGCGCGCGGTCAGCCAATGGGGCCTGCCCAACGGTTATGTGCTCGGCGAGGAAGGCTCCGGCGCGTTCGTAGCCGGGCTGCGCTATGGCGAAGGCACGCTCTACACCAAGAACGCCGGCGACCTCCGGGTCTATTGGCAGGGTCCTTCGGTCGGCTTCGACTGGGGCGGCGACGGCGCCCGGACCATGACGCTGGTCTACAACCTGCCCTCGACGCAGGCGATCTATCAGCGCTTTGTCGGCATCGACGGCTCGGCCTATATCGTCGGCGGCTTCGGCATGACGGCGCTGACCGCCAACAACATCGTGCTGGTGCCGATTCGCTCCGGCATCGGCTTGCGGCTCGGCGCCAGCGTCGGCTATCTCAAATTCACCCCGCGCGCGACCTGGAACCCGTTCTAGGTCGCTGCGCCGATCGGGTGATTGTGCCGGGCGCTCCGGCGCGGTTAGCGATTCAGGTTAATGCGGCAAACGGGCTGGCCTTCGGCTGGCCCGCCGTGGCATTGTGATTAACAAATTCCTTCTTTCCTTGGAGTGACCCTTCATGATCGAGCCGATCATGTACGCGGCGATCGGTTTCCTGATCTCGATGCTGTGCGGCCTGATGATCGTGCCGCTGGTGCATAACCGGGCGGTGCGGCTGACCACGCGCCGCATGGAGGCGGCCACCCCGCTGTCGATGGCCGAGATCCAGGCCGACAAGGACCAGCTCCGCGCCGAATTCGCGATGTCGGCCCGCCGGCTCGAGATGAGCGTCGACCAGCTCAAGAGCAAGACCACGAGCCAGCTCGCCGAGCTCGGCAAGAAAACCGATGCGATCAACCGCATGAAGATCGAGCTCGGCGAGAAGAACGCCGCGATCTTCGCGCTGGAAGCGCGCGAGAAGGCGATGAAGGAGCAGCTTCGCGCCACCGAGGAAGAGTTTTCCGCCAAGACCGAGCTGCTGCGCAACGCCGAGCAGGCGCTGACCGACAAGCAGAGTGAGCTCGGCAAGATCAACGCCGCGCTCAACGACCGCTCGATGACGGCGGACAGCCGCCAGATCGAACTGGTCGCGGTGCGGACCCAGGTCGAGGAGTTGAAGAACCGTGTCGGCGATGCCGCCAGGGAATTCGCGGCAACCGAGGCCCGCCTCGCCCAGGAGCGCAGCCAGTCGGAAAGCGTCACCCGCGAGCTCACCGACGCGCGCGGCCGGGTCGAGAATCTGAGCCAGCGGGTCACCGACCTCGACCGCCAGCTGATCGTCCAGGTCAAGGAAGCCGAGATGCTCGGCAACCGCGTCACCGACCTCGAGACCCGGCTTGCGACCCAGGGCAAGCTGCTCGCCGAGCGTGAATTCGAAAACGGCCAGTTGAAGCAGGCCAACGCCGCCGCCGAGCGGACCGTGCAGGAGCTGCGCGACGAGATCGCCGCGACAAGCGGCGGCAAATCGTCCGCGCTCGAGAAGCTGCGCCAGGAGAAGGCCGCCGTCGAGGAGCAGCTGCGCATCATTAGCGACGAACGCGGCAAGCTGCAGCGCGACATCAACGCGATCAAGCAGCAGGCCGAAAGCTCCTGGGCGACCGAGCGGATGGAGAACGCGCTGTTGCGCGAGCGCATCAACGACATCGCGGCCGAAGTGGCCAAGCTCGCGATCCAGCTCGAGGGCCCCAATTCGGCGATCGAGGCCATGCTGGCGGCGGAGCCGACCGTGCCGGCCAAGGCGGCGGCCAAGCCCGCCAACGGTGTCGCAAATGGCGTCCCGCCGGGCAGCGGGATGCCCGAAGGCGGCGGCACGCTCGCCGAGCGCATCCGGGCCCTGCAGTCACACGCCTCCCGCGCCCGCCAGCAAGGCGCCTGATTCCCGTAGGGTTTGGCTTGACACCCCTACCCGGCACTTCGTAAATCGCACGCTCTGACGAAGCGCCCATTTTCGACCGGCCGGTATCGGCCATTGGCACGTCAGATCCCGGACGCATAGCTCAGCGGGAGAGCGTTCCCTTCACACGGGAGAGGTCCAAGGTTCGATCCCTTGTGCGTCCACCATTTAGCTCCAGATTTCAAAGATTTAATAGATTGATTCCCTTAGCGTGTGCCCCAGAGGAGTCGGGGCACATCGGGGGCACATCGCTTGCGGCACGGCTAGCAAAGAATCGCTTCCTGTCCCGGCCGCTGCGATTTCGAGGCTGATCAATGCGCTTGGCTGATCCGAATACCATCGTAGGCGGACCCCTTGGCTGCACCTACGAGCCTGCCAGCAGCGTCTTCGCTGCTGTTGCTCAGGTGCCACGCGCGACGAACTGAGTTTTCGCGCGACAGGCGAACTGACGCCGGCGACGGGAGAGCCCGCCCGGCGTTCGAAGGATTCGATTCCACGGACGACAGGAAGCCGGAAACCGGGTGCGAGCGGTCCCGCCGGCGGTCCGGTTCCGGATCCGCTCCGATTTCCAATCCTTGGAATGCGGGTTCCGAGGATGGCTTCGCGCCGACGCCGAACCAAAGATTCCGGCCGGCCGACAAGGCGCCTCCGACGCCCGGCGCGCCGGTCAGGAATCGGCGCATGTGCGCCAAACAGCGTCTTCGCAAGGAGATCGTGAGGAACGCAGGCGATCGTCGAAGCAGCCGAGAAATCTAGCGGAAAGGACGCTGACCACGAGGATTGAATAGCACGTGTCGCGAGCTGATCGTTCGCTGGCGCGGTCTCACCGCCTCGCCTTCTTGGGCGGGGATCAACCGGTGGAAAACGACTCGGAAAATACCAGCCACCCAGCCTGCTGATCGGCGCGCCCCGGCCACTCGTCCTCCGCAGATAGGCCTCCCAAACTCGTCACTCTGGATCTTGCCGGACGAAGACCTGCTGTCCTTTGGGACGCAAGTCGAACATCGGATGCCCCATGGCAATGCGGAATGTCGTGCGGTCTACACCCATCGCCGCAAAGCAGTCCTCAAGCGTAGTGTTATCATCGAAGGCATGGTGCATTGCGGCGTCTGAAACTCCCGCGCGCATTGCGTGCCTTAGCAGCTTGAGGACTTCGTCATCGCCTTCCGAGCAGTAGAATTTCAAGCGCATCCTGCCGCGGACGAGATAACAGCCCTTCATCCCGGGCTCCCGATCCTCGCCGCGCTCTACCACGGCGTATCTTGGAATGTCCCGAATGTCCGGAGGCAACCGCTCGCCGTCCTCAGACGAGGATCCGACGCCATCTGAACCGCGTCCGAGACGCGCCAGAAACCGAATTTCTCGATCCAATCGGAGAATGCATTGGCCCAACCCGGACCGAGCGGCTCGTCGGGCCAAGCCTTGTGTTCCCACATGTCGCGCAATTGGCGCGCCGCAGCCCGCCATTCCGGGTTCGATGCCATAGTCGTTCGCCTGTGGACAGACAGTTCGAATCGTGTGGAGTCCTAAGCCCCGGTGGCTCTCGCGAACCAGCTATGTTCATGCGGATCTTGGTAGAAAGATATTTGTTGGGACGGGGCAGCGACTCTTGGATCGGATCGGTGAATTACGGGGAAAGCGATTCGACAAACCCACCGGACGAAACGTAACAGACCGACAGGCGGCGCCCTATCCATCCCAGCCACGTCTATCTTTCAGGAAGATCATCCCGTCGAACGCGGCCAGTTTGGCCTTCGCTTCGGATTCATATCGCCGTCTCGCCGTAACGAAGCGTCCTGCGGCTTTTTCGGTGAGCCTGCCGCCCCATGAACCATCCCCGTTCTGGAAGATGGTGATGTTGTGTTCATCGGTATTGACGAAGCTGTTGCCAAGCGACGAGATCCTCCAGCGGCGGTCGAGCCAACGGCTCTTGCGTCCAGCGGCCCCTCTCAGTGCACGCTCGCGTCGCCCCGGCTCGCAATCATGCCCGTGAGGCACCGCCGTATTCTCTGCTCTCAGCAAGCCGCTGTTGTAGATGCCAAGTTGAGAATATGGCTCGGGCAACGGGCAGCAGTTCAAGGAAACCTAGACGTTCAGAGCGACGAATAAAACCGAGCTACCGGTACAACCGGACTTGCCGCTTGGTCCATCACAATTGCCTTGCTCAGCCTCTTCACGGCCCCAGAAGTGCGTGAGGGGGTGCGATCATCAGCCGGCCGGGCGACGAGCAAGGCGGCTCGATCCAACGTGGAACCTCTACGGGGCGACTGAAACTGGCAGTTTTCTAGCATACTGACCTGGGTTTATCTCGACGACCTCCAACGGAGAACCTTCATGTACGTACCACCCCACTTTCGAGATGACGACCTGGAGAACATTCGAGCGACAATCCGCTGCGCCCGATTGGCCAACCTGATCACGGCCACGTCAGACGGGCCCCTTGCGACGCCTCCTCCGCTCTTTCTCGATGAGAGCGAAGGCGAACACGGCGCGCTGTACGGCCACCTAGCGAAGGGCAATCCGCAATGGCGCACGCCCCCGATCGGAGAAGCTCTCGCGATCTTCGCTGGCGCAGAGGCTTATGTGACGCCATCCTGGTATCCCAGCAAACGACAATCTGAACGTGTGGTGCCGACATGGAATTACATCGCGGTCTACGCCCATGGGCCGACCGAGTTCTTCGAGGATCCCGATCGCCTGCTTGAAATCGTGACGCGTCTGACGAATATCCATGAGACGTCACGTGCGACGCCTTGGGCCGTCAGCGATGCTCCCGCGGATTTCATCGCCGCCCAGTTGCGTGAGATCGTCGGCGTGCGCATCCTCATCACCAGGGTCGAAGGCAAGCGCAAGATGAGTCAAAACCGCCCCGCTCCTGACCGCCTTGGTGTCGCCACCGGCTTGGCGGCGAGCAAACTGCCACGGGATCAGGAAGTTGCAGCTCTTATCCTGATTCAGGGCTGAGGCTACAATGTGCATGACTGGCGCCAACAGGGCCGGTCGACAGAGAGCGAGCCTACATCTGCAGCTCTCACGGGCTCCAGTGGCATTAGTCTTGCCGTGACGCCGGTCGAAGCATTGCGGATTGGCTGCAGCGGCGTCCTCTCAGCCGAAAGTTGTTCAACACCCCGGAGCTTCGACTTAGTATTCCGAGTACTGAGAACCCAATTTGCCTCACCAGAATGAACCGGTCTCGGAAAGATCAACCTGGCCCATCGATTGACTCGCAGAATTCACTTACGGAACGGTCAGCTCGAACTTACCGAACCGTGTAGACTCTTGTCCGTATTCTGACAGAGACGCAATGTCGTGTCAGGTCCAGTGCAGCGCGCATAGTAAGCGTTGAGACCTTCCAAAGTCCTTCCGGCCTTATTGCATGCCAACGCTGGCTGGCACGGCCATTGCTTCAACTAAATCGATCCAGAAACAGAGCTAAAGAAGCAGCAATGCTCACGCTCTCCACCCGCCCTCTCGCCTCGGAAGAACAGTCCGCCCGTTCAGTTCCCTGGTGCACGTTGCATCCGTGACGACTCTGTTCGAACCGCGACGATCGCCCCAGACATGTAGACCAGTAAATATCTAAGTCTCAAACACATTTTATCGCACGAACACATTTGCCTTAGGTTTATGCATGAAATCCGCGATTATTTTCGACTGGAAATGGCACGCTGCTCGATGATGCCAACGCGGTGCTGCAAACCATCAATGCAATTTTGAGCCGCTTCGGTCGCGCAGCTGTGGATATGCACAAGCTTCGAGAGAAGTTCGAACTTCCTCCTTCGGTTCTTTTCCGCAACCTGGACATGTCGAAAGATGAAATCGAAGTCGTACAGAGCAACGACAACGCCATTTTTCACGACACTTATGAGTTCCTAGCGCGCAACGCGGCCTTACGTAAAGGGGCTCGAAATGTTTTGCTCGCCGCTGATCAGCGAGCCATCCAAACCGTCATTGTCAGCAACCACATTGTTGGACCAATTCGCACACAATTGCGAAGACTTGGGATCAAGACTCACGTCACCGACATCTTGGCATTTGAGAGCCGCGCAACTCAGTTTATGAGCATGAGCAAGCAAGAACGGCTGCGCTTGTATATGCAGGCTAATGATCTATCCCCAGAAAGAACTGTCATCGTGGGCGATATGCCAGTTGAGACCGAGATTGCCCGCAATCTTGGCCTTATCAACGTATCAATCGTGGGTGGATATGTTTCCGAAGGGCGCTTACGCGCGGCAGGGCCCGACTACATGATTTATGATCATCATGAATTATTACCAATCTTACGGAAGCATTGCCTTTTTGAGGGCAGTTGAGTGATTGCAATAACATAACTGAATGTCTTCCGTCGGCTGCCGCTCTCTTTGCACCATATTCGGTGGGTGAGGTCGACGATCGAGCTTCTTTGTCGCTCGGTCGAATCATCGGTTGGTCCGAGAACTCGCGCCAAATAGCGCAACTCGTTGCCATGGGGGCTACATGTTCTTCTTTCGCCTGGCACGTTGCTTGCTGAAGATCATCCGCCTCGAAAAGCAGAAACTTCAAGGGCTTGGAAAAACAACATGAGCACAACGGCTTTGATCGGTGACGTCATTCCGGGCGCCGATGTTCTGAAACGTGCAGCGCGCATCGGTGCCGAAGTCAAAAATATCGAGCTATCGGGCGATCTACCGGACCGCACGATCGCTGCGATCAACAGCTTGCTGCTCGAGCACAAGGTGATCTTCTTCCGCAACCAACAACATCTCAATGACGTTGAACAGGAGCGCTTTGCTGCTCGTCTTGGAAAGCTAACGCCGCATCCGATGCTCGGCGCCGCCAGGGGGACGGCCTCGCTCCTCGAACTGGACTCCACTCGCGGCGGCGGTCGCGCCGATGTTTGGCATGCGGATGGGACCTTCGCCGATGCCTATCCCAAGATTTTAGTCCTGCGGGCCATAGTAATGCCAGCTTTCGGAGGCGACACCGTGTGGTCGAACACAGCTTCCGCGTATCTCGATCTGCCGCCGCCGCTACAACGGCTTGCCGAGGAGCTATGGGCCGTTCACAGCAACGTTTTCGATTACGCCGGGATCGCGCGTGTCCGCGAGGTGGACAAGAAACACTTCGACGAGGTATTCACCAGAACGGTTTTTGAGACCGAGCATCCCGTCGTGCGCGTCCACCCGGAAACAGGCGAGCGGACGCTAGTGCTCGGCGCTTTGGTGAAGCACTTTGTTGGGATCTCCAAATACGACGGACAAAAGCTCTTCGATCTGTTCCAGTCTCATATCACCGCGCCCGAAAACACTGTGCGCTGGAACTGGTTAGTGGGCGATATCGCGATATGGGATAACCGCGCAACGCAGCATTACGCCGTCAACGATTACGGGGACGGGCATCGCGTCGTACGTCGGGCGACAATCGAGGGCGACGTGCCTATCAGCGTCGATGGCCGGAGCAGTGTACCGCGCTTGAAGGTGACCGAATAAATGCCCATCGACGCCAGGCGCTCTTGCGTCTGAAGACAGAGAAAGCCGGGGCAATCAGAGTTATTTCGGGGCAGACGCAGGAACAAGCTTTCCGACACGATATCTTAGCTCACGGGCCAAACCCGGCAGCGTCTCGGTTGATGCATCGTACTGTTAGCTTTGACCGTCAGCTTCGAGAAGCCTTGAGCATCACTGTCATTCGCCGGCGACCGGTACGCGGCCGCCACGTTTCAATTTAGAAAATCCTCGATCCGTGGCCATAAAGCGCGCCAACATGGGAGCGATGAGCTTAGTCGGTTCGACCACTTGACCACCTTGACGCGTAAGGGCTTCTGCATATGCAATGAGATCGCGATGCACGGCCGCCGGCAGCTCCGCGCTCACTTTGACCGGCTTGTCATCTGGAAGCTCTCCTATTTTGAGCTTTGGCATGTTGTCACCCTCTATACGGCGTAAGTATGAGGTCACGATTGACAAGAACACGAACCGGGAAACCAGGTCGTACGGTCAAAGTAGGCTGGATGTTGAGACTGCGTCGAACCACCTGCTGTCCGGTTTCGTTTAGTGAGTCGGAGGCACCGTGTCGTAATGCCTGGATGATGGCGCTGTCGTTGCTGTTGGTGTCCGAGCCGGCCCCCAGTTCAGTCCCGACCGCCAGAAACGTCGATAGTGCCGCAGCCTTGAACAGCTCGCCCCAGTGATTATCGACCTGATCTTCGAGGCCTGCATATCCCGCAGCCTCAGCGCCAGGTTGTCGCTCGAGAACGATGGAACGTCCATTCGGCATGATCAGCCGGGTCCAGACGAGTAGGACGCGTGACTGGCCGAAAGTGACCTGGCTGTCGTAGACCCCGATCAGACGCGCGCCCTGCGGCACTAACAAGAATCGACCGGTGGGTGTGTCGTACACGTTTTCTGTCACCTGCGCGGTGATTTGGCCTGGAAGATCCGATCTAATCCCCGTAATCAGAGCTCCCGGAATCACAGTTCCAGCCTGTACGATGTAGGGTGAAGCCGGCCGGGTAATGCGGTCAGGGCTTACCGTGCGACGATCCACAGAGGCGTTCACGAAGGCAAGCTTGCGGTCCTGGCCGTTCTGCGCAGATCCATCGTCGCCAGTGCTCGTTGCGTTCGGTAGCACGGCGCGGTCGCTTCCAACCGTCGCAGCGGTGGGCGCACGCACTCCTCCTCCATTGGTCGAAGCGAATAGATGACTGATGCGGGCTGCCTCGGACTCTTGATCTCGGCGCTGCTGGTCCGGATCAGCGCCGATCGCCGGCGGCTGGCCTTGGGCGGCAAGGATCGGTCGACCGAGATCCCCGGGGAGCGGCGGACCAAGCTGTGGGACGGGTTGGCGCGGAACGCCAGCATAGTCCTTCGGCAGCGTCGTAATGCCGTCCGCAACATTGTGGTGGTCGGTACTGTAAAGCTCATCGGCCGTTTGATTACGGGAGCGATTGCTCTGTAGCGACCACAACACAGTTCCGCCGATGACGAGCAATGCAACGGCGCTTCCGCCGGCCAAGACCTTCCGCGACAACCGCGTGACGCGCGGATGGTCAGCTCTCAAGCGGAAGCTTTCGGACGGCTCGCCTTGTGTCGCCGGCGGAACTGCTTGCTCGTGATCGTTTCGATTGTTCATGACGACGGCCTCCCGTCGGTCCTGACAATACGGACCTTCTGCTGGTGCTCGCCGCCGAGCCGCAGTTCGGCGGCTGCAAAGAGTCGATCGACAATCAATACGTTGCCGTAAGCGCGATAGTTGACGAGTTCGGTCTTGCCATCTGGACCGATGACAAAGAGCGGAGGCATCTCGCCTTGCACGATACCTTGCGGGAATTCGACATAGACCTTGCGGCCGTCGTCATATGCGGCGAGCGGCCGCCAGGGAGGACTGTCCCCCTCGATGGCATAGCGGGAGATGCGCTGCGCCGGACCCGGAAGAACGGGCTTCAGCGCAGCTGAACGCGACCGTTCGCGTACCGCCTCTGGATAGTACCAGGCAACAGACGGCATGTATGGTCGCTCGCGGGAGCGGAGTTCGATCAGGTAAGTGCGCCGGTCAGTATTGACCACCAGGTTGGTCTCAATCGAAGCTCGGGTCGGCTTGACCAGGATATGGACGCGCCGTGTGTCGCCGCTCCCGCTCTCGGTATCGCCCACGACCCAGGTACGGTATCTCCGGCCGCGATCGGCCCTGCTCCCGTCAACTGTTCTCCTTCCTCGAGCGCGATATCCGTGATCTGCCCGGGCGCGGCGTAAACCTGATAGAGTGCGCCAGGACTGTAAGCGTAGATTTGCGCCGCGTTGAAATACCCACGTTTGCGCGGTTCGACCCTCGCTGCGCTGTTTGCCGTCTCAACCCGGCTCACGGGTTCGGGCTTTTCCTTCTCGGCCGATTTGCCGCCGAGAGTTGGCTTCCAGAGCGGTGGAACGTGAAGCGGCCGCGAGCTGTCGTCCAGTGCCACTGGAGCTGCCGGCAGCGGCGGGACCTCCGCGTCATAGCTGATCTCCGGCGGTACGTAGGTCGCGCACCCGCCGAGCGCCGACAAACAAAGCAAGAGCGCCGACAGGAGCGCTTGCTTTGAGGTCACAAACTCGGGCCGAGGCACATTGAGCTTGCTGTGCAGGAGGAAACGCTTCGAATGAACGTCAGACGGAGTCTTGGTCACTGACTCAACTCCTTTGACCAGTTGATGGCGCGGACGTAGACGCCAAGGGGATTCTTGCGCAGGCGTTCGGCATCGCGCGGCGTTTCGATCACGATCGTAAGAATCGCGGTCCAACGCTCCGTCGAGCTCAACGATCCGTTGTCGTAGGTGCGCTGAGTCCATGCGACCCGGAAGCTTTCCGACGACGCACGAATGACGCTCGAGACGTCGACAGAAATTTGCGCCTTACCCAGCTTGGCAAAGGGGTCATTGTTGCGCGCATAGTCGTTCAGCGCAGCGGCGCCACGATCCGTCGTAAAATCATAGGCCCGGAGCCAGTTTTGGCGCAGAACGATGCCGTCGGCGGGCAGGCCTCTAACATCCTCGATAAAGCGCGCCAGATGGTAGGCGATCTGAGCGTCGTTGGGTTGATAGTCGATGTTGGCCGGCGCAACCCTTTGTGTCTGGCCGAGTTGATCGACTTCGACCACCCAGGGCGTGATCGAGCCTTGGCTCGATTGCCAAACAAGGCTACCTGCGAGACCGGCTGATAACGTCAAGCAGCCGAACGCCATCAAGCGCCAGTTCTTGGCCTGCACGCGGGCAGATCCAATGCGTTCGTCCCAAACTTGGGCTGCCTTTTGATAAGGCGTGATCGGTTCGGGCATGCGCCCGTAGTGAACTGATGGTCGTTTGAACATCGATGTTTGCCCCTGCGATCAAGTGATCGGTTTCAAGTCGTGCGAGGGAAGGGTTTGAGGTGCTGCTCTGCGTTGGGGTGCAGTGGTGCGTCTCAGCGCTCTCCTTCAGACAAATCGACGGAGGAGCCGCTGCCGCCGTGATCGCCTGAGCGAACCGCGTGGCCGGCGGCCGATGCGCCGTGCCGAATAGTCTCGGCACGCTTCATGCGCCGCGCCCAATCGGGCTGACCTTCGGCCGAGGTGCTCTCGGCCTGTGCGCCGGCTTCCCCACTTCCGCCGAGCGCAGCCGCCGCACGACGCAACGGGCTCATTGCAGCCGAAGTGCCAGCCTCCGCGACGCCGGCAAGGCCGCCGCTGCGGTAGGCGGCTGATACTCCGCTTATGACAGCGCCGCCACTGCGCGCGGCGCCTGCTATCGCCCCACCAGCGAGGCCAGCGCCACCGGCAACAACACCTGCGCCTGCCGCAACAATGCCGCCGGCAGCAAGGCCTGTTCCAATCGCGGCACCCGCGCCGAGCTGAGGTCCGCCCGACACCAGGCCGTTTGCGATACCCGGACCGAAGATACCGAGCCCCAGCAAGGACAGCGCCGCGAGCACCAGTGTCATCGCGTCTTCAATGGTCGGCTGTGCGCCGCCGAAACCAGAGGTGAACTGAGAGAACAGGGTCGAGCCGATGCCTACGATGACGGCCAGGACCAGAACCTTGATCCCTGAAGATATGACATTGCCCAAAACCCGCTCCGCCGCAAAGGCGGTCTTGCCAAACAGACCAAATGGAATGAGCACGAAGCCGGCCAGTGTCGTGAGCTTGAACTCAATCAGGGTGACAAAGAGCTGAATCGCCAAAATGAAGAAGGCGAGCAACACTACGATCCAGGCGAACAGGAGGATGATGATCTGGACGAAATTCTCGAAAAAACTGATGTAGCCCATCAGGTTGGAGATCGAATCGAGCAACGGTCGGCCGGCATCGAGTCCGACTTGAGCGATCTTTCCCGGTCTCAGAAAGTCGGATGCGGACAGGCTTGCGCCCGATGCTTTCAGCCCAAGACCCGCAAAACTCTCGAAAACAATGCGCGCCAAGCCATTCCAGTTGCCGATGAGGTAAGCAAAGACGCCGACGAAAAGCGTCTTCTTGACGAGACGTGCGATGATGTCCTCGTCCGTTCCCCAACTCCAGAACAAGGCGGCGAGTGTGATGTCGATCGCGGCAAGAGTCGTCGCGAGATAACCGACGTCACTTCCCAGCAACCCGAATCCGGTATCGATATAACGCGTGAATGTTTCGAGAAACTGGTCAATGATCCCGGTACCAGTCATGGCTTGCTCACCTCAGGTGTCGCAAGGTTGGGATATCCCTGAGGGATCCGGCTTTGATCCTTTAAGACAGCTATCGAACTGGTTGGCTCATCGTGGCCGGAAGCTGCGGCGCTGTCCTTTTTGCCAAAGAAACGGCGCCGATTTTCGTCCCAAACGCGCCTACAATGCCGATAGCCCGCTGCTTCCTCCCGAGTGACGCCGCGGCAGCGTGCGAGATCGGAGGCGGTTGCATCGGTCGTCTGCTCCGCCTTCGATGCCGGCGGAGAATCGTCTCCGCCACGCAGTTGAATCGTGCAGGCAGCGACGGCCACCAGGCCGATTGTCGTAAGCAGCGATAGCGCCTTGAATGCCTTTACGTCGGTCATCAGTGAAACATCTGCACGTTGGAGGATTGATAGCCCTGCCCCGGTGTCAGGAACCGCCGAAGCTGTTCTCGTCCTTGATCTTGAGCCGAGGCGCGCTGAGCAGCTTCTAGGCTCTGCGCCCTGCCCTGCGCCGTCACGACAGCTGTAAGATCGGCGAGCTGCTGTACATTCAGCGCAAGGATCTGATTGCCAGCCTGCGTTGCCTGCAGCGCGCCGCTGGCACCCTGGCTTGATGTTACGAGTGTGGATGTCTGGATACGATTGGTGTCGAGGTTGCCTACGATGCCGGCCTGGACGCGAAGGGCGTCCTGAGTTGCCGAGTAAGTATTTTGCCAGCGCGATTGAGCGTTGGAGATCAGTAGCTGGTTCGACTGGCTGCCGGTCGCTGGCGCGTAGCTCGTCGAGAAGGCGCGGTCGATCTGCTGGACGTCGTAGGTGATGCGCTGGGCCTGTGCCAGCAATTGCTGAGTCCGCTGGATCGAGGCTTGCAGTTGCTGCAGCGACGAATACGGCAAATTTGCAAGGTTCTTTGCCTGATTGATCAGCATCTGCGCCTCGTTCTGCAACGAGGTGATCTGATTATTGATCTGCTGGAGTTCTCGCGCGGCCGTCAGGACATTCTGGACGTAGTTGTTGGGATCAAAGACGATCAGCGCCTTCGCGGGCACCGCAACACCAAATACCAGAGCGAAGGCGGCCGTGGTCGCCAATAGGCCAAGAGCTCTCATAGCGATTTCTCCAGATTGACGAGATTGGGGATCACATCGTTCGCCCAGGCGACGCCACGTTGCTCGAGCCAGGCTGGCACGAAGCCGTCGGGTCCACGCTCGGCGATGAGCTGCGTAATCGCGACCTGGTCTGTCCTGGAAGAGGCTGCGGTGAATGCGAGCGCAATCTCACCAAGGCCAAGTTCGAACATCCGGTTGCCGCGACGAGACTGGCAATAGTAGTCGCGCTTTGACGTTGCCCGGCTCAGAAGTTCGATCTGGCGGTCATTGAGGCCGAAACGGCGATAGATGGCAGTGATCTGCGGTTCGATCGCCCGTTCGTTCGGCAGCAACAGGCGCGTTGGGCAGCTTTCGATGATGGCCGGCGCGATCGCAGAGCCATCAATGTCCGAAAGCGACTGGGTGGCGAAGATGACGGACGCGTTCTTCTTCCGAAGCGTCTTCAGCCATTCCCGGAGTTGCCCCGCAAAATCCTCGTCATCGAGGGCAAGCCACCCCTCGTCGACAATCAGGAGTGTCGGCCGGCCATCGAGACGATCACCAATACGATGGAAGAGGTACGCCAGCACGGCCGGCGCCGCACTCGTTCCGATCAAGCCTTCGGTCTCAAACGCCTGGACCGACGCCTCGCCGAGACGCTCGAATTCGGCATCAAGCAAGCGCCCGGAAGGTCCGCCCAGGCAATATGGTTGCAGGGCGCGCTTCAGGGAGTTCAATTGAAGAAGGACTGACAGGCCCGTCAAGGTCCGTTCCTGCCTCGGCGCCGAAGCGAGAGATGTCAGCGCCGACCACAGATGATCCTTGACCTCCGGGGTGATCTCGACCTTTTCCCGTGCCAGGATCGTGCCGATCCATTCCGTCGCCCATCCGCGCTCGGAAGGATCATCAATCCAGGCCAGCGGCTGCAGCGCAACGGGTTGATCGCCTCCGTCAGACAAGGCGCCGCCCAAATCATGCCAGTCACCACCCATGGCGAGCGCGGCCGCCCGAATTGAGCCGCCGAAATCGAACGCAAAGACCTGAGAGTTCGGATAACGGCGGAATTGCAACGCCATCAGAGCTAGCAACACGGATTTGCCGGCACCGGTCGGGCCCACCACGAGGGTATGACCGACGTCGCCGACGTGGAGGGAGAAGCGGAACGGCGTTGATCCCTCCGTCTTGCCGAACAACAGAGGCGGACCCTTAAAGTGCAGATCCCTCGCCTCGCCGGCCCACACGGCCGACATCGGAATCATATGGGCGAGGTTGAGAGTCGAAACCGGTGGCTGCCGCACATTGGCGTAGACGTGCCCGGGCAGACTGCCGAGCCAGGCTTCAACGGCGTTTACCGTCTCGATCATGCAGGTGAAATCGCGCCCCTGAATAACCTTCTCGACCAACCGCAGCTTTTCGTCGGCAGCACCGGGATCGCTGTCCCAGACGGTGATGGTCACTGTGACAAAGGCTTGCCCGATCTGATCCGAACCAAGTTCCTGCAGGGCGGCGTCGGCATCGATCGCCTTGTTGTGGGCGTCGGTATCGAGCAGCGTCGACGCCTCGTTGGTCATGACCTCCTTGAGGATGGCGCCGATCGACTTTCGCTTGGCAAACCACTGTCGGCGAATCTTCGTCAGCAGCTTGGTGGCATCGGTCTTGTCGAGCATGATCGCGCGGGTCGACCACCGATACGAAAACGCCAGGCGATTCAGGTCATCCAGAATTCCTGGGGTCGTCGCGCCCGGAAAGCCGACAATCGTCAGAACCCGGAGGTTGGCTGAGCCCAACATCGGTTCGAGGCCGCCGGTCAGTGGCTGGTCGGCCAACAGGGCGTCGATATACATCGGAATTTCGGGCACCCGAACCCGATGACGCTTGGTCGAGATCGTCGAATGCAGGTAGGTCAGCGTGTCCTGATCATCGAGCCAGATGCATTCCGGCATGAACCCTTCGACGAGTTGAAGCACGCGGTTTGTTTGGTCGATAAATCCCCGGACGATCTCGCGCGCGTCGGCTCCGACGGTGCGGTCGCGCCCCTCGTAAAGCAGTTGCTCTGTCCTAGCGGCCCCCTCCTCTGGAGGCAGATAAAGGAAGGTCAGGAAGTAGCCGGACTCATAATGGGCACCCGCCTCCTCGAACTGAGCCTTGCGTTCCGCGTCAACCAGCGCAGACGCGACATCCGGAAAGGTGTTCGGCGGGTAGGTCCCCGCAAAATGACGCTGCGCCTCGACGAATACGGCCCAGCCTGATCCCAGGCGACGCAAGGCGTTATTCAAGCGACCAGCGACGGCGACGAGTTCAGCCGGCACAGCGCTATCTAGGTCGGGTCCTCGGAACTTTGCTGTCCGCTGGAACGAGCCGTCCTTGTTCAGGATGATTCCTTCGTCGACAAGGGCTGCCCAAGGCAGGAAGTCGGCGAGGCGTGCGCTGGAACGGCGATATTCGGCAAGGTTCAACATGACCGATAACTCAGAGGTTGAGATGACTGGGAATGCGCAGATGTCGACGCACCACGTCGACGAAGGCGGGATCGCGCTTGACGGCCCAGACGGCGGCCATGTGGCCGATGAACCAGAGGACGAGACCCGCGATCCAGAGCCGCAATCCAAGTCCGAGGGCTGCCGCAAGCGTGCCGTTGACGATCGCGACCGAGCGCGGCGCGCCGCCCATCAGGATCGGCTCGGTGAGTGCCCGGTGAACGGGCACGAAAAAACCTGCGACCGGCTCATCCATCAGATCACCACGCCGCCACCGAAGGAGAAGAACGACAGGAAGAAGCTCGACGCGGCAAATGCGATCGACAGACCGAACACGATCTGGATTAGCCTGCGGAAACCACCTGATGAGTCCCCGAACGCGAGCGTGAGCCCGGTCACCACGATGATGATGACGGCGATGATCTTGGCGACCGGCCCCTCGACCGACTGTAGGATTTGATTGAGTGGTTGCTCCCACGGCATGTTCGAGCCAGCCGCCCATGCCGGCGCCGCTGCCAAAAGCACCGTGCCGAAGGCGGCCAACGACGCACCTCGAAGAAAGCGAATCTGCTGACGCATGTCAGTCTCCTGCTGATGAAAGGTCGTAGTCACCGGCGGCACCAAGCCCTGTCACGAGGGCGAGCTCAGCGAGGCGACGGTCGGGGCCGCGCCCCGCGAGGACGGCGACGAGGTTGATAGTCTCGGCGATCAGAGCTCGCGGGAGCGTGATGACGGCTTCCTGGATGAGTTGCTCGAGCCGCCGCAGCGCACCGAGCGCGGTGCCCGCATGAATGGTGCCGATGCCGCCGGGATGGCCGGTGCCCCAGGCCTTGAGCAAATCGAGTGCTTCGGCACCGCGAACCTCGCCAACCGGGATACGATCAGGACGCAGTCGCAGCGATGACCGAACGAGGTCCGATAGCGTCGCCACGCCGTCTTTGGTCCGGAGCGCTACGAGATTGGACGCTTTGCACTGAAGTTCGCGTGTATCTTCGATCAGCACTATCCGATCGGAGGTCTTTGCCACCTCGGCCAGGAGCGCATTCGTCAATGTTGTCTTACCAGTGGATGTCCCACCGGCGACGAGGATATTCTTCCGTGCAATGACCGCATTCTTCAGGATCCCGGCCTGCGCCGAGGTCATGATCCCTCTGGCGACGTAGTCGTCGAGCGTAAACACGGCCACGGCGGGTTTGCGGATAGCAAAGGCCGGTGCCGCAACGACCGGAGGCAAGAGACCTTCGAAGCGCTCGCCGGTCCCAGGCAATTCGGCCGAGACCCGCGGCGAGCCGGCATGCACCTCCGCACCTACGTGGTGCGCTACCAGACGAACAATGCGCTCGCCGTCTGCCGCCGACAGAGTTTCGCCTGTGTCGATCAGGCCAGTCGACAACCGGTCGATCCACAACCGCCCATCTGGATTGAGCATCACCTCGATGATCGCATCGTCTTCGAGGTAGCCGGCAATCGCAGAGCCAAGCGCGCTGCGCAGCATTCGCGCGCCGCGCGAACTCGCTTCCGATTGAATGGAATGGATTGCCACCGTTCGCCCCCACCGAATGAGGACGTCCAACGAGCGTCCTTATATGGGGATGATTAGAAAAGGCACCGATGGACTTGGCGCAACAAGCGGCTTCAGTGATCGTAGACTGGCGTAGAAAAAGAAAGACCGAGAACTGTTGTTTGAGGCCTGCTCAATCGCATCGTGCTTCTCGGCGATGTACCGCTCACCACTCCGCATCGTCATCCGCGGGTACCAGCATGATCGAGTTCTCATACACGCCGACGGGTCCGACAGCGTCGGAATCACTTGCCGACATGAAGAAGAGAATTGAACTTATCCATGGAGCGACGGATTGGCGCCAAGGCAACGCAAACCACACCAACGCCGCGATCTGCAGCGCTATGTTGAGGCCGAACGCGACCTGATAGGCTGTGACGGACCTGTGGCCATCGTTCGTCGGCCATTGCTCCAGGATCAGGCCTGTTGCGGATTGCGCCAGAAAGGCCCAGCCAAAGTGCAGGACGTTCAGGGCGCCATTGGCACGACCAGCGAGCTCCGGCGGAAAGTAATCCGCTATTACCGCAAAACTGACCACGGTCGCCGTTCCGGCAATTGCGACAACGGACCAAGGAAAAATGGACGGCAGAGGCGCTCGCAGGAGCAAGGCCAGCTCGGCTGCGATAAACAAGACTGCAATGATCGTTAGTACCGTCTCCGCGCCGATTCCCCTTCGTTTGATGTGATGGACCGTCATGCCGAGCAACCAGGCACCGCCGCTAAGCATGATCGACATTATGAACAGCTGCCTGACGAGACTTGCACGATCAAGCCCCTCGACGTCTGTCAGCCACGGCGATGCCCACAATCCCTGCAGGGACCAGGACGATCCAACGCAAGTCGCCGACAACGGGGCCATTCGCCAAAAGCGCCGATCGCTGATGACGGAGCTCAGGGTAGTGGCCGCTGTTGATGGGGCCACTCCTCGTTCAGGCACTACGACGTAGATGAGAATAGCTGTCGCACCGGTCGCGAGGGCCATGATGTCAAAGAGCTGCCGCCAGCCTATCCAGGCGAGCAGGTATTCGACGGGAGCCGTGGCGGTCACCGCTCCAAGCGATCCCAACATGATCATGTAGCCATTGAGCAACGCAACTCGCTCCCTGGGGAACCAAAGGATGATGGACTTCAGTCCTGCCGTGAGCGACGCCGCGACACCAAGCCCGATCATTGCGCGCGCGATCAAAAGGGATAGGAAGCCGGTTGATACCGCGAACAGTCCGGCGCCGACTGCTGCGAGCAAGAGCAAAACGCTCTGGACGCGACGCGGACCAAAGCGGTCCAATAGAATACCGATGGGGATCTGAACCGCTGCGAAAACAATAAAATAGACTGACGTAAGCAACCCGAGATCAGCAGCACCAACGCCGGTATCCGAGCTGAGATGGCTGGCGATCAGAGCGTTGATCGTTCGAAACAGATAAGAGAAATAGGACCCAGCTGCAAAAGGCAGAAAGACGCGCGCGATTCGACGCCATGCTGTTAAAATTTGCATGCTGGCCCCTTTGCTCTCAGCTCGCTCGAGCCGATAGCGCGTCCAGCTTTTGTCAGTTCGGCTAAATCGCTGCGGTCGTAGGCTGGGGTAGAAAAAGAAAGACCGGCGAAATGCTCTTTCTACATGGTTCAATCAGATTTCTTCGGCCGGTTCCTGACGGCGTATATCTTCTGGAATTTCGCGCAGAAAGCTTTGCCCCTTTTGCAAACGCCGACCGAGCGCCTCGACAAATCCTTCAAAGCGCTCCCGGCCCTTTGCCTGTGCGGCCGCCTGCGCGTCGTTGGGTAGCGGTGGCGTGATCGTCAGCCAGAAACGGATGAACAGGGCCAAGCTCTCGGCGGTCAAACCGACGTCGCGTTCCAGTCTCTGCATCTGACGGGAAAGCCGATCTAGGCGCCGGGTAAACGCTGCCTCCCGCCTGTCCGCGCCGTCCGGCGATAGAAACGAAGCAACCGCCGCCTCTACGATCGCAGACCGGGAAAGCTTCTTGCGATCGGCGAGCTCCGAGATCTGTTTCAGAATCTCCGGTGGGAAGTAGACGTTCATCCGGTCGCGCATATTACCTCAGAGCTCCATACCGTCATTCGGGTCCATGGCGACTTGACGGGCGACACCGCGCATCTGTTGCCGTATGAGCCGGGACTGACGGACGGCATCCTCGTCATCGTCAAGAACGGCGGCGAATTCCTCTGCCGGTGTCGGCTCGGTTGTTTCCTTGACGATCGCGACATGATCGGGCAGTTCGGGCTCACGACGGAGGCCGCTGTTCGCGGTATCTTCCTGTGCTTGCCCCGTCGCGGTTGAAAGCGGCGCCGGCTTCAGCGTTCCAAGCGTTGACCATCCGTCCGTTCGCGATGATCGACCGGATGCCGCCGGATCGGGCGGCGGCAAGACCCGCTCGGTAAGCCGCCGATCCTCGTAGTAGCGGACCTTCTTGGCCCGGATCGGCGGCGTGCCCGCCACCATGACGATCTCGTCCATCGACGGAAGCTGCATGACTTCGCCGGGCGTCAGCAGCGGCCTCGCCGTCTCCTGCCGCGAGACCATGAGATGCCCCAGCCACGGGTTCAACCTGTGACCGGCATAGTTCTTCATGGCCCGCATCTCCGTCGCCGTGCCCAGCGCGTCGGACACCCGCTTTGCGGTCCGCTCGTCGTTGGTCGCGAAGCTGACTCGGACGTGACAGTTGTCGAGGATCGCGTTGTTAGGCCCGTAGGCCTTCTCGATCTGATTCAGCGACTGCGCGATCAGGAAACTCTTGATGCCGTACCCCGCCATGAAGGCGAGCGCGGATTCGAAGAAATCAAGCCGACCAAGTGCTGGGAACTCGTCGAGCATCATCAGGACTCGATGCCGGCGATCGCGGGCGTGCAGATCCTCGGTCAGGCGCCGGCCAATCTGGTTGAGCACCAGGCGGATCAGGGGCTTGGTTCGCGAGATATCGGAAGGCGGCACTACCAGGTAGAGCGTCGTCGGACGGCTATCTGCGATCAGATCCGCGATGCGCCAGTCGCAGCGGCAGGTCACTTGGGCCACGACAGGATCGCGGTAAAGACCGAGGAACGACATCGCCGTGGACAGAACGCCCGAACGCTCATTCTCGGACTTGTTGAGGAGTTCGCGCGCGGTCGACGCGACCACGGGATGGGCGCCTTGCTCGCCGAGGTGTGGTGTCGTCATCATCGCCTTCAACGTCGCCTCGATCGGCCGCTTCGGGTCGGAGAGGAAGGCGGCCACGCCAGCCAGGGTCTTGTCCGCCTCGGCGTAGAGGACATGGAGAATGGCGCCGACCAGGAGGGAATGGCTGGTCTTCTCCCAATGGTTCCGCTTGTCGAGGGAGCCTTCGGGATCGACCAGGACGTCAGCGACGTTCTGGACATCGCGAACCTCCCATTCCCCGCGCCGGACCTCCAGCAATGGATTGTAGGCGGATGATTTCGGATTGGTCGGGTCGAACAACAGGACGCGGCCATGCCGCGAGCGAAAGCCAGCGGTTAGTTGCCAGTTCTCACCCTTGATGTCGTGAACGATGGCCGAACCTGGCCAGGCCAGCAATGACGGAACGACGAGGCCAACACCTTTGCCCGACCGGGTGGGTGCAAAACACAGCACGTGCTCCGGTCCGTCATGGCGAAGGTAGTCGTGGTCGAGCTTGCCGAGCACCACGCCATCCGGACCGAGAAGTCCAGCTGCTCGAACCTCTTCCGCGCCGGCCCAGCGCGCCGAACCGTAGGTCTCGACGTTCTTGGCTTCGCGCGCCCGCCAGACCGACATGCTGATCGCTGCCACGATCGAAACCACAGTCCCCAAAGTTGCGATGAATGCCCCCTCGACAAAGACCTGAGGTGCATAGGCGTCGTAGACGAACCACCACCAGAAGAAGACGGGCGGGTAATAGATTTTGAAGCCCAACAGTTCGAACCAGGGTCGACCGAGCTCCGGCTGCCAGGCGAGCCGCCACGCCGTCCACTCGGTTGCTCCCCAGATGGCCAGCAAGACGATCAGGCCGACAACGATCACCTGTCCCCAGAGGATCTTGGTTCCGGACATCTCAAACGCCTTCCGCAATTGAGTGGGAGAGATTACTAGAGGCCGAGGTCGCGCTTCCGACCAAAGCCCCATTCGATGCCACCGCCGTCTTTCACCACGCCGTTGACATGTTGGCCGAGCCTCTTTTCGAGCTCGCGCGACCAGGGCACGAGTTGGAAGCCGAGCCCATTATCGATCATGGCGAAGCGTCCCGAGGCTAGCGTCAGCCGCTGGCGATACGTGCCCGCCACATGCTCCCCGGAGTCAGCCTTTACTTGTGGTAGGCGGATGTCGGCCGAGACTTTTGCGGCAGCCTCGTCCAGTTCGCGCCGGCGCAACGTGTTCAGGAGGTCGCGCTGCAAGATAATGCGTTGACCCTGCCGCCGCGCTAGGCCCTCCTGGATCAGATGCTCGGTACGGGCTTCCATGGCGTCGCGGGTCTCACGCCCAAATCCTCCCATGGCGAGCGGCATGGGGGCGCGCTCGACCAGCCGGTAGTCGAGCCAGGTTGCCCCCTTCGCGGTGACCTGCTCACCAAGATCGAGATCTGAACGGGTCGCGAGCACCAGGGTGGGACGCGGGTCGTCGGCTTGACCGAAGCGTCGGACTTCGACGATTCCGCCGATCGGGGGTGCGTGGTCGAAAGCTTCGAGTCCTCGGAAGCGCACGTGATGCGCGCGTCCGTCTATTCCATCGATCAGGGCATAGGCCTCGCCGGTCAGTTCGTCATGCAGTCCCCGGTCGACCAGGCGTCCGACAAGCTGGGACGTCGGCTGTTCGCCTTCGATGACGTAGTCGGCAACGCCGCGCGCTTCCCCGCGGTTGGTAAAGGCGCGGTGCATGGTCTTGATGATATCACCACGCATGCCGAGGTCGCGAAGATTGCGCTCGGCCTCGAGCCCGACCATCCACTCCCCCGGCGAGGCGGGTGCAGCAAGACCCATCTTCTCCAGGTGTTGAAGGCGACCGACCATCAGGCGCCGGATCTCGGGATCGGACTTGCCGGAATTCTCCGGGCGAAGATCGATAGTGCCGGTCTCATCGGCCGCCAGCCGGATCTCCCGATCGGGCCGCGTCCATCGTTCCGCTGTGACTTCCCTCTCTAGCGAATTGCGGATCTCGTGCTCCGATTTTGGACCCAATTCGCAGGCGACCAGTTCCTCGGCGCGGGAGCGCAGGCCTTGGCTGATGTAGTCGCGGGAGATCACGAGATCCGCCCCCTCCACATCTACTCCCCGAACGAGAAGGTGGACGTGAGGGTTGTCGGTGTTCCAATGATCGATAGCAACCCAATCGAGCCGCGTGCCGAGATCGGTCTCCATCTGCCTAACGAGATCG
The DNA here is from genome assembly GCF_056429065.1 of Bradyrhizobium sp. USDA3010. Classification (NCBI taxonomy): domain Bacteria; kingdom Pseudomonadati; phylum Pseudomonadota; class Alphaproteobacteria; order Hyphomicrobiales; family Nitrobacteraceae; genus Bradyrhizobium; species Bradyrhizobium sp. USDA3010. The sequence goes on from NZ_JBWJZD010000013.1 coordinate 198,454, forward strand.
CGAACAAAGGCCTTCAGGTCGGTCATGTCGCCGGCATCCTCTGGCGAGACGATGAAGCGGAAATGATGCCGGTCGTCCGTGCACCGTTCTGCGAAAGCCAGGCCATCAGCACGGTCGCTGCCAGCATCAAACATCTCGGCCCACTCACCACTCCGGGTCACGCCGTCGCGCTTCAGATACGAGAGGTGGGCGGTCAGTGGTGCTGAACGGAAGGCTCGCCCTTTGTGCCGGACCACGCGCGCTTTCAGCACAACGCGCCTCGTCGAGCTGAACAATCTGGCGCGGCTAAAGGCGAACCGACCACGGCCAAACGTCGAGCGTCCATGGGCCGGCGAACGCCTGCCGGCTACGGTATGACCCGAGGTGTGTCCGGCTTTCTTCGCCGCCCGCAGCACCTGGTTGATGAAGCTCTTGGGCTTCGGCGCGCGTGTACTGCGGATGCGCCCAGGCCGAATTCGCAGGTCGCTATCGCCTGCCGTCATGACCAGGCCTCGAAGAACGCAGCGACACCTACGGTGCCGAAAACTTGTTTGAATGTCCTGGGAAAAGTCTTTGGCGCGGCACGCGCCCCGACCGACCGGCACGCCGGAACCCAAGCCATGTCAATGGCTTGTGGTTCGACCGGCGAGCCCCTTTTATCTCGCCTTCCTAATCGGGCGGGCAAAGTCAACTCATTCCTACGCTTTTCTTCGACTCTTCGCACTTCGGCCATGACAGACTCCCTGCATCGACAACACGCAAACGTCACCACACACCGCGTTGCAGTGGCATTCACCAGGCGGGTCCATGCGTTCCTTCGCGTTCAGCACTTCGGCCGTCGCATGCTCTTCACCAGGTTCGTAAAGAGGGCTGCCCAGGCAGTTTTGCGCTCTCGTCCCCTAAGGGCGCGAGCAGGCAAGAGATAGCGGACATTCCCCGTTTCGCGGCCCCGCCAGGCGACGCTCACCGCGCGCGCGGATCTCCAATTTCGTTTCTCCTCAATATGCCGGGCGCAAACTCAGCGCTAATCCATTGTCGCCTGCACCGCGGTTAACGTGCAGGTTTCCACCGCAGCCGCTGGGTGACTTTGGCGCCAAAACCAACGTGGAAACCGGGCTCGCTGACCCACATTCGGTACAGAATGCTTGCGAGCTTGCACGCGACGGCAATGATCGCGCACAGCATGCTCGACCGTTTGGCGATCCGCAGGCGCCACGCTCGCGGTACCGACCATTTCCTGACCGGCAGCAGCAGGCTTGCGGCCGCCTCGCACACGGCGACGTCACCCAGTTTGCTGATGCGCCCTTCGTTATCGATCGACATGCCGGACCGTTGCCGCCGCGGCGCCGAACCAAAATGCTCGCCTACCGTTCGCGATCTGGCAAAGCGCCAGGGATCATCGACGCCGACCTTGAACGACAGGGCGGCCGCGACGGGACCGACGCCAGAAACCGTCATCAGGCGCCGCCACACATCATCACACTGGACGACCTGGAGCAGCACACGGTGCAGCCAGTCGTCCCCCTCCAGGATGGCGCGACGCACATCAAACATGGTCCCGATGGTCATTACGAAGATCGGATCGCTGCGCTCGAAAAGCTCGCTGACGCGGGCCTCAAAGGCGCCACGGGCGATCGTTCGAACGAGCACAGCATAGGCCCGCAGCGCACCACGAATGTGGTTCTCGAGGTCGATTAGTTTGCGCTTGAGCAGCCTTCGGCTGGTGAGCAGCGTACACATCTTCTGCATGTCGATGTCCTTGACATGAACGGCGCGATACCAGCCCAACCGCATCATCCGCCCGATGCCACGCGCGTCATTCTGGTCGGTCTTGTTACGCATTGTCGACAGCGAAACGCACGTGTGACGCGCTTCGACGACAATGATCGGGAGCCCCGCTGTCTGCAGTTCGCGATGCAGCCAGGTGCCAAGCGATGACGCCTCGCCCCCCGCTCTCTCTAGGCGATCCGCGCAACCCTCTACTGCGGAAGAGATCGCAGCTGCCTCGATCATAATGTTGACCTCGCGAACGGCGAGACCCTCGCCATCGACGATGCAAAGACTGGTCTCCTCAAGACCGATGCCCGACCCAACGAAAAGCCGCATCGGAGCTCTCCTATGTGGCAACGACCAGCTAAGTCGTTGCACCGGGCTATCGGATTCGCCCACGCGGCGGCTATCCCTGTGCACCGGTTTATCGAAGCCCGATTTGAAGGGCCGCTCTGCCATCAAGTTCCGTAGGCAATCGCAATAGTCATTTATTGCGATGACGTTGCCTGAAGGTTCACAATTGCGATGCGGTGAGTCTAAAGAGGTGACGCGGTCTTCCCGCGATGAGTTGAATGCCAACCTGCTCTCCGAAGCCATTGCGGTACTTCGCGAGATGGTCTCACGCGCGCGAGACGCCGCAGACGAGTCGTACGATGACGGCCATTCGGTTGATACTTGGAAGAGCGAGGACTTCCGCGCCGCGATCGAGCGCGCCGAAGCAGTGATCGCGAAAGCGACATCTGCCATGGCAGGGCCCCGCACAGAGTAGGAGCTCGCCGAGTCGATGCAATGCCGGCCGAGGCCGCTAGTCTCGTCAAGACATGACGTCATCTGCAGCCCCGGACGCATGCGTCGTGCCTGCCCACTGCTCTCGCTCCTCCGCTGATTGCTTGCTGAAGCACGCCATTGCAGATCATCGCAGCGCCCTCGAGCCCGATCGAGCTACAAAAACGCCAGTACGCCTGGGGGCCAACTGCGAGACATCGGGCGACGAGATTGCAATCGTTGCGCAGCGCGAGAGCGCGAACGATGTCGGCCTACCGCGGATTTCCATCAGCTCAGCTCGTTCAACGAACAGCGTCGCGGCTGCTGATGACCTCCAGCTCGCGGTACACGTCGGCGGCAGTTGAATGCCAAGCAAATTTGCAAGCTTTGCCACGTATGCTCGCGTCTCGTCAGGTAAAGGTGCTCCCGCGAGATGTTCTTCGTAGCGAGTTGGTCCCGCGTTGTACGCAGCAAAAGCGCCACGCGAACCGTAGCGGTCGAGCAATTCACGGAGATACGCCGTGCCGGCCAGAATGTTGTCATGCGGATCGTACGGATCATTCCCTAGATCATAGCGTTGGCGCAGTTCCGCCCAGGTCGCCGGCATGATCTGCATCAGTCCCATCGCGCCCTTGGGCGACTTGGCGTGCATATCTCCAGCAGTTTCGATGCTCAAAACCGAGCATATCCACCGCGCCGGGATCGCAAAGCGTTGTGAGGCTTCTTCGATGGAGGCCGAAAGCGTGTGGGTGGTTCGACAGATCGCTGGGAGCCCAGCGGACCCGTTTTGGGCCAGAGCGGTAGTGTCCGATGCGGTCAGAGCAAGCAGCAGCGACACGACCACCCAAACAGACACACGTGACCGAGCCAAGTCTGCTGTCGTGCTCGCACCCGTGCGGCGTAGAGCCGCTTCGCGCTGATCATTTGGACCACCGCGGCGCCCGCCAGGCTTGCGAACGTCGGCTGGGACGGAGGAATGGTCCCGCAACCGATCCAACCGAGGAATGGCGGGATAAACACGTAGAACACGCACGGTCACTCCTCCCAGGTCCAGACCGGGAGCGCACAGCCAATCACCGCCGACGCCGGAAGAAATCCAAAATATCGGCCGTCCATGGAGTCGTCCGACTGCCAATTCATGAGAAAAAGCTCGCCGTCGCCGACGACGCGGCAGCCCTGCCATTTGGGCAGCGGCCGGCGGCGTCCGTCGCGATCTTTCGTCTCGCCCACCGCAACATCATCCACCAAAATCGTCCGCCCGCTTCTGCAGACCGTCTGCCCGGGCAGTGCCAAGATCCGCTTAAGCATGGGGACGCCGACCGGCAGATAGCCGTTCAAATCGAGGAAGGTCGCAAGCGGCTCCGGCGGCTGAACGACGACCAGCTCGGTGACATGGAAGCGCTTCGTCGGTCGTATGCTGTAGAGACCGATTGGCACGCTTGCCGATGCATTCCAAATGTAGAGTGGAAGTGGCTCCAGGACGATCGTCGCGATGAGCGCGGCAGCCACCGCAAACGTCGTTGTCAGCATCATCAGGCGGCTCGTCATCGCATCACTCTGCGACGATGGAGCCAGGCCTGGTGGCGTGTTTTGGTGTATGGACGCGGGTTTTCGTTGACGGACAGACGGTTATGAACGTGATGCCAATGATCGGGTGCGACGTCAGCCGGATCGATTCCAAGCGCCTCGACGGCATCGATCATCTGCAACACGCGCTCGACCTTCGGCCAGCCAGAGAGCCGCAGCACGATCTCTCCGCCGGGCCTCACATAGGGGACGGTCGAGCAGCGCTGTCCCGGTGCGACCGCGCGCAAGATGTCGATCCGCGAGATGATCGTGCCAAAGTCGTTGGATGTCCAACGGACGAAGGCAAAGATGCTGCCCGGTGCAAATGATAGGACACGCCGGTGACGATCAAGCTTTCGTTCCTTGACAACACGACCGAACCGAATGCGGTTTTCGATACGCTTCTCGAGCCACAAGACTTCCACTTCCGTGAGATCGTTCATGCCGCCGCTCCCTGACGCTCGAATCGGGAACGGTTTGATTTGGGCTGAGCGAGGCGCGTGGGCCTCCTCTGAAGGTGAGCAGGCCTGGCGGCCTGACGTTGCCAGTCAGTTCCCATGAATATTGAGGCCTGGTCCGCCAGGAAGAAGCCCAAGTATTTATGGCTAGCAGCAGTACTGGGTTGTGCCCCCTTGCATGCCACGCTACGGCGACGTTGCCGCGCAACGATTCGCGGCTGGAGCGCGCCGCGCATTCCAGCCGTCGGCGACGAAGTCGAAGGATGGACTTGCACGCAGGGTTCGACGGGTCGCTGGATCCGAGACGATCTAGGAAATCGACCAACGTCCGGGCCGATTTCGGATTGGCGCCACGGCGCCATCAATCCGGACAAACCGGTCGCATCGGGAGCATCCCCAATTGCGGCGACGAACTGACGCGGGCTATGCAGCACAAGGCGGCCATCACGATCCTGACGAGCATTCCCGACAATTTCAAGCCGGGTCTCGGGAGCCCGTAGCTCGCCGGGAACAAGGATCTGAAGTGCGCCGCGACACCGGCGGCGGTGCGCTGAGGATTTGCTAACGGACATGGCCTAGCGCCGCTCTTTGCCCGCATAGGGAATTGGCGCACGCCGTTTTGCGGGCAGTACGGTGCCGACACCAGGATCCGAGGTTGACTTCTTCTTGCCGAGTTTGGCCCATGCTGTCAGGTCAGCTACTGAATAGACCACGCGTCCGCCAATCTTGTGATACTCGGGACCGGTTCCGTAGGTTCGGTGTTTCTCCAAGGTGCGGCCGGACAAACTCAAGAAGCGCGCGGCTTCGGACGTGCGTAAGTAACGCGGCGGCTTATCCGTGTTCGGATCGGACATTTGAAAAGCTCCGTGCTCCTTTGGAGCGCGTACGAGGTTCGCCGCGCGTCGACTGCCACGATCGCGGAGTAGAGGTGCTTAGGGGGATGCCGAAGATGATGCGGTGATTTTCGATACCCCCATCGAAGGCACTCGCCGCAGAAGCCTTTCAATGGCCGCCGATCTGTCAGAGCGAGGCTCCGCCCCATCGGATCGTGCGATTGCGAGGAACCGTGTCTTCTGAGCGCGGTCGGAATGCGTTTTTGTCGAGCAGTGCTCCGGCGATGATTCGATGGACGCCATCGGGCAGCAATGCGCGGCGGGCGCTCGGACATCCGCGACCCGTTGCGGAGGGCGAGCTGCCGCTATGGGAGCGTCTACCGTCTGACCGTTATTCGGCGAAGTGGGCCTCGACGTGCGCTTTCAAAATCGATGGATATCCGAAAGCTCGCGTTCCGCAGCACCTTTGATGCGATGAACTTGGAGCGAAATGCTCACGGTCCAGAATGAGGAGCGCTCCGGCGGTGCCTGAGATGATCGAGCAATATCTTCCGCGGGTCCGTGGCACGGTCATGCTCAAGCAAGAGCGAGGCTCGACGTGCGGCCACGCTCGGCTGGTATCTCTTGCTCAAAATTGAAATGATCCGCTCGGATCGAGGCTGTGCCCTGGCACCGGCTTGCCAATCGATCGAATCCTGACGGAAGCAGATGGCTCAGTCAGACCGACAGAAATTCCAGCCAGTCCGCCGAGTGAAAGCCAGAGCGAGCGGCCGCCGAAGTCGGAAACTCAAGGCCGGCAGCCGCGAATGAGGTAAAATAGCACCTTGTGTCGTTCGGCTTCCTGGTTTGCCGCCTGGGCAAGTTGTAATCTTCCTGCTACATATTGTCCAAATATGAAGCGCGATGACGTCAACAATGCCTACTCCCCACAATCCTCCCGCTGCGGTACGACGCGCGCTACGCAAGCTTGGGGCGGACATCCATGATGCCCGTCGACGCCGACGGCTGCCGATGGCGGTCGTGGCCGAGCGCGCCTTCACGTCCCGATCGACCCTGCAAAGGGTCGAAGCCGGTGACACCAGCGTCAGCATCGGCATCTACGCCGGGGTGCTGCAGGCGCTCGGCCTGCTCGAGGGCCTGGGTCAGGTCGCCGACATCAGCAACGACAGCGTCGGCCAAGCCCTTGCCAGCGCGCACCTTCCCAAGCACGTCCACCTCAAGCGGCCAACCGGACCATCCCACGATGGCTGACTTCGAGGTGCACATCGATCTGGACGGTCGCACGCGCCCGATAGGGTTGGCCAGGAGCAATCGCGTCAGAGGCGCGGAGACCATCCTCTTCGAGTACGACGCTGCATGGCTTGAGGATCCGGATCGCTTCTCGCTGGAGCCGGCACTTGCACTGACACGCGGCGCATTCGCTCCTTCTGCCCGATTGGCCATCTTTGGCTCCATCGGCGACTCGGCGCCGGACACCTGGGGCCGCCGTCTCATGCACCGCGCCGAGCTCCGCCTCGCCGAACACGAGGGCCGTGCTGTTCGCACCCTCGCGGAAAGCGACTATCTGCTGGGCGTCGCCGACGAGAGCCGGCTAGGCGCGCTCCGTTTCCGCTGGATCGGCGACGACGTTTTCCGGGCACCGACCCGGGCCAGCGTCCCTGCCCTGATCGAACTCGGCCGGTTACTCCAAATCACCGAGCGGATTCTCCGGGATGAAGAAACAGATGAGGATCTCCAACTCATCTTTGCCCCCGGCGCTTCCCTCGGCGGCGGACGCCCGAAGGCCTCAGTCATTGACCAACATGGTCGCCTCTCCATCGCCAAATTCCCGAAGGAGACCGACGACTATAGCATGGAGACCTGGGAAGAGATCGCACTGCGGCTGGCTGGCCAGGCAGGTATCGCCACTCCGCAACACGAACTGATCGACGTCGCCGGCAAGCCGGTCATGCTGTCGCGGCGCTTCGATCGCGACGGTGCGATCCGCATCCCGTTCCTGTCGGCGATGGCCATGATGGGCGCCAAGGACGGTGAGCGCGGCAGCTATCCGGAGATCGTCGATGCCCTTGCTCAACACGGCGCACAAGGGAAAACGGATGCCCATGGCCTTTATCGGCGTGTCGTCTTCAACGTGCTGATCTCCAATGTCGACGATCACCTCCGCAACCACGGTTTCCTGTGGCTGGGAAAGGCAGGATGGTCTCTCTCGCCGGCATACGACCTCAATCCCGTTCCAACTGATCTCAAGGCCCGGGTGTTATCGACGAACATCGATCTCGACGAGGGCACCTGCTCGCTCGATCTGCTGGAGGCCGCATCGGAGTTCTTCGCGCTCACGCTGCCGCAGGCCCGCGCGATTATCAAAGACGTCGCCGTCGTGACGGCAACCTGGCGCGAAACCGCTAAGACGGTCGGCGCCCGCACGGCCGAAATCAACCGCATGGCCAGCGCCTTCGAGCACGAGGATCTAAAACGGGCGCTGGCGCAATGACGAGAACGTTCCTTCGCAGCTGAGCCAGCGACAGCGAGCCCCATCACCGGCGGCAGACAAAGCTCGAGGCAGCCGACATCAAGCGCTCGTCGCGACCTGCAAGGGCGATGCGGCGACCGCCTCGTTCGAGGCGAGCCATGTCAGGGACCCGGAAGCCGGCCACGCCATCCCTCGCCTCGGCGCCCTTCGCAGCCTGTCTCATGTCAACGTGCTGGCGCCGGGTGAGCGCCTCTCGACAAATGCAGTCGCTGGCTGCTCGTACATCCGATCTGAAGGGTGCTTCGATCATCGCCTTCAGCTGCGATCGCCACATCGTCCCTTGCAAGAACATGGCTTGCTCTCCCGCCGACAACTCCGCCCAAAGCCCGTCGATTGCGGCAACAAATGATTTGCCTGACTCTGCTGTGATTTTGTTTACCTTAGCCGGAATGAATTCCCTCGCTCGGAAGCTTCGTGGCAGTCGGTTCCGGGCAGGACTCCTGACGATTTCGTCAAACGGAACGTCACCTATCGGATTGGCCAGGGTATGGGGCTTGGTGAACCAATGGACCGCGCCGTTTTGCTCGCGGCTTCCTAACAAGCAATCGTCAGCGTGCAGAACGAGCGCCGTCCCTGTGTTCGGTATATGGGCGAGCACGTAGCACGCGCTGTCCCGCGGAAATCGCCGAGATAAACTGAGATGATTGCGGCGCAATTGCGCGCTGAGGCATTCTGCCGTTGCGGCTTGGTTTGTCGCGACGTACCAGTCTACGACATCGCGGATAATCTGGCGAGCAAGGTCACCGCTTGTCGGGCCAGAGGTTGAACTGTCGAGAAGGAGACATAACACGGCATCGGCGCGCACTCCGACTCCTCCCGGTTATCGCGCGTCCTCTTTCCTTGCTCACTGCGCCAGTTGATCTCCATTCCCCTCTCGCTCGCCAGCATCGCTCTGGCTTATGGCGACAAACCGCTCTCGCACAATATCGACCCGGCCTTCAGGTCCCTTGATATTGCCATCGAGAAAATAATCAAAATCCTCATGACCTAAGAGCGCTTTGAACTTCTCTGCAATGTAGCAACGAATATCATCGTCTGCGTTTTGGATTTCAGCCACGAGTTCCTCTCGACCGTCAACGACGAGAAGGATGTCCTCGATGTCACGGCTGCCTAAGAGATCATCGTTGCCGCGGCCGAGATAGGCTTCCAACTTTGTCGCCGCGAACAGTTCGGGCGTGAGGCGCTTGATGTTCAGTACCACATTCAGGGGACACGTGACCGCCGTTTCGATGCCTTTGGCGTACCAGCGATTGCTAAAGCCGAGAATGCTTTGATCATCCGGCATGAAATCGACTTGGAGGTCGCCGAGCCTCATGCGGCAAATGACCTCGTCTTCGGGAGATTCCACGAACCCCTTCTGACGCAACTGGTCTTGCAGTTGAGCCCATTGCGCATGTCCAACGAGATCAACGATGAGATCCACGTCATCGGTTGCCCGAACCCCTTCGAGCACGATCTCATCAGTAATGAAAAGGGCTGTTGTGCAACCGCCGACAAACACGAGCCGCTCGCGCAGTTCGTCTCCCAGAGACTGCGCGACCGTTTCCAACATGTGAAGCAATTGGCCTTTGATGGTGGTCATTTCTTGAGAAGCCTTTCCGATAGACGCTCGGCCGCGAGCCCAGCCTCCCTTTGATTTCCAAGCCTGACACCATCAATAAGGGCGAGATACTCATACAGGCGATCGTCTTTTTGGATGGCTTGTGGCACGCTTTTGAACAGCGGGTCTACCGCCTGCCCCATGTCTTTGCCTTTGGCGTACGGCCAAACGTAGATGTACTCGCCAGCGCTGATCAGAAGGTTCTTGAGTGGGGCGGCCGCAAAGGCGGTGGGGATGCCCCGGGTCATCGCACCCGGTTTTGCCGGGAAAACGAACTTTAGTCCGTGCACGACGAAATTATAGAGATTGCGGCGGTTGGGCTTGGCCTGACCGGATTCCCGATCTTTGACTGCAAGTCCCGACGAAACGCTCCGCTTGATCGAGGCATTAACCTCTGTCTTGCTGATACCCAGGGCCGATTCCAACCCGCGTACTGAGTACGGGTCATCGTGATGGGCAACCTCTCCGGGATGCGCATCGTCCTCATTTTTGGCCTGCTCGAGGCTCACGAGCTTCAACAATATAACAAGGTCTTGACTTTTCATGTAAATTCGCCGTCGTCCGCTGTCCTAGGACTGCGGACAGTCAACCACAGAGCGGTCGTTTCGATCAAGAATAGAATGTACCGCCCTGTGGCGCTACGAACGACGGGAGGTCTATTTCAACTAATAGTGGCACATTTTATCATTAGCCACTTCAAATTGTTGATACTGCAAGCTTGCCCTTGCTGACCAGCCGAGTTCGTATAAGCGCCACGTGCCAGATATTCTATCGATCGCGGCCGAAGACATGCTGGCCACCAAGTGGAAAACTGCGAGTTGAGCAGCGGGACCAAAGGTCGGTTGAAAGCCCGATTTGCTGCTGTCCGTGTGCGCACCGCCGACGAACCTCCTCAGCGAATATGGGACAAGGGTCAACAGCATCTGCCAGGCGACGAAGCTTGGCTCATCGACCAGCAACGCGCGTCCGGTGACAAAAATACCATCGCGCCAACCTGCCCGCCGCGACAGATCTGCGGACACTAGCCGCCACCATCAAGGCACGATGGATTTGCGAACAGGCCCATCAGCAGCTGAAAGAAGAACTCAAACTTGATCACTTCGAGGGACGATCCTGGCAAGGTCTTCATCGCCACGCGCTGATGACCATGATCGCCTATCTGCACGGAATCCCTCGTTGACCTTCAACGAAGTTGACTTGAAACGGCTGGCGAGTTCATCAAGTCCGAATGGCTTGCGAATGATCAGGTTGTCTGCAACGACCTCTGCACCGGAAGGGTCGACCGCGTGATGTTCGTGGCATCGCTCTAATCAGACAATACTAATCCACAGTCAAAATGGGGGAGCCTTGATCAGCGCTGCTTGCACAGCAATTCGTGGGGTGATGCGGCCGGCGCTGCAGTGCTTCGCAAATCTTCGAGAATATTACAGCAGGCCAAGCGTCTACTCCACCTCGGGATGCGGATGTTCACCACTATCAGCATAACGCAGCGACCACGTCATTCAAGCGGCGGGCGTCGACCATTGCTTGTCTTGATGGAGCAGAGCGAAAATGTGATCCTCCGCGACCGGTCGACCGATGAGATATCCTTGCACTTCATCACAATCGGTTTGACGCAAATAGTCCAGTTGCTCGATTGTTTCGACGCCTTCGGCGACCACGCCGATCCGCAGGTCCCGCGTCAGTGCGATGATCGATCTTACGATCGCCGCATTATCCGGTCGCCTCAGCATGTCCCGTATGAAAGACTGATCGATCTTGATGCGAGTGTAAGGCAGTTTCAGCAAATAAGTCAGCGACGAATATCCCGTTCCGAAATCGTCAAGTGCCACCGTCACTCCCAATTGCAGGAGTGACGTCAGGATCGATGACGCCGGCGCGTACTTCGAGATCAGCATCGACTCGGTTATTTCGATTTCGAGACGATGAGGAGCAACTTTGGCTTGGGAGAGAGCCTGCACGATTGTCTGCAGGATGCTGGTGTTATGGAATTGAGCCGCCGAGAAATTCACGGCGACCCTGAGGTCCGACGGCCAGTTCGATAGCGTCGCGCAGGCGCGTCGGACCACCCACTCACCGATTCCGTGGATCAGTCCGGTTTCTTCGGCGATTGGGATGAACTCGGTCGGGGAAATTATTCCACGGACGGGATACCGCCAGCGGAGCAACGCCTCAAAGCCGGTGACCCGGTTCGCGTGAATATCAAAGAACGGTTGGTAGAGGAGGAACAGTTCGTCTCTGTCGATCGCGAGCTCCAGATCCCGCTGCAGCGCCCTGCGCTCGTGCGCTGATTTGTCGTCGTTGATCTCAAAGAAGCAGATCGTTCCCGGCCCCGCTTGCTTGGCACGATAGAGCGCAATGTCGGCATTCCTCAGGAGCACATGAGGTACGTCGCCGTCGCGCGGGGCCACTGCGATTCCGACGCTGGTCGCCCCCGCGATCTCGCATTTTTCGATCGCGAATGGTTCGGCGAAGGCGCCGACAAACCGCTCGGCGACTTCCAAGGCGTCCTCCACCTTGGTCAGATTGGTCATAACAAGCGCAAATTCATCACCGCCGATGCGCGCAACGGTATCGTTCTGCCGTACGCATCGCTGTAGTCTCACCGCCGCCTGCACGAGAAATTCATCGCCAGCGAGGTGGCCGAATTTGTCGTTCACGTCCTTGAAGCGATCGAGGTCGAGAAGAAGAACCGCGAATTCCTCGCCCGTGCGGGCGAGCCCGTTGAGGGCACCTTCTAGAGCGGTTTTCGGTTGATGTGAATCGGAACAGTAAGGGGGTTCCCAAAAGCGCGCAAATCAGATTCGGGTTGCTTTGACAGCAACAGCGAGGTCGCGCGATGGCGAAGGGATACTCGAAGGACC
>NZ_JBWJZD010000014.1:0-183963 GCF_056429065.1 Bradyrhizobium sp. USDA3010
GGCCTCCATCCCGATCACCGTCGGCGGAAGCTTGGCAAAAAACTCAAGCACCTGCTTGCGCGACAGCTTCTTGCGCAACACCGGCTGTTCCGCCGCGTCAACTCCATGCAGCACAAAAATATGCTTCGACGTATCCATCCCAATACGGATAATCTTTCTCACGGACGGTCTCCTTGTCTGAGATTTGCAACAACCTCATTCTGGCACACTGATGCCGTAGGGGGCCGTCCACACCATCAACCACGACCGGTTGCTGTGGCGATGCGCTGTGGCCCCAGCGTGCTTCCATTCGTACATTCGTGGTTATGGGTCCCGGATCGCGCGGAGCCTGTCATCGGGCGGCGCTTCGCGCCGACCCGTTGGCTTGCCCGGGACGACAGCAGTTATGCGGCGGCCTCGATCTCCACTACGATCTTGCCGGTCGTCACCTGCTCGCCCTCGGCGACATCGATCGACGAAACCGTGCCGGCGACACCCGCCGTATGCACATGCTCCATCTTCATTGCTTCCAGCGTCATCACCGGCTGGCCGGCTGCGACCTTGTCGCCGGCCTTCACCAGCACCGCGACGACCCGGCCGTTCATCGCCGCACGGACCTTGCCGTCGCCGCCGGCGGCCGTCGCGCTCTCCGGCGGTGCCAGGGTGAAATCGCGCGCCGACAGCGTGACGCCGCGATGCAGGATGTAAAGCCGATCGCCGTCGCGCAGGAATTTGGCCTGCGCCATCAGGCCATCATGGTGGAAGCGGATGCTGTCCTGATCCAGCTCGTCGATCTCGAAGCTGAAGCGATCGCCGTTGCGAGCCGCGCGGTAGCTGCCGTCGCGCTCGCGGACAATCTCGATCTCCTGAACGCCGCGGCCGAGGCCGATCCGCAAGCCGAGCGGGAATGTCGCTGACATCGACCGACCGCGCCGCCATGGCGGCGCGTGCGGATTGGTGACATAGAGCAGCAGCGCCGCGAGCGCGAGGTCGCTGCCGCGATCGGGCCGGGATGCCAGCAGGGTATCGCGGTTGTTGCCGATGAAGGCCGTGGTCGCCTCGCCCTTGGCAAAGACCGAATGACGCAGGCAATCGATCAGGAAGCCCTGATTGGTGGTGACGCCGAAGGCTACGACCTGCTCCAGCGCACAGATCAGCTTGCCGCGCGATTCATCACGGGTTGCGCCGTGGCTGATCACCTTGGCGATCATCGAATCGTAGAACGGCGGAATCTCCGAGCCGGACTGCAGTGCGTGCTCGACGCGGATGCCTTCAGGCATCTGCCACCGCGCCATCGTGCCGGATTGCGGCGTGAAATCATGCCCGGCATCCTCCGAGCAGAGCCGCACCTCGATGGCATGACCGGAGAAGGTGATGTCCTCCTGCCTCAGGCCGAGCCGCTCGCCGCTGGCGACGCGGAGCTGCAGCTCGACCAGATCGAGCCCGGTGATCGCCTCGGTGACGGGGTGCTCGACCTGAAGCCGCGTGTTCATCTCCATGAAGTAGAAATTGCCGGCGCGATCGAGCAGGAATTCCAGCGTGCCGGCGCCCTCATAGCCGATCGCCTTGACCGCCTGGACTGCGACCGCTCCCATCCGCGCGCGCAGCTCCGGCGCCACCGCCGGTGACGGCGCCTCCTCGATCAGCTTCTGGTGCCTGCGCTGCACCGAGCAATCGCGCTCGCCGAGATGGACGGCGTTGCCATGGCGGTCGCCGAACACCTGGATCTCGATGTGGCGGGGATCGACGATGGCGCGCTCGAGGATGACGGTGGGATCGCCGAACGCGCCCTGCGCCTCCGACCGCGCGCTGCGCAACGCATCCGGAAACGCCGCAGCATCCGCGACCAGCCGCATGCCGCGGCCGCCGCCACCGGCGACCGCCTTGACCATGACCGGAAAACCAATTGCCTTGGCTTCCGCCAGCATCACGGCATCGCTCTGGTCGGCGCCCTGATAGCCGGGCACGCAGGGCACGCCAGCCTTCTGCATGATCTCCTTGGCGCCGGCCTTGTTGCCCATCGCCAGGATCGCTTCCGGCGACGGGCCGATGAACACCAGCCCCGCATCGCGGCAGGCCTGCGCGAAGTCCTCGTTCTCGGCGAGGAAGCCGTAGCCGGGGTGCACGGCGCCGGCGCCGCTCGCCTTGGCGGCTGCGATGATCGCGTCGATCTTCAGATAGGATTGCGCCGGCAGCGCCTCGCCGATCCGCACCGCCTGATCGGCTTCGCGCACATGCAGCGCGTCGCGGTCGGCATCCGAATAGACCGCGACGACGCCATAGCCGAGCCGCCGCGCCGATCGCATGATGCGCAGCGCGATCTCGCCGCGGTTGGCGATCAGGACCTTGAAAAACGGTGTGCGCTTCACGATTGCCCCGCTCATGGCCGCGCCACCGAGAACTGCATGCGCTGCGGGGTACGCGCCTCGGCTTCGCGGCAGATCGCCAGCACCTCGGAGAGCACCGTCCGCGTATCGCGCGGATCGATCACGCCGTCATCGAGCACGCGGGCGCTGGTCGAGAACACGTCCATCTGGCCGTCGAACACACCGGTGATCTGCGCCTTCATCGCCTCCAGCTTCTCCTTCTCGATCGGCTTGCCGCGCCGCGCGGCAGCCGCCTCGGTGACGATTGCCATGGTCTCGGCAGCCTGCTCGCCGCCCATCACCGCGGTCTTGGCGTTCGGCCAGGAGAAGCAGAAGCGCGGATGGAAGCCGCGGCCGCACATGCCGTAATTGCCGGCGCCGAACGAGGCGCCGCAATACAGCGTGATCTGCGGCACCGTCGCCGACGTCACCGCCTGGATCATCTTCGAACCATGCTTGATCATGCCGGCCTCTTCATAGGCGCGGCCGACCATGTAGCCGGTGGTGTTGTTCATGTAGAGGATCGGCGTGCGCGACTGGCAGCAGGCCTGGATGAAATGCGTTGCCTTGTTGGCGCCGGGCACATCGAGCGGGCCGTTGTTGGTGATGATACCGATCGCTTGGCCCTCGATACGCGCATGACCGCAGATCGTCGCCGGGCCGTAATTGACGCCGAACTCGGTGAAATCGGAATCGTCGATGAAACGCGCGATCGCCTGGCGCATATCGACGGGACGTTTGTGGTCCATCGGCATGATGCCGAACAATTCCTCGGCGTCATAACGCGGCGGCTTGAATGCGGCCGGCTCCGGCGCCGGCCGGTCCCACGGCAGCTTGGCCATGATGTCGCGCGCGATGCGGAGCGCATCGCGATCGTCCTCGGCGAGATAATCGCCAAGGCCGGAGATCTGCGTGTGCATCTCGGCGCCGCCGAGCTCCTCCTCGGTCGCGATCTCGCCGGTGGCGGCCTTGAGCAGAGGCGGCCCGGCGAGGAAGGCACGGGTGCGGCCGCGCACCATCACGATGTAGTCGGAGAGGCCTGTCTGGTAGGCGCCGCCTGCGGTCGAGGAGCCGTGGGTGACGGTGACAACGGGAAGCCCCGCCGCCGATAGCCGCGCCAGATTGCGGAAGATGTTGCCGCCACGGACGAAATCCTCGACGCGGTAGCGCAGCAGATTGGCGCCGGCGCTCTCGACCAGCTGCACATAGGGCAGCTTGTTCTCCAGCGCGAGCTCCTGCACCCGCAGCGTCTTGTCGAGGCCGTAGGGTTGCAGCGCGCCGGCGTCGATGCCGGCATCATTGGCGCTGACCATGCAGCGGACGCCGGAAACGAAGCCGATGCCGGCGACCAGTCCACCGCCGGGCACGCTCTTGTCCGCATCCGGCACATCGAACATATAGCCGGCGAGTGTCGACAGCTCGAGGAACGGCGAGCCGGGATCGAGCACCAGCGCGACGCGCTCGCGCGGCAGCAGCTGGCCGCGCTTGTGGAAGCGGTCCTTGGCCACGGCGGATGCCGCGCGCGTGCGCTCTTCCAGCCCCCGCATCCGGGCGATCAGCGCCAGCATGCCGTCGCGATTGCCCTGGAATGCGGCGCTGCCGGTGGCGATGGTATTTTCGATGATGGCCACTAGGCGCGCTCCACAAAATGCCCACTGTACTGCTGCCTCAGCTCGACCTTGCGCAGCTTGCCCGTCGCGGTCATCGGCATCTCCTCGAGGATACGCACCAGTTTCGGCACCTGGAAGCCGCCAAGATGCTTTCTGCAATGCGCCTCGATGCCGGCCTCGTCGGCCACCGCATCGGGCTTCAGCTTGACGAAGGCGCAGACCGCCTCGCCCCATTGCGGATGCGGCAGGCCGACCACGGCGGCATTCTGCACGGCGGGGTGCGCCAGCAGCGTCTCCTCGATCTTGACGGACGCGACGTTCTCGCCGCCCGACTTGATCATGTCCTTCTTGCGATCGAGGAACAGCACCTCGCCATTGGCGTCGATCAGGGCCAGATCGCCCGTATGGTGCCAGCCGAACTTGCGCGCCTCCTCGGTCGACTTCGGGTCCTTGTAATAGCCCATCATCACGTTGGGGCCGCGATGCACGAGTTCGCCGATCTCGCCGCGCGGCAGCAGGTTGCCGTTGTCGTCCATGATCGCGGTCTCGTTGACGATCAGCGACTCGCCCCAGTAATTGCCGAAGCGGTCGAGCTGCACCTCGGGCCGCGACATCGTCGTCGCCGGGTACATTTCGGTCTGGCCGCTGGACAGCACGAAATTTGGACAGAGATCGGCGATGGCGCGCTCCAGCAGCGGCTTGCCCATCGGCGCCATGGTGTAGATGCAGCAGCGCAGGCCCGACAGGTCGTATTCGCGCCGGCGCGGATGATCGACGATCGCCTGATACATCAGGGACAGGCCGACGAACACCGTGAGCCGGTCGCGGACGATCGCCTCCATGCAGACCACCGGATCGAAGCCGCGCATCAGCGCCATGCGGCCGCCGACCGAGAGGTAGCTCAGCAGCAGCACGTGGCCGGCGCAGTGAAACAACGGAAACTGCCCGGTGATCCCGTCATCGCGCGAAAGCTGCATCTCGATGCAGTTGCTCATCACGGCCATGACCACGGCGAGGTGGCAATGCATCGCGCCCTTCGGCCGGGAGGTCGTGCCTGAGGTATAGATGATCATTGCGAGATCACGATCGTTGATCTCGATGTCAGGCTCGATGTCGGATTGCCTTTCGAGGAGGCCGTTAAACTCCGGCAATCCGGTCTTGCCGGCATTGCCGGTCAGATCGATAGCGATCATCTCCATGCCGCGCGCTTCCAGCGCGGCGCGCCGGTCGGCCTGACCGTGGAGATTGTCGTCGATGACGGCAAAGCGCACCTCGGCATGGCCGAGGATGTAGTCCATATCCGACGGCCCGAGCATGGTGTTGATCGGCACCCAGACGAGACCGGCACGGTGGATGCCGAACAGCGCTTTGACGAATTCGACGGAGTTGTTGCAGATGGTCGAGATCTTCTCGCCCGGCTTCAGCCCGCGCTGCACCAGATGATTGGCGAAGCGATTGGCGTCGCGCTCGAGCTCAGTGAAGGTGACCTGCCTGCCGCCATCGGTCAGCGCGACGCGATCCGGAAACCGCCGCGCGGCGCGCTTGAGGAGATCGCCGATCGCGACCCGCCCGATGCGGCCCGGGCCGGTGACGCCACCGGTTGCTGCGAGATTACCCATGTGTTTCCTCCTGCCTCGTCATTGCGAGGAGCGAAGCGACGAAGCAATCCACCCTATCTTCGAGTGGCAAGACGGATTGCTTCGCTTCGCTCGCGATGACGGCCGGGTTGACGTCAGTGCCTCACCCCAAAGATCTGCCGCGCTTCCGCCGGGCTCGCGATCTCGCGGCCGGCACGGCGTGCACAGGCGGCGAGCCCTTCGACGAGCTGCCCGTTCGACGTCACCTTGGTGCCGTCGCCGAGATAGAACGTGTCTTCCAGCCCGCTGCGCAGATGACCGCCGAGGTCGGCGGCGCGCTGGTGCAGCGGCCAGATCTCGGCGCGGCCGATCGCCGTGACCTGCCAATGCGCTTCCGGCACTTTCAGCTTCAAGAGGATCGGTAACAGCTCCGGATCGGCCGGCATGCCCGACGCGACGCCCATGACGAAATTGTATTCGAGCGGGCCGGAATACATGCCGGTCTGCCGGTACATGCCGACACAGCGCACGATGCCGACATCGAAGCACTCGAATTCCGGGATCGTGCCGGCCGTCTTCATCACGTCGAGATAGTCCTGCACTTTCTCGACCGCGTTATCGAACATCATCGGCGGCCAGGCCCAGGTGTTGTCGGCCTTGACCTTCAGATAATTCAGCGAGCCGGCATTGCAGGCCGCGATCTCGGGTCTTGTCTCGCGCACGCAGTCGAGCGCGCCCTGGTAGTTCGGACCCGAGGTGCCGGTGGTGTGGTTGATGATCACGCCGGGGCAAGCCTCGCGGATCGCCTGCTGGATCTCCTTGCTGACGCCGACCTCCCACGACGGCAGATGCCCCTTGTTCGGCTCCTGCTGGCGCAGATGGATGTGCATGATGCTGGCGCCGGCGTTGAACGCGGCCTTGGCCTCGCGCGCCATCTCTTCCGGCGTCACCGGAACATTGTGTTGCTTCGGGTCGGTAAGCACGCCGTTCAGCGCGCAGGTGATGACGGCCTTGTCGCTCATGGGTCTTTCGTCCGGGTTGCGGCGCACCTGCGCGGCTGGTTTTCCCATGATGAGAAATTTGTCTGTGCGCCATCTTGCGTTGACTGGCTAAGTGGATGCGCTCACGACGGAATCCGCCGTCAGCCGGTTAACACAAGACGCGACGCCCGCGCGGCGCATAGAGTTGCTTGCAAAGCAGAAGCGGCGCAACAAGCCGGCATCACGGGGAGAAAATCATGGTCTCGATCAACCGGCGCAGATGGCTCACCGGCGCCGCAGGCGCGGGGCTTGCCGCGGTCGCGGGCCTCAGGCCGTCGCTTGCCGAAGATACGCCCGGCGTCACCGCGACCGAGATCAGGATCGGCAGCACCACCTCGCTCAGCGGCCCGGTGTCCGCGCTCGGCGTGCAGGCGCGCTGCCAGGAAGCCTATTTCAAGATGCTGAACGAGCAGGGCGGCATCGCCGGCCGGCAGATCAAATACATCTACTACGACGACGCGTTCAATCCGGCGAAGACGGTCGAACAGGTGCGCCGCCTGATCGAGAGCGACAATGTCGCCTTCCTGTTCAACATGCTCGGCACCGCGCCGAACTCGTCGGTCGTCAAATACATCAACGCCGCCAAGGTGCCGCACCTGTTCCTGTCGGTGAACGGCGACAAATGGGGCGACTACAAGACCTATCCCTGGACCATGGGCTTTGCGCCGAGTGCGCGGACCGAGGCGCAGGTGTTCGTCAAATATGCGCTAAGCCAGAACAAGAACGCGAAATTCGCGGTGCTCTACCAGAACGACGATCTCGGCAAGGATTTCGTCGCCGGCGCCAAGGATGTGCTTGGCGAGCGGTTCGCGACATCGGCCGTGGTGGCCTCGCACGAGGTCACCGATCCCACGATCGATTCCCAGATCGTCGCGCTACGCGGCGCCAATCCCGACGTGCTGATCTCGGGCACCACGGCGAAATTCTGCGCGCAGTCGATCCGCAAGATCTATGAGCTCGGCTGGAAGCCGATGCATTTCATCGCGAGCGGCGCGGCCTCGATTTCCTCAACCATCGCGCCGGTCGGCCTCGACAAGTCGCAGGGCACGATCTCGTCGGCCTATGTGAAGGACGTCGCCGACCCGGCCTGGGCCAACGACCCGGGCGTAAAGGATTTCCTTGCCTTCATGGCGAAGTACTTCCCGGATGGCAATCCGAAGGAGGGCTACAGCCTCTATGCCTACACGGTGGCGCAGGTGCTGAAGATCGTGCTCGAGCAGTGCAAAGGCAATTTCACCCGTGACAACATCATGGCGCAGGCCAACAACCTCAGGGATGTCGAAGTGCCGACGCTGTTGCCCGGCATCCGCGTCAACACCAGCCCGACCAATCACCACCCGCTGCAGCAGCTTCAGCTGCAACGGATCGAAGGGCCTGGCTGGCTGCGGTTCGGTGAGGTGATCCAGGGCGCGAATTTGTAGCGGAGGAGAATCCCAACTGTCGTCCCGGGCAAGCGAAGCGCGACCCGGGACCCATAACCACGTATGGTGGTTATTTGGGTCCGCTGGAGCGACAGCCGTCTAAACTACTGAGATCGGTGGTTATGGGTCCCGGCGTTCGCCGGGACGACAGCGGGGCTAAGTCAACACCCGCTCGCTTGCCGCCTGCCCGGTGCGGTAGATCGCAAGATCCCGCGAGCCGGAGAAGATCGCACGCGGCTTCAAGCCATAGAAGCGGCGGATCGAGTGGCTGAAATGCGTGCTATCGGGATAGCCGATATCCTGCGCGAGATGCGCGAGATTGATGTCCTGGTTGGCGAAATGCAGCAGATGCCGCGCCCGCTTCCAGGCGCGGAAGGAGCGGAACGAGATTCCGGTCTCCTCCTTGAACAGATGCAGGAAGCGCGAAGGCGACAGCCCGGCCTCGGTGGCGCAGCCGGCCGCGGTCACCGGCTCGCCGGAGAACTGCCCGATGCGGCCGATCGCGCGCACGACCCTTGGATCGAGCACACGCTGCGGCAGCGCGTCGCCGAAGCACATGGTGTCGAACTCGGCATTCGCGATCGCGTCGCGATGCTGCATCTCGGCAAGCGTCGCATAGGCGTTGCGAATCCGGTTCGCGAACAAATGGGAGTCGGGTCCTTGCAGGCGGCGCGCAACTACCTCCAGCGTGCCATCAGGCACGCTCTCCGGCTCGATCGCAACGCAGATCGCGGATCGATATTCGCTGGTGATGGTGTGGCGCAGGTTCGGCATCGTCACCGCGAGCTCGCCGTGGGATTCGCGGCCTTCGCTGGTCGACAGATGCAAGCCGTCGCGGATCGCGACATAGACATGGAATGCGCCGGGACAGCGTTCGCGCGGGCGGCCGAGCAGCCCGGCATAGAACACCCGTTCCGGCGTGATCAGCATCCGGTGGCCGGACGGCTGGCCGGAGTTCTGGCACTTCGCGTCCACGATCGCGTCCATGGCGGTTCCTCCTCGCGCGGCTCTTTGGGCCGCTGCGGCGAAGCTACCATAGCGCAAATTCGCAAAAGCGATACGTCGTCATTCCGGGGCGATGCGACGCATCGAGCCCCAATGCGCAATTGCGCATTATGGGATCTCTAGGTTCCCCAATGCGCAATTGAGTATTGGGGTTCAATGCTGTGCATTGCCCCGGCACGACGGGGAAGTTACGGTCGCGCTCGCGGCGCAACGTTCTGTTCCTGCCCGGCTTTTTGCTCCGACGCCACCGCGCGCTTGTAACCTTCGCGGTGCTGCAGCCGCGCCCAATAGGCTGCGACATTCGGCCCGAAATCCTTGGCGAGGCCAATATTGCTGGCGAGCCGGAGCGCATAGCCGTTGGCAATGTCTGCGGCCGTGAAGCGTTCCGCGCAGAGGAATTCAGAATTCGCGGCAGCAGCCTCCACCGCGCGCAGGCGGCCCAGGAACCATTTTGCATAATCGCCCGCGACCTGCGGGTTGCGCCGCTCCTCCGGCTCCAGCTGGCTGTAGCGAAGCACCAGCGTCTGCGGAAAGGTCAGCGTCGCATCGGAAAAATACATCCAGTTCAGGAACGCACCATAGGCCGGCTCGTCGGGGCCTACGATCAACGGCGTTGGGCCATATTTGGTGCCGAGATAATGGCAGATGCCCGAGGACTCCGTCATCTTCGTCTCGCCATCGACCATGAACGGAATGGTGCCGAGCGGATTGATGCCGAGATATTCCTTGGCGAATACGCGCGGCGGGAACGGCAGCATCTTCAGCTCATAGGGCAGCCCGAGCTCCTCCAGCATCCACAGCGGACGGAACGAGCGCGCGGCGTCGCAGTGATAGAGCGTGATCATCAGGCATTTCCCATGTTCTTGATCGCCGCCACCATGGAGCGCCGGCGAGGTGACTGCAACAATGTCGTGCGCGGTGCATTCATCGCGCACGCTTGTCCTTCAGACATTGCCGTATTTGCGCAGCTCGAGCCGCGCGATCTGGTTGCGATGGACCTCGTCCGGACCGTCGGCGAGACGCAGCAGCCGGGCCGTCGCGTAGGCCGCCGCGAGCCCGAAATCGTTGCTGGTACCGCCGCCGCCGTGCGCCTGGATCGCCCAGTCGATGACCTGGCAGGCCATGTTGGGCACCGCGACCTTGATCATGGCGATCTCGGCCTTGGCCACCCTGTTGCCGACGGTGTCCATCATGTGGGCCGCGTTGAGCGTCAAGAGCCGCGCCTGCTCGATCATGATGCGCGATTCCGCGATCCGCTCCTGCGTGACGGTCTGCTCTGCGACCGGCTTGCCGAACGCGATCCGGCTCCTGGTCCTGATGCACATCTTCTCCAGCGTGCGCTCGGCGAGTCCGATCAGCCGCATGCAGTGATGGATGCGGCCCGGGCCGAGCCGCCCCTGCGCGATCTCGAAGCCGCGACCCTCGCCGAGCAGCATGTTGCTTGCGGGCACCCGCACATTGGTGAACACGACCTCCGAGGCGCGATCGGGCACGCCGTAGAAGCCGAACACCGGCAGCGGGCGCAGCACCTCGATCCCGGGCGCATCCATCGGCACCAGGATCATCGACTGCTGGCGATGCCGGTTCGGATTATTGGGATCGGTCTTGCCCATGAAGATGCAGATCTTGCAGCGCGGATCGGTGGCATTGGTGGTGTACCATTTGCGGCCGTTGATGACGTAGTCATCGCCGTCGCGCGCGATCGAGCTCTCGATATTGGTTGCATCGCTTGATGCAACGGCCGGCTCGGTCATCGCAAAGCAGGACCGTATCTCGCCCGCGAGCAGCGGCTTCAGCCATCGCTCCTGATGCTCCCTTGTGCCGTAGCGCGCCAGCACCTCCATGTTACCGGTATCAGGCGCCGAGCAGTTGAAGAGTTCGGGTGCAAGGTGCGACCGTCCCATGATCTCGCACAGCGGCGCATATTCGAGATTGGTCAGGCCGGCGCCGTGCTCGCTCTCGGGCAGGAACAGATTCCAGAGCCCCTCGTCCCTGGCTTTCGGTTTCAGCTCCTCAACGACAGGATAGACCTTCCACGGGCCGAACTCTTCCGCCTCGCGGTAGAACCGCGCCTCGTTCGGATAGACATGGCGATCCATGAACGACTGAAGCCGATGCTTCAGCTCGGCGACTTTCTGGCCCTCCTGATAGAGCATATCGGCCTCCATCTCTGCGCGGCGATGCGACCCGTCGGACCGGCTTCGCGCTATTTCTTCATCCCGGGCAGCGTGCCCATCATCTTGCACAACACCATCAGCATCACCTCGTCGGCGCCGCCGCCGATCGAGGTCAGGCGGCTGTCGCGATAGGCGCGGCTGACCGGAGTCTCGTTGGTAAAACCCATGCCGCCCCAATATTGCAGGCAGGCATCGGTGAGCTCGCGGCCGAGCCGGCCGGCCTTCAATTTCGCCATGGTCGCGAGCCGGGTGACGTCCTCGCCGGCGACCAGCGCCTCGCCGGCACGATAGATCAGCGAGCGCAGCAGCTCGACCTCGGTCTGCATCTCCGCGAGCTTGAAGTGCACCACCTGGTTGTCGAGGATCGAGCCGCCGAACGCCTTGCGGTTGCGGGTGTAGTCGATGGTCTCGTTGATGATGAATTCATGCGCCTTCAGGCAGGCCGCTGCGCCCCACAGCCGCTCTTCCTGGAACTGGATCATCTGGTAGGTGAAGCCCTGGCCTTCTTCGCCAATCCGGTTGCGCTTCGGCACCCGGACATTGTCGAAGAAGATCTGCGCGGTGTCGGAGGAGCGCATGCCGAGCTTGTCGAGCTTGCGCGCGACCTGCACGCCCTTGGTCTTCATCGGCACGCAGATCAGCGACTTGTTGCGATGGACCTGGCCGTCGCTGGTGTTGGCGAGCAGGCAGATCCAGTCGGCCTGGGTGCCGTTGGTGATCCACATCTTGCCGCCATTGATGACGTAGTCGTCGCCATCGGAGCGCGCGCTGGTCTTGATCGAGGCGACGTCGGAGCCGGCGCCGGGCTCGGAGACGCCGATGCAGGCGACCTGGTCGCCCGCAATCGCCGGCACCAGGAATTCGCGCCGCACCTCGTCGGAGCCGAACCGCGCCAGCGCGGGCGTCGCCATGTCGGTCTGCACCCCGATCGCCATCGGCACGCCGCCGCAGGTGATGGCCCCGAGCTCCTCGGCCATCATCAGCGCGTAGGAATAATCGAGCCCCTGGCCGCCGAATTCGACCGGCTTGTTGAGGCCGAGGAAGCCGAGATTGCCGAGCTTCTTGAACAGCTCATGCGCCGGGAAGATGTCGGCCTTCTCCCATTCGTCGACATGGGGATTGATCTCGGCCGCGATGAACTTTTGTAGAGCGCGGCGCGGTTCGTCGTGATCGGCGGTGAAGAGCATTGTTGGTCTCGTCTTTCCCTGGTCGTCTCTCTCTTCACCTCCCCCTGAAAGGGGGAGGTCGGCGCGCTCGGCAACGCCGAGCGGGCCGGGTGGGATCAAACTGCCAATCGGACTCGCGGCTTGACCCCCACCCACTCCTCCCCCTTTCAGGAGGAGGGTGTTTCCTCACGCACCGCGTCGTCTGCTGCCTCGTTCACAACCCCATCTGCCGGCTCGCGAGATCCTTCATGATCTCCTCGGTGCCGCCGCCGATGGCGTTGACCTTGACCTCGCGGTAGATGCGCTCGACCTTGATGCCGCGCATGAAACCGGCGCCGCCGAAGATCTGCACCGCCTCGGAGGCGCAATGCGCCATGGTCTGCGTGGCCTGGTTCTTCATCATGCAGATCTCGGCGACCGGGCTTTCGCCCTGGCCGAGCCGCCACGCGAGCATTTCCAGCATCGCCTGCGAGGCCGCGACCTTCTGCGCCATGTCGACG
This sequence comes from Bradyrhizobium sp. USDA3010, assembly GCF_056429065.1. Taxonomy (NCBI): domain Bacteria; kingdom Pseudomonadati; phylum Pseudomonadota; class Alphaproteobacteria; order Hyphomicrobiales; family Nitrobacteraceae; genus Bradyrhizobium; species Bradyrhizobium sp. USDA3010. The sequence goes on from NZ_JBWJZD010000014.1 coordinate 12,842, forward strand.
ATCTTGTGCCTGATCACCTGGTGCTGGGCGATCGGCTTGCCGAACGTCTTGCGCTCCTTGGCATAGGCGACCGCCTCGTCGAGGCAGACGCGCGCATAGGCGGTACAGCCCGCCGCCATGCCCATGCGCTCGCTGTTGAAGTTCTGCATGATGATCTTGAAGCCCTGGCCTTCCTCGCCGATCAGGTTCTCGACCGGCACGCGGCATTCGTCGAAATGCAAGGTGGCCGTATCGGACGCCCACCAGCCCATCTTCTTCAGCTTGGTGCGGGAGAGGCCGGCCGTATTGCCCTCGATCAGGAGCAGGCTGACGCCGCCCGGCCCCTCGCCGCCGGTGCGCACCGCGACCGTCAGATAGTCGGCGCGCATGCCCGAGGTGATGAAGGTCTTCTCGCCGGAGACGACATAATGGTCGCCGTCGCGCCGCGCCTTGGTGCGGAGGTTCGCGACATCGGAGCCGCCGCTCGGCTCGGTGATCGCCAGCGCGGAGATCTTCTTGCCCGCAAGCACCTCCGGCAGCACCCGCGCCTTCACCTCGGGCCGCGCGGCGCGAGCGATCGGCGGCGAGCCGATGGTGTGGCTCATCAGGCTCGCGGAGACGCCGCCGGCGCCGGCGCGCGCCAGCTCTTGCGAGGCCACGATCTTCATGAACTGGTCGGCGGCGATCCCGCCATATTCTTCCGGGAAACCGAGGCCGAGCAGCCCGATTTCGGACGCTTTGGCATAGAGCGCGCGGGGAAACTCGCCCTCTTCGTCCCATTGATGGGCATAAGGCTCGATTTCCCTGGCCACAAAGCGCCGCATCACCTCGCGAAAGGCCTCATGCTCGCTGGTGTAGAACGGGTTTGCCATCCGCGCGCTCCGTTGATTCCCGCCTCCGACGATGTCCGGATTTTTCTCCGTTCACTTGCGTCGAGTGGCTGTCGGCTGGACCGGCCTTCCATCTGGCCTCCCGCCAGCCACTAAACGCAAGACAGTATCCTAATACGCCCCCTCCACTGCCCATTCATGGCATCAATCGAGCCAGGAACAGGCGGCGCAAGACTGCCGTTCCAGAGGAGGGACATTTGCCGGTTCGTTATTACGACTGGATCGCGCATCATCGCCGGCGCACGCCGGACAAGATGGCGCTTGTCGATCTCGCAAGCGGTCGCCGCTTCAGCTATGCGGAGCTCGACGCCCGCGTATCGCGGCTCGCGGGCTATCTGCGCGACACCCTCATGGTCGCCAGTGGCGACCGGGTCGCGGTGCTGGCGCTGAACACCACGGATACGCTGGAGGTGCAGTTCGCCTGCTTCCGGATCGGCGCGGTCTTCCTGCCGCTCAACACCCGCCTCACCGTTCCCGAGCTGCGCTACATCACCGGCGACGCCTCGCCCAAGGTGATGATCCATGACGACGAGCTTGCCGAGACCGCGCTCGCGGTCGCAAAACTGTGCGATGTCGCGTCGACCGTGCGGCTCGGACCCGGCGGTGCCTATGAGGCCGGCATCGCGGCGGCGAAACCGCTCGAACGGTTCGAGGAGGTCACGCTCGATGACATCTCGACCATCATGTACACCTCGGGCACCACGGGCCAGCCCAAGGGCGCGATCATCACGCACGGGATGACGTTCTGGAATTGCGTCAATCTCGGCGGCCCCGCCTACATCTCGCCGGCCTCGGTGCTGCTGACCGTGCTGCCGCTGTTCCACACCGGCGGGCTGAATTGCTACACCAACCCGGTGCTGCATGCCGGCGGCACCGTGCTGATCATGCGCGCGTTCGATCCCGGCGAGGCGCTGAAGCTGATCGGCGATCCCTTGCACGGCATCAACGTGTTCTTCGGCGTGCCCGCGATCTACCAGTTCATGGCGCAGCATCCGGCCTTCGCATCAGTGGATTTCAGCCGCCTGATGATCGGCGGGGTCGGCGGCGCACCGATGCCGGTGCCGCTGCTCAAGACCTGGGAGGCGCGCGGCGTCGCGCTGCAGCAGGGCTACGGCATGACCGAAACCTCGCCCGCGGTGATGGTGCTCGACCGCGAGGATGCCGCGCGCAAGGCCGGCTCGTCCGGCAAGCCGGTGCTGCACACCGAGGTCAGGATCGTGCGGCCCGACGGCAGCGATGCCGCGGTCGGCGAGCTCGGCGAACTCTGGGTCAAGGGCCCGAACATCACGCCGGGCTATTGGAACAGGCCTGACGCCAACGCCTCGTCATTCACCGACGGCTGGCTGCACACCGGCGACGCCACGCGGATCGACGAGGAAGGCTTCTACTACATCGTCGACCGCTGGAAGGACATGTACATTTCCGGCGGCGAGAACGTCTATCCGGCCGAGGTCGAGAGCGTGCTGCATCAATTGGCGGCCGTGGGCGAGGCCGCCGTCATCGGCATCCCGAACGAGCAATGGGGCGAGGTCGGGATGGCGGTGATCGCGGTGAAGCCGGGCCATACGCTGACGCCGGCCGAGATCCACGCGCATTGCCAGGCCAATCTGGCGCGGTTCAAGTGCCCGCGCCTGATCGAATTCATCGATGCCCTGCCGCGAAATGCGACAGGCAAAATTCATAAGCCGACGCTCCGGCAGCAATTCAGCCAGCCGAAGCCGACTGATACGGCGGCGTGATCTGAAACGCGCCTCGCGCGTTCCGGATTTCGCAGTGACAAGAATTGCCCCGCAACCGTCTGCCGGGACCGGCTGCGGGTTCGTTGCGTAAGTCCCCAACCAGACTCAATCGAGGAAATTGCCTTTATGAAAACCACAAAATTGTCGCTGCTGGCCGCCGCCGCCGCGCTCTGCCTGCTCTCCACCCAGGCCGCCTTTGCACAAAAGAAGTATGACACCGGCGCCTCCGACACCGAGATCAAGATCGGCAATGTCGAGGCCTATAGCGGTCCGGCCTCCGCCTACGGCGTCATCGGCAAGACCGAAGAAGCCTATTTCAAGATGATCAACGACCAGGGTGGCATCAACGGCCGCAAGATCAACTGGATCTCCTATGACGACGGCTACTCGCCGCCGAAAACCGTGGAGCAGATCCGCAAACTGATCGAGAGCGACGAGGTCTTCCTGGTGTTCAACGCGCTGGGCACGCCGACCCAGACCGCTGTGCAGAAGTATCACAACGCCAAGAAGGTGCCGCAGCTGTTCCTCGCCACCGGCGCCAGCAAGTGGAACGATCCGAAGGATTTCCCATGGACCATGGGCTTCCAGCCGAGCTATCGCGTCGAGGCGCGGATCTTCGGTAAGTACATCCTCAAGGCCAAGCCGGATGCCAAGGTCGTGATCTTCTATGCCAATGACGATTTCGGCAAGGACTACCTGGTCGGCCTCAAGGAGGTGCTCGACAAGTCGAGCGTCAAGATCGTCGCCGAGGAAAGCTACGAGACGACAGAGCCGTCGATCGATTCCCACATCGTCAAGCTGAAGGACACCGGCGCCGACGTGTTCGTCAACATCTCGACGCCGAAATTCGCCGCGCAGGCGATCAAGAAAATCGCCGAGCTCGGCTGGAAGCCGATGCACGTGATGACCGACGTCTCGATCTCGATCGGCGCTGTCATGAAGCCCGCCGGACTCGAGGCTTCGGAAGGCGTGCTGTCGGCCGGGTACCTCAAGGACGCGTCCGATCCGCAATGGAAGAACGACGAGGGCATGAAGAAGTTCATGGCCTTCGCCGAGAAGTACATGCCGGGCGCCAACCTGTCCGACGCCAATCTGGTCTATGGCTACGCAGCGGCGCAGACCATGGTGCAGGTGCTGAAGCAGACCGGCGACAATTTGACGCGTGAGAACGTGATGAAGCAGGCCGCCAGCCTGAAGGACTTCACGCCCGACACGCTGATCCCCGGCATCCGGATCAACACCAGCGCGACCGACTTCGCTCCGGTCGAGCAGCTCAAGATGATGCAGTTCAAGAACGGACAGTGGGAGCTGTTCGGCGACATCATCAGCGCGGAAACCGGCGGCTAGCGCAACGCGCTCGAACAGCGAGCATCAGGTATCGCGAAGCCGCCCATTCGGGCGGCTTCGTTGTTATGCGGGTGTTCGCGAAAGCGAACTGACGTGAGGTCAAAGCAAGCGGGTGGCGCGCGTCTCTTTCACCGTCACCCTGAGGAGCGCGCTCTTGCGCGCGTCTCGAAGGGTCGACGGCCCGGCTGTGGCCGTGCATCCTTCGAGGCTCGCAAGAGCTCGCACCTCCAGCGACAAAGGCAAAGCCTTTGCGCGGGGATGACGGAACTGGCAGGTGACTATCCCGGCAAAAAAATCGCAAACGGCTCGTCGATCGTGCGGCGCAGATGCTCGCGATAGAGGGCGTAGTTCGCATCGTCGGCCGACACCCGGCCGAGGCTCGGCTTCGGCACGTTCTTGACCGGCAGGAAGGCGATCGGCGCGGCGACCGGCGTCAGCAGCGAGCCGCGGCCGGCGAGCAGCGTCGTGATGATGCCGTACATCTCACCGGAATTGCGCGGGCGCGAGACCGTGATCACGCGATGCTGGCCATGCCGGTTGGTGACGAGATAGACGAAGCCGGATTCATTCGGCACCGCCACCTCGCCATACTGGGTGTAATCGGCATCCTGCCGCTCTCCCTCGCGGAAGCCGAGCGATGACGCCGCATCGTCCCAGGCGATCTCCGTCCGATAGGCATAGACCGCGCCCTGCTCGCCGAACGACGGACGCACCGTGATGTAAGTCCCTTCGATCCGCGCCACCGAGCGGCGCGAATAGGATCCGAGGCTGTCGGGCGCGATCCCGCCATTGGCAGGCGCGGCCACCGCCATCGCCTCCGGCAGCTTGCGCAAGGGGACGCCGAGCGCCTGCTCGAGCCGCACGGTGGTCGCCAGCGTGAACGGGCGGCGGCCGCCGAGCACCTTCTCCAATGTCGAAAGGCTGAGCTTGGCCTGCTCGGCCAGCGTCTGCCGCGAGATGCGGCGGCGCGCGATTTCCTCGCGGATGGTCTCCGCGACCTGCTGGCTCTGCTCGGCGGAAAGCTGCTTGTCCGGCGTCGGCATCGTGGTCCTGCGCTGATTCCCCATCAATCTGTGCAGTCTAGCAGACCGGACAATCCATCACAAAACCGCACAAACCCGCCTCGGCCGGCGGCGGGCCGCGCCGGACGGCGGCCAATCATTGCCGATCATTCTGCTCGCGCCAAAACCGCCGCTCTCCATGATTGCGAAGCAGCGAAAGTCTCGCTCGGGAGTGACGAAAATGACGATTTACGATGCATGTGAGAGCGGCCCGCAGATCCGGCTGTCGCGCCGGATGCGCATTGCGCTGTTCTTCCTGGTGGAAGGCGTCGCCGCGCTGGCGATCGGCTTGGCGGCGCTGTTCGTGAGCTTTGATCCGGTGTGGTCGGCCGAGTTGCCGCAACAGGCGGTGCTGCGGCCATCAGATGCGCGCTCCGGCTCGCTGCTGTTCAAGACCGACGACGGCTATGCCGATGCAACCAGGCTCGGCATCGATGTCGACCTTACCGTGTCCGGTCCGACCGTCCGTGCCCGCGTCACGCAGATCTTTCGTAATCCGACCAAGGACTGGGTGGAAGCGACCTATGTCTATCCGCTGCCGGCCGGCGGCGCGGTCGACACGCTGAAGATGGTGGTCGGCGACCGCATCGTGGTCGGCGACATCAAGGAACGGCAGCAGGCCCGCGCCATCTACGAACAAGCCAAACAGAATGGCCAGAAGGCGGCGCTCACCGAGCAGGAGCGGCCGAACATCTTCACCAACTCGGTTGCCAATATCGGCCCCGGCGAAACCGTGCTGGTGCAGATTGAGTATCAGGAGCCGGTGCAGCAGAACGGCAACGAATTCTCGTTGCGGGTGCCGATGGTGGTCGGCCCGCGCTACAATCCGCGCCCGGTGGTGCAGAGCGTCGACCTCCGCGCCGATGGCAGCGGCTGGGGCGCCACGTCAATCGATCCGGTGCCGGACCGCGATCGCATCGCCTCTGAGGTGCTCGATCCCGCGACGAATGCGCCGGTCAATCCGACCAACATCACCGTGCACCTCAACGCCGGCTTTCCGCTCGGCGAGGTGAAAAGCCATTTCCACCAGGTCAGGATCGAGAGCCCCGACAGCACCACGCGCGTCGTCAAGCTCGCCGAGGGCCCGGTGCCGGCCGATCGCGATTTCGAGCTGACATGGAAGCCGGCCGCCGAGAAGGCGCCGTCGGTCGGGCTGTTCCGCGAGCATGTCGGCAATTCCGACTATCTGCTGGCCTTCGTCACCCCGCCATCGGTCGAGCAGGCGCAACAGAAGCAGCTCGCGCGCGAAGTGATCTTTGTGATCGACAATTCCGGCTCGATGGGTGGCACCTCGATCATCCAGGCCAAGGCGAGCCTCATCTACGCGCTCGGCCGCCTGCAACCGACCGACCGATTCAACGTGATCCGCTTCGACGACACCATGGACACGCTGTTCCCGGCGCCGGTTGCGGCCAACAACGCCAATATCGGCAACGCGACGTCGTTCGTCAGCGCGTTGCAGGCGCGCGGCGGCACCGAGATGGTTCCGGCAATGCGCGCGGCACTCTCCGACACCAACCATGACGACGCCGACCATGTCCGCCAGGTCGTGTTCCTGACCGATGGCGCGATCGGCAACGAGCAGCAATTGTTCGAGACCATCAGCGCGCTGCGCGGCCGCTCACGCGTCTTCATGGTCGGCATCGGCTCAGCGCCGAACACCTACCTGATGACGCGCGCCGCCGAGCTCGGCCGCGGCACCTTCACCCATATCGGCTCCGTCGAGCAGGTCGACGAGCGGATGCGCGACCTTTTCGCCAAGCTGGAGAATCCGGCGGTGACGAACCTCGCCGCAAAGTTCTCCGATGCAACGGCCGACTTGACGCCGTCCGCACTGCCCGACGTCTACCGCGACGAGCCGCTGGTGCTGGCCGCGAAGCTCGACAAGCTTGCCGGCTCGGTGGAGATCAAGGGCCGCATCGGCGATCGTTCGTGGAGCGTGACACTGCCGCTCGCGAATGCGGCCGAAGGCAAGGGCCTGTCGAAGCTGTGGGCGCGCCGCAAGATCGCGGACGCCGAAGTCGCGCGCACCACGCGGCAGGAGAGCCCCGAAGATGCCGACAAGACCATCCTTGCGCTGGCGCTGGAGCATCAGCTCGTGACGCGGCTGACCAGCCTCGTTGCGGTCGACAAGACGCCGAGCCGTCCCGAAGGCGAGCCGCTGAAGCTAAGCGAACTTCCGCTCAACCTGCCCGCCGGCTGGGACTTTGCCAAGGTGTTCGGCGAACGTCCGAGCCTGCCTGCAATACCCGAGCGTCGGGCCGACGCCGGTAACGGCAAGGTGCAGCTCGCCGCGCTTAAGCGGTCACCGGTCGCCACCCAAGGTCCTGGCACCATCCAGTTGCCGAAGACGGCAACCGATGCCGAACTGAAGATGATCGCCGGTGTGATCCTGCTCACGGTCAGCCTTCTGCTTCTGGTGTTCAACCGGCGTCAGACGTCGCCCCAATGACGTCGGATGAGGGGAGGAGGTGCCCCCGACCTCCTCCTTTCCTAGAGCGCGCGCGGCCTTCCCACCCGTCCCCCCAGGGGCCGCGCGCGCCACTCTTCCTTAGCCGCCATTGCGACAGAACAAGATGAGCCGCTTCATCCTCTCGCTCGCCTTCGCTCTCATCGGCCTGATCCTGTTCGGCCAGGGCGCCTATATCCACGCCAAGGCGCTGCTCGCGCAGGTGCTGCTGGAGCGCGCCTTCGCACAGAGCATCGCGACCGGCCACCCCGTGAAGCCGTGGCGCTGGGCCGATACCTGGCCGGTCGCCCGGATCGAGGTGAGGCGCCTGCACGCGTCCGCGATTGCGCTTGCCGGCAGCAGCGGCCAGGCGCTGGCGTTCGGCCCAGGCCATGTCGAAGAGACCGTCGATGCCGGCGAGCCGGGCGTCGCGGTCTATTCCGCGCATCGCGACACCCATTTCCGCTTTCTGAAGGATGTCACAATCGGTGACGAGATCGACGTCACGAGAAGCGACGGCAAGATTTTTCGCTACCTCGCCGATCGCAGCGCGGTCGTCCGCTTCGACCAGTCCGGCATCGATCCGCTCACCAACCGGTATGAGCTGGTGCTGTCGACCTGCTGGCCGTTTGACGCGCTGACATCCGGCCCCGAGCGTTATCTGTTGCACGCGACCATGATCGACCCGGATACGAACCCGTTCGAGACGGATTCGAGCCGACCCGAATCAGGTTCCTGATCGGCATCGATTTTGCGCCTGCCGGGATATTGCAAGCGATGCCCTGACTTGCAGCAGCGTGAGTTGCTACCCCCTTCCATCGGCCATAAAAACAATGAAAAATCGCTTTCTGCGGTGATCCGCCGTGGGCCAGAGGAAACGAACAGAACAAGGATAAGGCAGGCTCCATGGAAGCTTTCGCAGGCACCGCGTCACATCCGTCCCGCAAATGGGCACCGCCCGCTGACGCCAGCGACATCGTCAAGAGCATCCATGCGATGCTGCACCCGCGTAACATCGTGCTGGTCGGCGCCACCGACAAGCCCGGCAACTATGCCGAACGGATCTGGAACAATCTGATCAAATACCAATATGCCGGCGGCCTGTTTCCGATCAACGCCAAGCGCGAAACGATCTGGGGCGTCACCTGCTACAAGGATTTCGCCAGCCTTCCCGAAAAGCCGGACCATGTGCTGGTGCTGGTGCCGGCCCGCTTTGCCGTGCAGGTGATCCGCGATGCCGCCGCCGCCGGCGCCCGCTCGGCGACCATCGTCACCTCCGGATTCAGCGAGCTGCAGGATGAAGAGAGCCAGCGGCTCGCGGTCGAGCTGAAGCAGGCGATCAAGGAGACCGGACTTGCGGTCACCGGTCCAAATTGCCTCGGCAATCTCAGCGCCGGCGAGAACCTGTTCACCAACATCGACGACCGCATCGTCACCATGGAGCCGGGTGCGGTCGCGATCGCCGGCCAATCCGGCGCGATCGTGATGGCGATCCGCCAAGCGCTGGAGGATCGCGGCGTCGGCGTCGGCTACATGGTCACGACCGGCAACGAATCCGGCCTCGAGACACCGGACCTGATGAGCTATTTCGCTGCCGATCCGAGCATCCGCGTCATCGTGGTCTATCTCGAAGGCGTCAGGAACACAAAGGTGTTCCGCGAAGCCTGCAAGGCCGCGCGCGCCGCGGGCAAGCCGGTGATCGCGCTCAAGCTCGGCGCCTCCGAAGGCGGCCGCGCCGCCGCGATGGCGCATACCGGCGCGCTCGCCGGCTCGATCGAGACATTCGATGCGATCTCGACCCGCGAAGGCGTGATCCGCGTGCGCGGGCTGGATGAGCTGATCGAGACCACCGAGTGCTTCGTCCATGCCGATCCGCCGAAGGGCAACCGCCTTGCGGCGGTGTCGCTCTCCGGCGGCAAGCGCGGGCTGCTGATCGACGCATTCTATTCCGCCGGCCTGAATTTCGCACCGCTGAGCCCGAACGCGACGGAGCAGCTGGCGAAGATGCTCGGGCCCGGCAGCATCGTCGGCAACCCGCTCGACGCCGGCTTCGCCGCGGTGGTCGATCCCTCCGTCTACATGAAGTCGATCAAGATCATGATCGACGATCCCGACACCGACATCGTCATCATCGACGCCGAGCTGCCGAAAGCGCCGCATGAGCTGCGCGAGCGCAATCTGCGCATCGTCAACGAGATGGCGGGCCAGGCCAACAAGCCGGTGATCTACATCAGCGCGATGTCGATCGGCTTCACCGAATTCACCAAGGGACTGCGCAAGTCGCTGCCCGATATCGCGGTCATGCAAGGACTCGACCGCGCGGTCGGCGCGATCAAGTCGCTGATCGAGTATGCAGGTCTGCGCAAGGAAGTGCCCGACATCGTGTCGAGCTCGAAGGCATCCGCGCGCGCGGTGCTGGAGAAAACGCTGAAGGCCGCCAACGGCGCCGCTGCGCTCGACGAGGTTGCCTCGAAGCAGCTGCTCAAGGCCTATGGCATCCCGATCTCCAAGGAAGACGTCGCACAGACCGCGGCGGAGGCTGTAAAGATCGCCAAGGCGATCGGCTTCCCGGTGGTCGCGAAAGTTGTCAGCCCCGACATCCTGCACAAGTCTGATATCGGCGGCGTGGTGCTGAACCTCGGCAACGCAGCCGAGGTGAAGAAGGCGTTCAACGACATCACTGCGCGGGTGAAGAAGCTGAAGGGTAAGCCGAAGCTCGAGGGCATCCTGATTGCGCAACAGGTCAAGGCCGACCTCGAGCTCGTGGTCGGCGCCTCGCTCGATGCCGAGATGGGCCCCGTGGTGCTGTTCGGCACCGGCGGCGTCGATATCGAGCTGCTGAAGGACGTCGCCCTTGCCGGCGCGCCGCTCGATGCCGCCGAGGCGAAAGAGCTGATCGCCAAGACCAAGGCCGGGGTCAAGCTGAAGGGCTATCGCGGCAAGCCCGCGCTGCACGAGCCGTCGGCGGTGAAGGCGCTGGTCGGGCTCTCCAACCTGATGGCCGACGCCAACGGCCGCATCGCCTCGATCGACGTCAATCCGTTCCTGATCAACAGCAAGCTCGGCGTCGCCGTCGATGGCCTGATCGTGCTGAACAACGCCGCCGCGAACAAGGCGGCGGGGCATTAGGGGTCAGCGTACGCCCGGCCTCTCCCCGTCATCCTGAGGAGCGCGTAGCGAGCCTCGAAGGATGCACGGCCTGGCTGGTGGCCGTCGATCCTTCGAGACGCCGCTTCGCGGCTCCTCAGGATGACGGAACTATGAGCGCGTCAGGTCTTCGACCGCCACCGCTCGGCTAAAAGCTCGCGCCCCACTGGCGCGCGGTCTGCATCACCCAGTCGCGATAGAGCGTGAGCGGCGTCACCCCGGTGATGCCGCCGCAGCCCGTGGTGCCGTTCGGGCCGGTGGACCAGCTCACCACGCCGACGATGACAGGCCCGCCTGGCTTGTCCTCGAACACGGGCGCACCGGAATCGCCGGTGCAGGCGCCGAGCCCGTCGCGCACGCCCTGCCCGACCGGATCGACCAGACGGATCTGCAGCGTGCCGGGCTTGCCGCTCGCGATCAGGCCGGCGACGCGAATGCTGCCGCCGCTCTTGCCGTCGCCGCGCACGGTGACACCGACGCCTGCGACGGTGAAGCGGCCGCCGACCTGGATCGGAATGTTGGGCATACCGAGCACGGCCGGCGCCTTGCCCGCGGCTGGGTCCGCAAGCTGCAGCAGCGCGACATCGGCGGTCGCCACATGATTGGTCATCGCCTGCATCCGAAAGCCGGGATGGATCGCAACCGTCTTGACGTCCTGCAGCTTCGGCTGCCGGTCCGGCCCGTAATCGACGATCTTGTAATCGGCACCGGGCTGCACGCAATGCGCCGCGGTCAGCACCACCTTCGGCGCGATCAGCGCGCCGGTGCAGAAATTGCCACGCGAGCCGACGATGGTGACGACGGCGCGCGCGACGCCATCGGTCGACGGCGCGCCACCACCGACGATCGCGAAGGCCGGCGTTGCCATCAACAGGGTCAGAAAGGCTGTCGCTCGAATCAAGCTCGTCATGGAACCCTGTTGATCTGCATCTGTATTGAGCACATCCGAGGCGCGGCATTGCGTCGCTCACACTCGGCCGAAGAACACGCAATCTTGTACAGAGCACCCGGGCCCGCACGCGTCAATTATCTAAATATCTAGACGTCGATCACTACGGCGTTGAAGTCGCCACGAGATTTCCAGCAGCCCGTGGGGCTCACGCGCTGCGTCTCGCCACCTTGCCGCGATATCCATCACACCGTATCCTGCATCGTGCTGCCGGCACGACGTTCGAATGTGAACTGTATCTCTTGATCCCGCGCGTATCAGAGCCGTAATTTCGACCTGATAATATAATACAACCTCTGGCAGCATACCGCATACTTACCTTCATGACTTTCTGGATGCCGGTGCCGTTGACATAGAGACGGCTTTTCATCCGCCATTTCGTTGAGTTTCGAGGATAATGATGAGGATCGCGGTCGTCACGCCGATCAGGCTGTTCAGCGAGGGGCTTGCCTCGAGTTTCCGGAACCACGCCGAGTTTGCCGTCGAGGCGGCGGTCGCCGATCTTGCCGGCCTGCGTGCGACCCTCGAGACCGGCAGTGTGGGTGTCATTCTGATCGACGTCACACAGGGCATCGATCTCGACGAGGTGCGTGTGATTGCGAGCGAGCATGCGGAGATCGCGCTGGTAGCGCTCGGCCTCAACGAGGACCGGCGCGACGTGGTCCGCTGCGGCCGGGCCGGATTCAGCGGCTACATTTCCCGGAATGCCAGCTTCGACGAGCTGTGCCGCGCACTGTCGGACGTGGCGTCAGGGCGGCTTGCCTGCAGCGCCGAGATTTCCGGCGGATTGCTGCGCGCGTTGTTTTGCATGGAACGTCAGACGGATACGATCGATACGGACCAGGGACTGACGCGCCGCGAAGGCGAGGTCCTCAAGCTCATCGGGCAGGGCATGTCGAACAAGGAGATCGCACGCGATCTCAATCTCAGTCTTGCCACCGTCAAGCATCACGTCCATCACGTGCTGCAAAAGCTCGGCCTGCCGCGCCGGGCGCAGGCGATGCGGCGGGTCCGCGAAGCGCCGTGGCTCGCATCATCTGCGCCGGCTCTCGATCGCCGCCGCGAGCTCGACTGACACCAGCGACGTGAATTCCGTATTCGACTGACCGCAGCGCGCGCACGCATTGGTGCGCAGATGCGGCGCGGCTTTGCACGCATGCGCGCCGCATCACACCGCGAGACCGATCCCGACTAAACCCTTTGATCGATCTTTCGAGGCGCAGGATCGATCTCATGGATCGGTCGATCCGTATCATCGGCTCGATCCTTTCTGATCCACCACGGCGAATAGGCCGTTCGCGGCACACCTGCCACAACAGCACCAACGCAGCGACATGCCTCTCCTTTCGTTCGCTGCGCGATTGCAGATTGCCGTGGAAGACGGATCGGCTGCACGAATTCGCAGCAGATCGGCCAGGATCGATTTCATGAATCCAGTTGCCGACATCGCTGGTCTGGCTGCCTTGTGGCAGAGAACGTCGGGTGGCGACCCCGCGGTGAAGATCGCGATCATCGATGGCCCCGTCGATCTCAATCATCCCTCGCTCAGGCAGGCCCGTGTCGCCATGGGCGGCGAGTTCGTCGTGCCGTCTTCATCGATCATCCAGTCCGAGCACGGCACGCATGTCACGAGCGTGCTGATGGGCACGCCCGGCAGCCCGGTGCTCGGCGTCGCGCCGAACTGCAGCGCAACCGTGTTCTCGATCTATCGCGAGAATGCCGCCGGACAGATCGAGCCGTCCTCGCAAAGCACCTTGGCGCTCGCGATCAACCAGGCGCTGGCGGTGGGCGCCGACATCATCAACATCAGCAGCGGTCAGCAATCCGCGACGGGGCAGGCCGATCGCATTCTGGTCGATGCAGTGCGCGCCTGCGAGCGCGCCGGCAAGCTGATCGTCGCTGCTGCCGGCAATGATGGCTGCCGCTGCGTCCAGGTGCCGGGCAGCCTCGCTTCGGTGCTTGCGGTCGGCGCGTGCGATCTGGCCGGCAACCCGCTGCCGTTCAGCAATTTCGGCGACGCCTATCTCGAGAACGGCATCCTGGCCCCTGGCGAGAACATCGCCGGCGCCTCGCCGGTCCGCAACGTCAGCCTGCGTTCCGGAACGAGCTACGCTGCGCCGATCGTGACAGGCGTCGTCGCGCTGCTGCTCTCATGCCTGCGCCAGAACGGACGTAAGGCCGATCCGCAAGCCGTTCGTGCCGCGCTGCTCGAAAGCGCGGTGCCCTGCCGTAACGACGGCAGCGCCTCGCGCTGTCTCGCCGGACGGCTCGATATTCCCGCGGCTGTCGCCGCCCTGCTTGGCGAGCAGGCGGACGCCGTCATGCCGTCGGGTGCCACGGCCGCGCCTCCCCGCTTCTGGGGAGTGTCCGCGCGCCCTTTCGTCCAACCGTCATCCGCCGCTCAGCCAACTGCAACCAGAGAGGGTTCCATGGGAGATCTATCAGCAATGTCTGCACCATCGGCTCCGCGCATATTCGGGCCGGACGGCTCGGTCCTGCGAAGCAACGGCGGGATCATGCCAAGCGAGGCGCAGCCCGCCGCGCCGGCGGCACCTGCGGCCATGGCCGTCCCCGTTGATCACGGCGTCGTCGCCGCGCCGATCGGCGCACCCGCGCCTTATCCTTATCACGCTCCCCATGCGGGCGGCGACATGGTCTGGATGCCGGCACCGGCACCCCAGATGGTGATGCCGCCGATGATGATGCCGCAGATGATGATGCCGCAGATGGCAATGCCAACGGCCGGCATGATGCCGCAAACCTGGCTGCAACCGCAGCAGCTGCAGGCGATGATGCCGAGCAATGCGCTTCCCGTCGCAATGCCCCAGGCGCTGCCGATGTACGAAGCGCCCGCGGTTCGAGCCAGCGAGAAGAACTGCGGCTGTGGCGGCGGCCTGCGTCCGCAGGGCGCGACGCCCGAGTCCACCGGACAGCTCGCCTTCCCGATCGGCCGGTTGTTCTACGATTTCGGCAAGGAAGCCCGCCTCGACTACTTCGTGCAGGCGATCGCCAACTGGCGCGACAGCCTGATCGGCCGCGGCGATCCGGCGTTCGGACCGGAGCGCGATCACTCCGGCGATACCTCGGCGCCGTACAATCCGGCGATCATGGCGCGCTATCTGTTGAACCAGGCTGAAGGCGAGACCGCGACGCCGGCCGGAGCCGGCAACAACTTCCCGGACGCCGACGCCATCAGCTGGACGATGACGATCGATTCGATCCCGATCTACGCGATCAAGCCGCTCGATGTGTTCGGTCTCGGGTTCTTCGCCGCGCTGATCCTGGCGCTGTGGCATCAGGAGGTTTCGCACGACGATCCCGCGACGACCCGCACCGTGGTGCTGGCGAATGCGGCTGCCGCCGGCGCTGACGCACGACCGATCACGCCCCCCGCATTCCCGCCGCGCGGCGGCGTGGCGCGGGTCTCGATGGCCGGTTGGGTCGACAGCACCAACACGACCAAACTGCTCAACGGCACGGTCGTTCCGACGCTGGTGACCGATTGGCGCGGCTTCTACCAGTGGGATCTCTACACGCTGTTCGGGCCCGACCCCACCACCTGGCCGGACGGCGCCGAGGGCTTCCTCGAGCGCATTTACAATGAATTCCGTAATGTCGGCCTTTCGCCGCAGGATCGCGCGCTGAACTACTCGGCGATGAATGCCTACAATACGCGGAAGATATTCACCGACGTCGCCAAGAAGGGCTTGCGGCTCGACACCGTCGAGGTCGACCAGAGTCTGATCTGCCGTCCGGAATCGATTTGCCACGACGTGACCTACCGCTTCTTCAACCCGACGCAGGTCCTGACCCAGGCGCGCGAAGTCTATCAGTACACGATCGACGTGAGCGACGTGGTGCCGGTGGCGGTCGGGCCGCTGCGGCAGTGGCAGGTCTATTGAGGCGATTGCTCCTCTGCGTCCGGAGGAGATCAGAACGTGGCGCGAATTAGCGTCACGTGGTCCAGGGGATCGACGCGATGAGCGATCCCCTGGGCGACGTCCAGCGACGGCTGCCCCGGTCGGTGCCCACCTCCCGTAGTTGCCGTCAATTCAAACCGAAAGAAGGAGCTGAACATGTACGCAAGGAACGACTTTGAGACCTTCGGCAGCGTGCGTAGCCCGATCCAGTGTGAGGGCATCGAGCGCGGTCCGAAGCGGATTGCCGAAGTGGCGACCAACGGGTCGGTCAACCCGCAGGGTTGGCAGGACATCCTCGGTACGGCCGTGCAGGCGCTGCCGGGCGTCCTCGGTGCCTTCGGCATCTGATCGCCAAACTCGGGGCCCGGCGCTGTCGGGCCCCACCCCTGCCCTCGAGGAGGCCGACATGATGCAGAAATCCACCGCCAGGAGCCCACAGCAACAGCAGCAGAACGGTCGCCGGATCGAGCCGTCCGGAAAGATCGTCGTGTCGTCAGTCGTGAGCCACGCCTCGCTGCTCGCCGCGATCAGCGACCGCAACCCGATCATCGCCAAACGCACCACATCCGACGAAGACAAATCCTGACGTCGTCGTCATCACCCAACCTATGGAGCCGATGCCATGGCAAAACCGCCCCGCAAATCCGGATCCGAAAGCGCCGCCTCTCCGCCGCCGGCGGAAACACCATCCGCAGCGTCAAGCCTTGCCGATGCGCGGCGCCCGTTGGAGGCGGCTGTTGTCGCCCGTCCGAAGATCGCCACCACGCCCGCCCCGCCGACAACGTCGGCCTACATGGCGCCGCCGCAGGGCCCCGGTGCTCCGCAGCAGATGCGCCATGATGGCTCGCCGCGTTCGGAGGAGCGGCTCAACACCGCGATGAAGATCCTGCTCGATCCCACAGCCCGCGCGTTGCCGAGCAAGGTCTATTCCGGACAGGCGCGAAACTGGACCCGCAGACCGTGACCAGGTCCACGCACTGAGCGGCGCTTCGATCCGCTAGCCGGACACGCAACGGCCCGCCCGATCCGGCGGCGCGGCCGTTGCCGCTCGTCGGAGAGAGACATGAACCAGAACGGCAATCCCCCTCGCATCAATCTGCGCCGCGCCGCCTGCACATTCTTGGGCCTCGGGACACTCCTGTTTCTAGCGGCCGGCACCATGCGATGGGCCGGCGCGTGGATGTTCCTGCTTGAGATCACGATCGGCGGACTGATCACCGAGGCATGGCTCGCAAGACATGATCCGGGTTTGCTGACGGAGCGCCGCACCGCGCACGGCCAGGCCGGGTGGGATCGCGTCATCACGACGATCATGCCGCTGTTGTGGCTGACATGGCTGCCGCTGATGGCGCTCGACGCTGTGCGCTACCGGACATCGTTCGTCCCGTTCTGGCTGCAATGCGCCGGCGCGGTGATGATCGCGGCATCGTTCTACATCGTCTATCGGACCTACCGGGAAAACAGCTACGCTGCCCCGGTCGTGAAGATCCAGCGCGAGCGCGGGCATGCTGCGGTGACCACGGGGCCGTACGCCTATGTGCGGCATCCGATCTATGCCAGCGGCCTGTTGACCTATGTCGGCACGCCGCTGCTGCTCGGATCCTGGTGGGGCCTTGGCATCGTGCCGGTCATGGCGGCGCTGCTCGGCCTGAGGTCCATGATGGAGGAGCGGATGCTCGCGGCCGAGCTCGACGGCTATGCCGAATATCTCGCCCGCGTGCGTTACCGCCTGGTTCCGATGGTCTGGTGAGCCCGTTCCGCGTGGCGGAGTTTGCCGCGAACTGGCGGCTTGCCTGATCGGCGGCAATTCCAATAAAGAAGGCTGAACGCGCGTTTCCCTGTCTTCGGCCAAAACGGCCGGACGACCCAAGGCGAAGCCGCCGCTTTGCAACGGGCAGGACATTGATGATCGAGGCAGTGATCTGGGATTTCGGCGGCGTCTTGACCACCTCGCCGTTCGAGGCCTTCGCGCGCTACGAGACCGAGCGCGGACTGCCGATCGACATCATCCGCCGCACCAACGCCGCCAACCATCTCGAAAACGCGTGGGCCAAGTTCGAACGCGCCGAGATCGGTATCGACGCATTCGACGAGCTGTTCGCCACGGAATCGAAGGCGCTCGGCGCCGAGGTGCGCGGCAAGGACGTGCTGCCGCTGCTCTCCGGCGACCTGCGCCCGGAAATGGTCGAGGCGCTGAAGCGCATCAAGGCGGAATTCAAGACCGGCTGCATCACCAACAATCTGCCGTCGAACGCAATCGGCAGCCACAGCGGACGCACGCTCTATGTTGCCGAGGTGATGTTGCTGTTCGACCACGTCATCGAGTCCGCGAAGATCGGCCTGCGCAAGCCCGATCCGCGCATCTACCAGATGATGGTGGAAGCACTGCAAATGAACCCGAAGAACTGCGTCTATCTCGACGACCTCGGCGTCAACCTGAAGCCGGCGCGCGAGATGGGCATGACCACGATCAAGGTCGCGAACGCCGCGCAGGCGATCTCCGAGCTCGAAGCGGCGACCGGCCTCACGCTGAGATGAAGCGGCCTGGCGGCATATTCACTCCGCATTCAGGCGGCAGTCGCTAATTCTCAGCCTCTCTTGGGTCACGGCGCGACCATGAAATCGTATCGTGATCCCATTCCTGGTCTGAGCATGACGCTCCGGAAAAGCCGACGTTCACTTCTCCGGATCATGCCCGCGGAGGCACATCCCATGAAACGTCTCGTCATCGCCCTGGTCTCGGCTGGTTCGCTGCTGGTCTCGGTCGCAGCGTTCGCGCAATCGACTTCAACCCCCGCGCCGGCGGCGGCCCCCGCGCAAGAGAACACGTCGGCGGCAGCGCCCGTGCCTGGTGCCAAGCGCGCGGCCTGCCAGAGCGCGGCGAAGGCGCTGACGGGTCAGGAGCGGCACGACCAGATGCAGCTCTGCATGGCTCAGGCGCATCTCGACTGCCTGAAGCAGGCGATCGAGCAAAAGATCGTCGGCCCGCAGCGCAAGGATTTCGTGAAGAGCTGCGCGGGCTGAGCGTTTCGTAGCCCGGATGGAGCGAAGCGAAATCCGGGACAGACGATCCGGGGAAAGACCCTCCCGGATTACACTGCGCTCCATCCGGGCTACGCGTTCCCCCCGTATTGCGCTCGGCGGAAATACCCCGGAACCATGCGCTAACCCCATGCCGTTGCGGCCAAACGAGCCTTGTGCTTTGCCCGCAACGGGAGCAGAACAGGTCCGAGTTCAAGGCAAATTCGGAGCTGATCCTCGTGGCTGACACCAGGCCCACCGCCTCGATCGAGGCCGTGGAAAGCGGCCTCGCCGCGCAAGGCTATATCGCGAGCCGGCAGATCGCGACCGCGGTCTATCTGTCGCAGCAGATCGAGAAGCCGATCCTGGTCGAAGGCCCTGCCGGCGTCGGCAAGACCGAGCTTGCGAAGGCGATCGCCGCCTGGCGCGGCCTGAAGATGATCCGCCTGCAGTGCTATGAGGGCCTCGACGAGGCCAAGGCGCTGTATGAGTGGAAATATGCCAAGCAGCTGCTCTACACCCAGATCCTGAAGGACAAGCTCGGCGAGGTGCTCGGCGGCGCGCAGACGCTGGCCGCAGCGCTCGACCAGCTCCACACCTTCGGCGACGTGTTCTTCTCGAAGGAATTCGTCGAGCCGCGGCCGCTGTTGCAGGCGCTGGAGCAGCCGGCCGGCTGCGTGCTGCTGATCGACGAGATCGACAAGTCGGATGCCGAATTCGAATCGCTGCTGCTGGAAATCCTCTCCGACTTCCAGGTCACGATCCCCGAGCTCGGCACCGTCTCCGCGGTGGCGCCACCGACCGTGATCCTGACCTCGAACAGCGAACGCGATCTCGGCGATGCCTTGAAGCGGCGCTGCCTGCATCTGCATATCGGCTTCCCCGAGCAGAAGCTGGAAGAGCGCATCGTCGAGAGCCGGATGCCCGGCATCTCGCAGACGCTGCGCAAGCAGATGGTCGGCTTCATCCACGAGATCCGCTCGCTCGACCTGAAGAAGCTGCCCTCGGTCAGCGAGGCGATCGACTGGGCGCGCGTGCTGGTGCTGCTACAGGCGAGCGAGCTCGACCACGAGATCGTCAAGGACACGCTCAACGTGCTCCTGAAATACGAGGCCGACATCGAGGCCGCGACGCCGCAGATTTCGTCCTTCATCGCCAAGGCGTCGCGCCAAGGCGTGTTCAGCTAGACCAAGATGCGCGAGAACCTGCATCGCTTCTTTCGTGCGGCGCGGGGAGCCGGGGTCCGGGTCTCGCCCGCGGAAAGCATCGATGCGATGCGAGCGGTCGCCCAGGTCGGCTTTGCCGACCGCGACATCCTGCGCGACACGTTCCTGCTGACGCTTGCCAAGACCCAGGACGAGAAGCGCTCGCTCGGCGAATGCTTTGACCTGTTCTTCAGCCAGCCCGAGCCGCAGCAGGAAAGCGCCGAGCAGAACAAGACCGACGACAACAGCGAATCCGGCGCCAATCCGTCGGCCGATGAGCATGGCGATGCGGCGGGCGGCGCCGCCAGCGAGAATGTCGGGCCGCTGGCGCAGATGCTGCTGTCGCAGGATCGCGCCGCGATATCGACGGCGATCGCCAATGCCTCGGGCGCCGCCTCGCTGCCCGACATCCGCTACTTCACCCAGCGCGGCATCTTCCAGACCCGCATCCTCGATGCGATGGGCATCCAGCGCCTGCGCGACGACATCGACGAGCAGACCACGCGCAATCCGGCGCTCGCCGAGCGGCTGCAGGAAGCGCTCAACGGCCTGCGCGGCACGGTTCGCGACGCGGTCTCGCAAGCCCTGCTGCTCTACGGGCGCGAGGAGACCGAAAATTTGCGCAACGAGATCCTGCGCAACGCCCCACTGGCGCGGATCGAGCCGCGCCAGGTCGAGCAGATGCGCACGCTGATCCGCCAGATCGCGCGCCGGCTGCGCGAGCGCTATTCAAAGCCGCGCAAGCGTCAGCGCCGCGGCCATCTCGACGTCCGCCGCACGCTGCGCCGGAACGCGGCCTGGGGCGGCGTGCCCTTCCTCACCGCGTGGAAGCGCAAGCATCGCGACCGGCCGAAGATCGTCGCGCTGTGCGACGTCTCGGGTTCGGTCGCCCGCGTCTCGGACTTCTTCCTGCTCCTGATCCACAGCCTGCACGAGGTGGTCGACGACGTCCGCTCGTTCGCCTTCTCGGGCCATTTGATCGAGGTCAGCGACATCCTGGAATCGAAATCGCCGGAAGAGGCGATGAAGGAGATCATGTCCAAGGTCGGCTTCGGCTCGTCCGACTACGGCAATTCCTTCGCCGACTTCGAGGACAATTGGATGAGCGCGATCACGCCGCAGACCACGGTGATCGTGCTCGGCGACGCCCGCAGCAACAATCTCGATCCGCGCGCCGACATCCTGCGCCGCATCGGCGAGCGCTCAAAGCGGCTGGTGTGGCTCAACCCCGAAGGCCGCATGGTCTGGGGCTTCGGCGATTCCGAGATGCCGCGCTACGCGACCTTCTGCACCGTCGTGCGCCAATGCGCGACCGCCCGGCAGCTCGAGCGCGCCGTCTCCGACATCGTGGCGACGTATCAGTAGATCGCCAGCGCTTTGGAGCGATTTCGAGCGAAGTGGACACCGGTTCGCGTGAAGAAAAACGCGTCAAACAAACATCTGGAGCTTCGGTTCTGATTCAATCAGAACCGAAGCTCTAGAGGCGAAGCGAGTCGCTGTGAAATTGCCATCCGACGAACGCAACGAGCGTCAGCGCGATCGAGGCAAAGATGCTGACGAGCTTGATCGTTGTGATCGCCTTCAGGATCGAGACGGAACGTGCCGCCGCATCCGGATCGCCGTGCAGCAGCAACCAGGCCAGCAAGCAATCCTCGATCAGGTCGCTGAGCAGATACACCGCCGGCACGACCAGGCCGAGCCACGCTGCAGTCGGATAGATCTGGTTGAGCCAGTATGATGAGGCCGCGCCCATCGCGCCCGCCAGCGCCAGCATGACGACGAGGTCGAGCGGGAACAGAATCGGGAAGACATATTTCATCCGGAGATCGGATTGCACCAGCTCGCCGAGCTGATCGCCGCTGTAGCTCAGCGTCTTCTCTGGAAAGCGGGTCTGGAATCTATTAGCGAAAACGCGATCGGAGTAGCTGCCGACCCACCAGAACAGTCCGAACGCACTCACCACCAATCCCGCGAGAATGACCGTCACGAGAGCTTGGTGGCTCATGCCGATCCGGTCCTGTCCAGGCTGCGGAAGCTCGGTAAGGCAGCGGGCAAGATGATCGCGCGCACCGGCGAAATCCCTGAAAGGGAGAAAAATATCGACGCAATATCGCAATGACTGACGATGAGATTTCCACCTTTTCCAAAGTGTTGCAATTGAATTCTGCGGATCGCTGTGGAGTGCGCGCACACGCGCCCGATGCCGGCCGCAGACTCCAAGACGACGGTCGGCGTTCATGCCGCGTACACAGAACCGTCTTCAATTGAAGATTGAATCATCCCCGTGTTCTGCCGTACATAGAGGTCGCGAATTTTCACGGCGGCCGCGGGGGCAACGGATGCCGAAGGATCTTGTGATTTGTTGCGACGGCACCGGCAACGAGATCGGCGCCAATATTTCCAACGTCTTGAAGCTGTTTCGCGTCTCCGACAAGGATGACCGGCAACGGATCTACTATCATCCGGGTCTCGGCACGATCGGCCTGCAGAACAGCTGGGGCCGCTTCAAGCAGGAGGTGCGCGGCCTTTTCGGGCTGGCCTTCGGCGCCGGTCTCGACGAGGACACGCTTGGCGCCTACCGGTTTTTGTGCCGGCTCTGGGAGCCCGGCGACCGGGTCTGGATGTTCGGTTTCAGCCGCGGCGCCTATACCGTGCGCACGCTGGCGGCCTTCGTCCATGTGATGGGCCTCCTGCCGGTCGACCAGCTCGACATCGCGGACTACGCGTTCAACACCTACAAGAAAGCCAGCTCCGACTCCCAGAAGTCGGACGGCACGTTCGACGATGCCCCGCTGAAGGAAGCCTGGCACTTCAGCCAGATCGCCGGCGGGCGCAACATCGACATCGAGTTCGTCGGAGTCTGGGATACCGTGGCCTCGATCATCGTGCCGCGGCAGGACAACTTCCTGTTCGACATCCAGACGCTGCTGTTCACCCGCACCAACTCCAGTGTCAGGCGATTCCGCCAGGCGATCTCGATCGACGAACGCAGACGCATGTTCCGCCTCAACCGCTGGATTGAGCCGCAGAAATTCCGCTCCGATCCGTTCAATCCGGCAACGGAGGTGGAGCAGGACATTCGCCAGGTCTGGTTCGCCGGCGTGCACTCCGACGTCGGCGGCGGCTATCCCGAGGACCAGAGCGGGCCGTCAAAATTTCCGCTGATATGGATGCTCGAGCAGGCCAGGGTCGCCGGGCTGCACATGGATCAGGCGCTGATCGATCATCTCGCCTGGGGGATGCCGCTGCCGCCGCACAGGCACGACTATGTGCCGCCGAGCGCGACGGCCCCGCTGCACAATTCGCTGACCGCCGCCTGGGAAATCCTGGAATGGATTCCGAAGAGCGACAAATGGAAGGAATGGCCGGAACGGAAGTCCTTCCTCGGCTTCTATCTGCCGCGCGGCGAGCCGCGGCCGATACCGGAAGGCGCGACCATCCACGCCTCGGTACTGGAGCGCATGGAGAAGGATCCGGCCTACCGGCCGATCAACCTGCCGAAGACCTACAAGGTCGAGCCAATGACGCCGCAGCCGGCGCCGCTCACTCCGACGGCCTGACAGCGTCGGAGTTTCCTATCTTGAGGCGCTTTTCTTCACGCGAAACGGCGTCCGCTTCGCTCAAAAGCGCTTTGCGCATCGATCGGTATCCTTGATCCGCGTGCGGCCGAGCTCGGCCGACCGTATCGGCGCGCGCGATGGCCGGCAGCATTGCCTCAATTGAGTTTATCGCAGGACGGTGTATTAACACGTTTCGTTCAGGAATCGTTCGATCCGGGAACCCGAATCGCCCTCTCAGGGATCATGACCGCCCAACCAGCCCTCGATCATGCATCCGCTTCGCCTCGCGACGCGCGATCCGTGCTCAGTTCCGTGTTCGGCCTGTCGGGCTTCCGCGGCGCGCAGGAGAAGATCGTCCGCCACATCACCGATGGCGGCAATTGCCTGGTGCTGATGCCGACCGGCGGCGGCAAGTCGCTGTGCTACCAGCTGCCGTCGCTGCTGCGCGACGGCTGCGGCATCGTGGTGTCGCCCTTGATCGCGCTGATGCGCGACCAGGTCGCGGGCCTCACCGAGGCCGGCGTCAACGCCGCGGTGCTGAACTCGACGCTGTCCTATCAGGAAGCATCCGAGGTCGAGCGCCGGCTGCTCGCGGGCGATCTCGACCTGCTTTATGTCGCGCCGGAACGGCTGCTCACGCCGCGCTGCCTCAATCTGCTCGGCCAGGCGCAGATCGCGCTGTTTGCGATCGACGAGGCGCATTGCGTCTCGCAATGGGGCCATGACTTCCGCCCGGAATATATCGGCCTGTCCGCACTCGCCGAGCGCTTCCCCAAGGTGCCGCGCATCGCGCTGACGGCGACCGCGGACGCGCTGACGCGAAAGGAGATCGCCGAGCGGCTGTCGCTCACCGACGCGCCGGAGTTCGTCGCAAGCTTCGACCGCCCCAACATTCGCTACGAGATCGTCGACAAGCAGAACGCCACCACGCAGCTGAAGAACTTCATCAAGGAGCGGCATGCCGGCGATGCCGGCGTGGTCTATTGCCTGTCGCGCGCCAAGGTCGAGGACGTCGCGGCATCGCTCTGCGAGGCCGGCATTCCCGCGCTGCCCTATCACGCCGGGCTCGATGCCAGCGTGCGGGCCCGGCATCAGGACCGCTTCCTCAACGAGGACGGCATCGTGATCGTCGCTACGATCGCGTTCGGCATGGGCATCGACAAGCCAGATGTTCGCTTCGTCGCGCATCTCGATTTGCCGAAGAGCATCGAGGCCTACTACCAGGAGACCGGACGCGCCGGCCGTGACGGCAAGCCGTCGGCGGCGTGGATGGCCTATGGCCTTTCCGACATCGTGCAGCAGCGCCGCATGATCGACGAATCGACCGGCTCCGACGCCTTCAAGCGCGTCTCGATCGGCAAGCTCGACGCGCTGGTTGCGCTCGCCGAGACCGTGCATTGCCGGCGGCAGCGCCTGCTCGGCTATTTCGGCGAGACCCGCACGGATGAAAGCTGCGGCAATTGCGACAACTGCCTGACGCCACCGCGGGTCCGTGACGGCAAGGTACTGGCGCAGAAGCTATTGTCCTGCGCCTATCGCACCGGGCAACGGTTTGGCGCCATGCACCTGATCGACGTGCTGGTCGGGCGGCTGACCGAACGCGTCAAGCAGTTCAACCACGACCAATTGTCGGTGTTCGGCATCGGCCGCGAGCTCAACGAGAAGCAATGGCGCGCGGTGCTGCGCCAGTTGGTGGCGATGGGCCATCTGCGCGCCGACAGCGACGCTTTCGGCGCGCTGAGGCTGACCGACAGCGCCCGCGGCGTGCTGAAGGGCGAGACCGCGGTGATGTTGCGTGAGCAGCCGGAGGGCGCGCGCAACCGTGCGGTGCGCAGCAAGTCGCGCCGCGGCGAGCTCGCGCCCGCGGCCGACAGTCCCGGCGGGGCCGCCAACCCCACGCTGCATGCCGCCCTGCGCGCCTGGCGCTCGGAAGTCGCACGCCAGCGCGGCGTGCCGGCCTATGTGGTGCTGCACGATTCGACCATCGACGGCATCGCCGCGATGCGTCCGGATACGCTGGGCGAACTGCGCAACATCGCAGGGATCGGCGACAAGAAGCTCGAGCATTACGGCGACGAGCTGATACGGATCGTGAAGGCCAACGACGGCTGAACGGATACCATCCGCCCCGGTCGTCTAACCACCGGGCAGGGGGCGCTCGCGATTGGCCCAGTATGGGCATTGAGGACAGACCTCGCCTTCGGGATAATCGACGCCCTCCTCATGTGGACATCCCAGCAACTCCGGCGTAAGCGCGACGGAGCGAACCTCTTCCGCCCGAAGAAAGGTGGCAACTTCCTCCAGGATCGTCGAATCGTTGCGAATGTCACCGCTCTCGACAATCCATCTGCGCAATGCAAACGGCGGCGCCTCCGGCGCGGTGATCACCGCGACGGCAACCTTGCTGGCGCGTGCGTTGTCGGGCCCGTAGAACGCCACGGTTCCGACCGGGTAGCCTCGAAAACCTGATTTGCTCTTCTTCTCGAGCCACTTTTGCGGCCGCCAGCCGAGTTTCATCGTGTCCTCTCAGAGAGCGATCAAGCAGCGAAATCCATTGTCTCAATAAGCGCCGTTCGACGTCAACAGCTTGATAAGATTCCGCTTCGCCTTGCGGCCGCATCGGCGCCGTGAATTATCTGTTCGTCAATGCCTCCAATCAGCTTGGCGAGTACGAGAGCGGCGTCACGGTAGCGCTGTTCGGCACAGTGCCGGCCGCCGTGATCAGCGGCATCGGCACGGTCGCGATGACACTGCTCTGGATGGTGCTGTTCCCGTCGCTGCGCGAGCTCCGCGCCTGGAGTGAGGCAGCGCCCGGATACCGCAGTGATCGGCGCCGCGGCATGGGAGCCATACCCGCCGCAGCGATGCATGCGCTTGCGGGCCGCGCCGCCCTCGCCCTAATCTTTCGGTCGGCGCATCCAACGAGGCGCGGCCGAGACTTAACGACAAGACATAAAGACAAGAGATAGGGAAGAGACGGGCCATGGCTCAGGAGAGCACCGCGCGCAAAGCCGCGCGCCCCGCCGAAAGTGGAACGTTCGACGCCGTCGTGATCGGCGCTGGGTTCGCCGGCATGTACATGCTGCATCGGCTGCGCGGGCTCGGCTTCACCGCGCGGGTCTATGAGGCCGGCGGCGGCGTCGGCGGCACCTGGTACTGGAATCGCTATCCCGGCGCGCGCTGCGACGTCGAGAGCCTGCAATACTCCTTCTCGTTCTCCGAGGAGCTCGACCAGGACTGGAGCTGGTCGGAGAAATATTCTCCGCAGCCCGAAATTCTCGCTTACGCCAACCACGTCGCCGACCGTTTCGACCTGCGCAGCCAGATCGTGTTCGACACCCGCGTCACCGTGGCGACCTTCGACGAGAAGGCAGGCAGCTGGCTGATCGAAACCGACCGCGGCGACAAGGTCACCGCCAAATTCTGCATCATGGCGGTCGGCTGCCTGTCGGCGCCGAACCGACCCGCTTTCCCCGGGATGGTGGATTTCCGCGGGCCGATCTATCACACCGGCGAATGGCCGCATGAGGGTGTCGACTTCACCGGACTGCGCGTCGGCGTCATTGGCACCGGCTCGTCCGCGATCCAGTCGATCCCGATCATCGCGCAGCAGGCGTCCGAGCTCACCGTGTTCCAGCGCACCGCGACCTGGTCGGTCCCGGCATGGAACGAGCGGCTGTCGGCGGAGTATCTGAAGGAAGCCAAGGCGCACTATCCGGAGCTGCGTGCGAAAGCGCGTGCGCGCCCGACCGGCTTCTACTTTCAGTTCAATGCCCAGCCCGCCTTGCAGGCGAGCGAGCACGAGCGCGAGCGGCTCTACGAGGAAGCCTGGCAGCGCGGCGGCCTGCCCTTCCTCGGCGCGTTCGGCGACCTCCTGTTCGAGAAGGCCGCCAACGACACCATCGCCGATTTCGCGCGCGAGAAGATCCGCGGCATCGTCAAGGATCCCGCCACCGCCGAGCTGCTGTGCCCTCGAAACGTGTTCGGCTGCAAGCGGCTCTGCGTCGATACCAACTACTTCGAGACCTACAATCTGCCGCATGTGAAACTGGTCGACGTGTCGAACACACCGATCGAGCGCTTCACTACCAACGGCATCGTGGTCGACGGCACCGAATACAAGTTCGACGCGATCGTCTCCGCCACTGGCTTTGCCGCCATGACGGGCTCGTTCGACAAGATCGCGATCACCGGCCGCGGCGGGCAGACGCTCGCCGAAAAATGGCACGCCGGCCCGCGGGCCTATCTCGGTCTCGCCTCGGAGGGATTTCCGAACCTGTTCATGATCACGGGGCCCGGCAGCCCGTCGGTGCTCGCGAGCATGATCCAGGCGATCGAGCAGCATGTCGACTGGCTGGCGGACTGCCTCGGCCATATGCGCGACATCGGCGCCGGCACGATCGAGGCGGTGCGCGACGACGAGGACGCCTGGGTCGCCCATGTCAACGACGTCTCCACGGTCTCGCTGCGCTCGACCTGCAGCTCCTGGTATGTCGGCGCCAACATCCCGGGCCGTCCCCGCGTATTCATGCCCTATATCGGCGGCTTCCCGATCTATGTGCAGAAGTGCAATGAGGTGATGAATTCGGGCTATGACGGCTTCGTGCTGCAGGGTGGGCGCAAAGGCAACGCGCCGCCGCAGGTCCGCTTCACCGAGCGCTGGCAGGTGCCGCTTGATATCGAGGTGATCTCGCCGGCAGCGGTCGCCGCCAAGCGCGTCCCGGTGGTCTGAACCTCAGCCGTATCGCCGCCGGGATTGCGCATGATAGTGTCGTGCCGGGTTCGCGTTTCGCATCGCGGGCCGCACGGGGGACGATGGCCGACACGGCATTGCAGGGATTGGTCGAGCGGATCGGCGCGGATCACGTCGTGCGCCGGCTTGGAATCGAGGCCGCGCATGAGAGGCAGCTGTTCGGCCAGGGCACACTCGTGTTCAACGTCGAGAACTGGAAGCTGGCGCCATGGGTCGTCGAGACTGCGCTCAAGCTGGCCGGCCTCCATGGCCGCGCGCGCCGCAACGCCGACCGGGTCGAGGTGCGGCGCAACCTGGTGACGTCGACCCGCCTGCCGGCGGCGTTTGACGGCTTCACCATCCTTCATCTCAGCGATCTCCACGCCGACATCAGCCAGGGAGCGATGCGGCATCTGGCTGACATCGTCCGCTATGTCGCTTGCGACATCTGCGTCCTCACCGGCGATTATCGTGGCAAGACGTTTGGCCCGTTCGAAACCAGTCTCGCGCTGATGAAGGATCTCTGCGCCCGGATCAAGCTGCCGCTCTACGGCATCCTCGGCAATCACGACAGCATCCGCATGACGCCGGCGCTGGAGGCGATGGGCATCAGGATGCTGTTCAACGAGCAGGAGCCGATCACGCGCGATGGCGCGACGATCCATCTCGCCGGCATCGACGATGCGCATTTCTATCGTACCGACGACATTGCAAAGTCTGCCGCCGCGATCCCGCGCGATGCGTTCTCGATCCTGCTTGCGCATACGCCGGAATCCTATCGCGAGGCCGCCGCCGCCGGCTTCGACCTGATGCTGAGCGGCCATACCCATGGCGGCCAGCTCTGCCTGCCCGGCGGCATCGCGATCAAGCTGGAGGCGCGGCTACCGCGCAGGATGGGCAAGGGCGCCTGGCGTTTCCAGACGCTTGCCGGTTACACGTCAACCGGCGCCGGCACCAGCCTTGCGCCGGTGCGGCTGAACTGCCCGGCCGAGATCACGGTGCATACGCTGCACCGGCTCGGCTGATACCTGCCCGTACGTCGCAGGCGCGCACGGCCAAAATATCGAAAACAACCCCATGCAAAGTAACCGGCGGCTGCCCGGACTTTCGCAGGAATGACGTCTGGCCGATCGCCATATGCGATCGCCCTGCCGTAAGGATGGGGAGAGGGAGTAGCGGAGGTCTCAATTGCCCTTCTTCGCGCTCGCGCTCTGCTCGTTCACCGTGCAGGTGATCAACAGGGTGTAGCCGCGCGCATCCTTGGCGATATCGGACGTCTCCTTCTTGGTTCCGTCGCGCCATTCGGCGGTCCGGTACATCACCGCGCTGTTGTCGAGGAAGTCGCGCAGCGCGCCGGTCTTGATGGCGAAGTTGATGTTTTCCGGGATCGATCCCGTGGCCCGCGCCATCCTGACCGCGTCGAGCTTCGCGGCCACCACGCCGACCACGGCTCCGCCGAGATCGAACAGCGGCCCACCGCTGTTGCCGGGCTGTACCGCGGCGCTGATCTGCAGATGACGCGTGTCGTTGAGGATGCCGCTCAGCGAAGAAACGATGCCCGTGGTCACGGTGAAATCGGACGTCAGCAGGCCGTGATAGGGATAGCCGATCGCCACGACTCCGTCGCCAACCCGAATCGAGTTCTGCCGGATGCTCGCGACATCCTTGAACGGGGACGGCGCCTGCAGCAGCGCGAGATCGTTGGTCTCGTCGTCTGACACCAACCGCAATTTGACCGCCGCCGCGCCGCTCAGATTGCCCGTTATCTCGCTGCAACCATCGACGACATGATGGTTGGTGACGACGTGGCCGCTATCGCTGACGACGAAGCCGGTGCCGGTCCCCGATCTCGCCTGCTTCGCGGGCGGCGCGCTGGGTGCAGCCTGCTGCGGCGGCGCGGCCGCAGGCTTTGTCGCGACCGCGAACTCGCCGGCGTTGGAGACGCCGTTCTTCTTCACCGAGACCACGCAGTTGAGCAGCGCCGGCAGCAATTGCGCGGTTTGATTGAGATTGAACTGAAACAGTTGCCCCTGCGCGAACGCCGTCATCTGGCGCGCCTTGCGGAACTGATTGATCAGCGCCGAATTCACCGGCATCTCGACATTCACGAGCTTCTCGCCAAGCGGCATGCCGTAGACATTGAACGCGGGCTGGCCGTCGAAGGTCAGCGCAAGCGGAAAGGCTTCGCCCGGCGTCAAACGCCAGCTGTCATGAGCCAAGCCCAGCCGCCAGCTGCCATTCGCGGCAACCGCCACCATGAAGAAGATGCCGCTCT
The DNA here is from genome assembly GCF_056429065.1 of Bradyrhizobium sp. USDA3010. NCBI lineage: Bacteria > Pseudomonadati > Pseudomonadota > Alphaproteobacteria > Hyphomicrobiales > Nitrobacteraceae > Bradyrhizobium > Bradyrhizobium sp. USDA3010. Next base: position 43,116 of record NZ_JBWJZD010000014.1, read on the forward strand.
GGTATGTGCTCCCCGCCGAGCAATGCGTGAAAGCGCCGCTCTTGTCGTCAGTAAAGGCGCCGCCCTTCCAATTGCCGACCGTGATCGAACCGTAGGGACCGCGGGCGCTCGATGGAGTTGCGGACGCAAACAGCCACGCGGCCACAACGGCCGCCCAGATCGCAACTCTCATGACATGCACTCCCCAGCCACAACCCCTTATAGGAGGCGGAGAAATTCATCCGCAAGTGGTGCGTGGCTTGGCCTCTGGTCCAGCAGCCACGCAATACCGCCGCGGATGAGGCGTTCACCACACCCTCTGGTTACAGACGGCATGTTCCTATTATGTTCTTAAAATGTCAACCCGGACATAGTCCAGCCGGCGCGCCAGGCGGACGCTATTGCGGCTCCCGAACCGAAGACTGCGCCGGCGGATTTGGATCGCTGAACCAGTAGCGGGATGCCAGCCCGTGAACGCCGGCACCGATCAGGAAAATGCCGGCATAGAGTTCGACCGCGTGATTCATCGCCAGCAGGCGGGCGCCGTGGCCCGGGTAAACCCAAAACCAATGCCCCACCGCGACGATGCCGACGCCGAGCGCGGCGATGGCTCGGCCGGCCGCATTCATCATCCTCACGCGAAGGTCTCCCGACTCGCCCGGCCTGGACAGGATATCGGGAGAAGCTGACGCCGACCTGACGTGGTAGTGGCGTAGCCCGGATGAAGCGAAGCGTAATCCGGGGCAATCTCTCCGCGGCGAGAATCCCGGAGTTCGCTTCGCTTCATCCGGGCTGCGAAGCGCCGCCCGCCTCAGCCGTTCCTGAACGCGTAGGCGTAGCCGTTGAGCGCCGGCGCACCGCCGAGATGGGCGTAGAGCACCTTCGACCCGGCCGGGAAGAAACCCTTCTGCACCAGATCGATCATGCCCTGCATCGACTTCCCCTCGTAGACAGGGTCGGTGATCATGCCTTCCAGCCGCGCGCTGAGGCGGATCGCCGCCTTGGTCTCTTCCGACGGCACGCCATAGGCGGGATAGGCGTAGTCCTCGATCAGCACGACATCATCCTCGACGATGTCGCGGCCGAGCTCGACCAACTTTGCGGTGTTCTGCGCGATCGACAGCACCTGCGCCTTGGTCTGCGCCGGCGTGAACGAACCATCGATGCCGATCACGTTGCGCGCGCGCCCGTCGGCGGCGAAGCCGACCAGCATGCCTGCATGAGTCGAGCCCGTCACCGTGCAGACGATGATGTAGTCGAACTTGACGCCGAGCTGACGCTCCTGCGCGCGCACCTCTTCGGCGAAGCCGACATAGCCGAGCCCGCCATATTTGTGCACGGAAGCGCCGGCCGGGATCGCGTAGGGCTTGCCGCCCGCTGCCTTCACTTCCTCGATCGCCTGCTCCCAGCTCTTGCGAATGCCGATGTCAAAACCTTCGTCGACCAGGCGCACATCCGCGCCCATCACGCGCGAGAGCAGGATGTTGCCGACGCGGTCATAGACTGCGTCCTCGTGCGGCACCCAGCTTTCCTGCACCAGCCGGCACTTCATGCCGATCTTGGCCGCAACCGCCGCAACCATGCGCGTATGGTTCGACTGCACGCCGCCGATCGAGACCAGCGTGTCGGCGTTGGAGGCGATCGCGTCGGGGATGATATATTCGAGCTTGCGCAGCTTGTTGCCGCCGAAGGCGAGCCCGGAATTGCAATCCTCGCGCTTGGCATAGAGCTCGACCTTGCCGCCGAGGTGCTTTGACAGCCGATCGAGCTTCTCGATGGCGGTCGGCCCGAAGGTGAGCGGGTAGCGTGCGAACTTCTCCAGCATACTGGCATCCTCTTTGGTGGTCTGGAACGGCGGCCAGAACTATCACTCCAGCTGCGAAAGGTGCTCTCTAAATCAGGCCGCCTGATCTCCGAAGATTGCTGGATTTTCACCAGATGATATGTTTTCTCTCACATTGCCGGCAAATAATGAGAGATTCTTCCATGTCCGCCCGACTCGATCGCATCGACCTCAAGATGTTGAGATTGCTGCAAAAGAACGGCCGGCTCAGCAACGCCGAGCTGGCCGATCAGGTCGGCGTCAGCCCCGCCACCTGCCATCGCCGGACCCAGGCGCTGTTCGACGAGGGCTATATCAGCGGCGTCCGCGCGATGGTCGCGCCGCGCAAGGTCGGCAAGGGCGCGCTGGTGATGGTCGGCGTCGTGCTCGACCGCTCGACGCCGGAGAGCTTTGCGAGCTTCGAGCAGGCGGTGGCGAAGCTGAAGTTCGTGCTCGACTGTCACCTCGTCGCCGGCGACTTCGATTATTTCCTCAAGATCCGCGTCGGCGACATGGAGGATTTCAACCGCATCCATGGCGACCAACTGATCGCGCTGCCCGGTGTGCGGCAGACCCGCACCTTCTTCGTGATGAAGGAGGTGGTGGACAATGCTGAGCTGGAGTTCTGAGCTGCGGTTCCGCCGGCAGCTACTTCGAAGCTTTGGCGATCTTGTGCGCGAGGTGGCCGGTCTGATGATCTCTGCGGAGTTGGCTCAGCGAGGTCTCGTTCAACGCAGCCAGGACATCGCTTAGCTTCTCGGTTTCGGGATAACCCGCCGCGAAACTTGGCCCGTAAACCTTGCGCAAGGTCCGGAGCAGCGTGTTGCCGTGCTTGCCGCTGATTTCGCCATCCTTGTTGGGATGCCGGTGGTCGAGACCTGCCTTGCTCATGTTGCTCTCCCTTGTACCATTGGCTGGCAGCATCTGCCTGCGGAGATCAAATGGCAATTGAGGCCGCAAACGGCCGGGAACCCAGCCAGCGCTCTCACCCATCCTTGGTCGAAGGTGAGTATTCGGTGGCTATTTGCGGCGTATTCGGTCAATGTAACCAACGTGCTCCTGCGGACTCCGGAGAGGCCTGACGCGGCCATCGAAGCAGCAAGTCGCGTCCATACGGGAAGCCACGGCTCCATTGCGTCACAGCACAGTCCTGCGTGAGAGCACCCCCAACTGCAGAGGTGGACAGATGTCATATGCCTACAAGCTGAATGAGGACGTTCACCACCGGGCCCAGGGGCCGCAAGGTCGTGCCGAGGCCGATGAGCCGGCGGTCTACACCATCATTCAACGCATGCCGATCGAAGCCGACGGGCGGCTTCGATACCGAATCAGGAGCAAGGCAGGCAATATCGAGCGCGTGGTGACGGAAGAACAGCTGTCGTATTCGCAATAGGCAACGCGCCGCCGGGGTTCTGCGCCAGACGCGATCTCCATCAGTTGCTGCGTCGGCCAGCCTGCCCGAGAGGAGTAGTCCTTTCATTCGACTTGATGGGCCGCGCAAATCGGCGCAGTCTCTTTCCGGACTCCCCACAGGGCTGCAGGGTCGCGCGCGTGGATGCGCGGGTCGATTCATCCGGGGATGACAGTCATGAACGTCACGGCGATGAGACTGGCCATACCGTTGCTGGCACTTGCGGCCGGCGGCACCGCTGCGTTCATCTTCGGCATCCACCAAACCCAGCAGATCCTGGGCGTAAACACCCGCTTGATGGCGACGGCGCCAGCGGCTCCCGCGCGAGACCAAGACAAGACTGCGCTGGCAAAGACGCAGACCGAGACTGCGGCGCTGGCCAACGCTTTGGCAGGACCGTCGCCAACACCGGGCGGCAACGCGGTGCCGGAGTTCGACGTCGTCAGCATCGAGCCGACCGGCGAGACCGTTGTCGCCGGCCGGGCGCTCCCTGGCGCGACGGTGGAATTGCTGCGCAATGGCGAGGTGCATGATCGCGCCGTGGCGGACAAGTCCGGCCAGTTCGTCATGGTGCCGCGCCCGCTTCCGCCCGGAAACTACGACCTCACCCTGCGCATCACGCATGACGGCAAGCAGGTGACCTCCAAGCAGAGCGTGGCAGTGGCGCTCGACGCTGCGGCCAGCGAGCGGCCGATGGTGGCGCTGATGACGCCGGACAAGCCGATCCGCGTGCTGTCGCAACCTGCGGCCACGGCGCCGGCGGCCGGGAAGGTAACTGTCGAGGCCGTCGAGACCGAACCGGGTGGCAAGCTCCATGTGAGCGCTCAGGCAACTCCCGGCGCGACCGTTAGGCTCTACCTCAACGGCAGCTTGATCACGTCCGCCACTGCCGACCAGGCGGGGCACCTCTCGGTCACGATCAACAAGGGCGTGACGGCCGGCAACTATCAGGTACGGCTTGACGACGTCGACCCCGGCTCCGGCAAGGTCCGCGCGCGGGCCGAGGTGCCGTTCAACGTTCCGGACGCGACGACGACCGCATCCATCGCGGCATCGGCAGCCTCATCCGGCCGTGCGGGTGTGACCACGCCGCAGCTCGCGGCGGCGACAGCACCCGTCGCATCGGGTGTGAGCTCCCCCTCTGCCGTAACCGTGCCGAAGATCACGACGACCACCGTGGCGCGCGGCGACAGCCTGTGGCGGATCAGCCAGCGCGCATTGGGTGCCGGGCAGCGCTACGCGGTGATCTATCGGGCCAACTCGCAGCAGATCCGCAATCCCAATTTGATATATCCCGGCCAGGTGTTCGTCCTGCCGGCTCGGTGAGGCCGGCATTCCGGCAACGCTCACTTGCCGGGGGATTTCAGGAAGGCGACGATCTTGGCGCGATCCTCCGCCGAGCGCACGCCGGTATACGGCTTCATGCCGTTGCCCGACACCACGGCTTCGGGATCCTCGATGAAGCGCAGCAGCGCGCTGTCATCCCAGACAATGTCGGATGATTTCATCGCCTCCGAGTAGGGAAAGTTCGCAACCGATCCGGCCTTGCGGCCGATGATGTTGTGCAGGTTCGGGCCGACGCGGTTATCGCCGTCCTTGACGGTATGGCAGGTGCGGCAGGAATTGTTGAAGGCCTGCTCGCCGGATACGCCCGCGTCCTGGCCATGGGACGGGGACAGCGGCAGGGACACCAGCCCGCAAACGACGGCGATGAATCCTGGCCGCATCGGTCGCTCCGTCAGAGATTGCACCGGACAAGCAGGCGCCCGCGACACGATCGCTCGGGTGCCATGCCGTCAACGCAGAGGCGGCGTGAAAGGTCCGCCCACGAGCAGACCCCACATCTGGCGCAAGCGCACGCGCCGCCCTAGATGTGCTGCCATGCACCACCCCGCCCTGCGTGATTTCATCGATCGGCACCAGCGCCTGTTTGTCCTGACCGGGGCCGGCTGCAGCACCAATTCCGGCATTCCCGATTATCGCGACAGCGACGGCAACTGGAAGCGGACGCGTCCGGTGACGATCCAGGCATTTCTGGGCGAAGCGGCGACGCGGCAGCGCTACTGGGCGCGCAGCATGGTCGGCTGGCGGCGGTTCGGCCGCGCGATACCGAACGGCGCGCATCGCGCCCTGGCGAAGCTCGAACAACAAGGCCGATGTGAGCTGCTGCTGACCCAGAACGTCGACCGCCTGCACCAGGCCGCGGGCAGCCAGCGCGTGATCGACCTGCACGGCCGGCTTGATGTGGTGCGCTGCCTCGGCTGCGGCGCGACGACGCCCCGCGAGCAGTTTCAGGGCGAGCTGGCGCGGCTGAATCCGGCCTGGCTCACGCTCGATGCCGTCGATGCCCCTGACGGCGATGCCGATCTCGAGCAGGATTTTTCGTCGTTCGTGGTGCCGGCCTGCGAGGCCTGCGGCGGCGTGCTGAAACCCGACGTGGTGTTCTTCGGCGAGAACGTGCCGCGCGACACGGTCGCGGCAGCGCAGGCGCATCTGGAGCAGGCCGACGCTCTGTTGATCGTCGGCTCCTCGCTGATGGTCTATTCCGGCTTTCGTTTCGTCCGGATGGCGGAGCAGCGCGGCTTGCCGATCGCCGCGGTCAATCTCGGCCGCACCCGCGCCGACGAGCTGCTCTCGCTCAAGATCGAGGACCAGTGCGAGACGGCGCTGGCGTTTTTGCTATAAGCCGCTGGCCTCTCCACGTCATTGCGAGCGCAGCGAAGCAATCCATTGTCACCCCGCGCGCGGAGGGATGGATTGCTTCGCTTCGCTCGCAATGACGACGGGATAGACTATTCCGTCACGCGCGATGGCGCTGCGACTTGGCCATCGGCATGTTGGCGTTCCAGTGCGTCCAGCTGACGCTGGCGAGGCTGCCCCGGTCCGTTGCCAACGGACGACGCGTGCGGCGCTCGTACTCGGCGATGCAGCGGCCGGATTCGCCGATCTTGCGCTGCAATTCGTCGATCGTCATCTGCGTCGCGCGGCCGCAATTGGCCTTGCCGAGCTGATCGACCTCGATCGCCTTCAAGGCCGCACGCAGCTTCTTCAGCTGCGCGCGCTGCCAGGCAATGTGACTGTTGCTGTCTGCTGTCATGTGGCCGCCACCATCTTTGATCGTTGCACGCCGTTGGGAACCTCGATGTCGACTTCCAGCATCGAGACGAACTTGCCCCGGTCCATCCGGACCACGACCTTGTCGGGATCGACGTCGATATGCTTCGAAACCACGCCCAGGATTTCCGAGCGGAGCATCTCCAGAAGGTCCGGCGTGCCGGTCCGGCCGCGCTCATGCGAAAGCAGGATCTGCAACCGCTCCCGCGCGACGGGCGCCGATGCAGAGCGGCCGCCGAACAGCCGCATTACGTTCATCATGCCGCCCTCCGTCGCAGCAGCCGGTCCATCAGTCCCTTGCGCTCGACCGGCACGGTCATCTCCACCGCCTCGCCCATCAGGCGGCGCACCGCGTCGGTATAGGCCCGCGCCGGCGCGCTGCTCGCAGCGTTCAGCGTGACCGGGCAGCCGACATTGGAGGCGCGGAGCACGTCCTGGCTTTCGGGGACGATGCCGAGCAGCGGCGTGGCAAGGATCTCCAGGATGTCGTCGATCGACAGCATCTCGCCGCGGGCGGCGCGGGCGCTGTCATAGCGGGTGACCAGCAGATGCTTCTCGACGCGCTCGCCGCGCTCGGCGCGGGCCGTCTTGGAATCCAGCATGCCGATGATGCGGTCGGAATCGCGCACCGACGACACTTCCGGATTGGTGACGATGATGGCCTCGTCGGCATAGCGCATCGCGAGCGTCGCGCCGCGCTCGATGCCGGCCGGGCTGTCGCACAGGATCCAGTCGAACTTGGTCTTGAGATCGGCGATCACGTGCTTGACGCCTTCTTCGGTCAGCGCGTCCTTGTCGCGGGTCTGCGACGCCGGCAGCAGCCAGAGATTCTCCAGCCGCTTGTCGCGGATCAGCGCCTGCGGCAGCTTGGCGACGCCCTGCACCACATTGATGAGGTCGAACACGACCCGCCGTTCCGCGCCCATCACCAAATCGAGGTTACGCAGGCCGACGTCGAAATCGATGACGACGACGTTCTGGCCCATTTGCGCGAGCGCCGCGCCAAGCGCGGCGGTGGAGGTCGTCTTGCCGACCCCACCCTTCCCAGACGTCACGACCAATACCTTGGCCATTCTCTCTCTCCTTGTGGTCGATCAGTTCAAAGCTGTGATGCGCAGCATTTCGCCCTCGAGCCACGCCTGGGCGGGCCGGTTGCGCAAGCTGTCGGCGATTTCATCTGCGGTCTGGTAGTAGCCATCGATGGCCAGCAGTTCGGCCTCGATCCTCTGGCAGAAGATCCGGGCCGCCGAATTGCCGTTGATGCCGGCCATCGCGCGGCCGCGCAGCGTGCCGTAGACATGGATCGAGCCGCCGGCGACGATCTCGGCGCCAGAGCCGACCGAGCCGAGCACGGTGACATCACCTTCGGCAAACACAATCGACTGGCCGGAACGCACCGGGCTCTCCAGCAGCAGCGACGGCAGCTTGGTCTTGTCCTTGTCTTTGTTCTTTTCCTGCGTCGGCGGCGTCTTCGGCTCGACATGGGTGATCGCGCAGGCGCGGCCGCCGGTCAAAAGCGGCGGCAGGTTGGCGCCGAGCTTGGATTCGTCGACACCTTCGATGCCGAGGATGCGGATGCTGCGTTCAGCGAGGCTGCCGACCAGATGCGCGATCGCGGCCTGGCTGAGGTCGACCGCCGAGAGGTCGAGCACCACAGGCTTGCCGGCGAAGAAGCCCGGCGACTTCCCCAGCGTCGCGTCGATCTCGGCGAGCCAGGACACGACCGGCACGACGGGCGAGAAAACGAACGCAACATAGGAACGGCCGCGCATGCGGACCTGCTGACGTGCCACCTGTTGAGTTGCGTCCATCGCCTCTGACTCGGCTGTATTTTCGAATGGTTAACAATCGGACCGCATGGTTAATCAAAGGTTAACGGAAGGAGGTGTTTTCACGGATTTGCGAGGGCTGCTCCTCCGGCAACCGCTGTTGGCTGCGACCTGTTGCCTGGACGCATGATTCCGGGACCGGCGGCGCGGATCACCGCCGCGACGACGGCGATCGCTCGGCCTGCACCGATGCATCGAACACCGCGCGGCATGATGGGCTGAGCTGCTCGACCTGCGCCGCCATGCAGTCCCTGATCCGGCCGCGATCCGGAATGTAGGCGCCGCACAGGCGGACCGCGTCACCCATGCAGGCCTGACGCTGCATCGATTCGTTTGGACCGGACTGGGCCATAACGGGCGCGACGGTCGCACTGAGAAGCACGAGGGCAAGACGAAGTTTCATGGATCACTCTCTCACTGGCAGGTTGAAGTGTTGGTCGAGACTGGATGTCAGGACAGCGGCGTGCGGCCGTTGCCGGCTGCGGGTTCGGCGTCGGCTTGCGACGGCGGAAGATGCAGAAGCGTTGCGATCGTCGTATCGAGCAGCTGCGTCCGCGCTGTCTCGGGATCGATCTCGGGCGCAAACCGGCCGAGCAGCATCGGAAACGCCGGCGGCTGGTTGAGCGCCGCGTTGAGCAACGCAAAGAACAGCGCCGGATGGCTGCTGCGGATGATGCCCGCCGCGATGCCGGCCTCGAAGAGCTCGCGCGCGCTCTCATAGGCCGGACGCAGCAGCTTTTCGGTCACCATTGCGGAGCGCTCCGGCGCTTCCGCGCCGTGGCGAACCACGAAGTCCCTCACCTGCGGATGCGCGGCATAGAACGTGGCGACGCGGATGATGAGATCGCGCAGCCGGTCGGCCAGCGAACGGCGCGTATCGGTGGCGATGGTGTGCACCTCGGCCATCACAGGCTCCGCAAGCGTAACGACGCGGTCGAGGCAGGCCTCCCACAGCGCGGCCTTGTTGCCGAAGTGGACGCGCACGAGGTTCGGCGCGACGCCCGCCGCCGCGGCGACGCTGCGCAGGTCGGCGCCGTCGAAACCGAGACTCGCAAAGGCCTCGGTCGCCGCGATCAGCAGCGCCTGGCGGCCGTCGGGCATGTCCTTGCTGCGGCGTCCCTTGGGCCGGGAGGCCGGCGCCACCACCAATTTGCTCGGATCAGTCATCGCTACCATCATATGTACGATTGAACATATAAGAGCGCAATCCTGCTTTCCAAGGGCACAGGCCCGAACCGGCAGCACATAAAAACACGTTTGAAATCAGACGATTATGCCTATTCCGCCTTGATGTTGGCCGACTTGACGATCGGCCACCACTTCTCGACCTCGGCGGCCTGATGGTCGCGCAGCGCGGCGGGGCTCTGTCTATCCGGTGACGGGATCTCCTGCCCGAGTTCGGCGAAGCGCTGCCGGACGACGGGCTCGGCGAGCGCCGACGTCACCGCCTTCGACAACGTCGACACGATATCGGCCGGCGTGCCCTTCGGCGCCCAGATGCCGTGCCAATAGGCGATGTAGAGACCCGGCAGTCCGGCTTCGTCGACGGTCGGAATCTCGGGTGCCGACGCGAGCCGTGATGATGCGGTCACCGCAAAAGCCTTCACGGTCCCGCTCCTCACCTGCGGCAGCGAGTTGGAGGCCTGATCGAACATGATGTCGATATGCCCGGCCATCAGATCGTTCAGCGCGGGACCGGCGCCGCGATACGGCACGAACGAGAAGTGGCTAGCCGTCAGCTGCTGGAAGAACACGCCTGCGACATGCGCGCCCGAACCCGGGCCCGCGGTGCCGGCGGTCGGCTTGTCGCCATTGGTCTTGAGCCAGGCGATCAGCTCTTTCAGATTCTGCGCCGGCAGATCGGGCCGGCCGATGATGAGCTGCGGTCCGCTCGCGATCAGCGCGATCGGTGCGAATTCGCGCACGTCATATTGCAGCTGATAGATCGCGCCGTTGAGGCAATGCGTGCCCCAATGCCCGATCGTGATCGTGGTGCCGTCCGGCGCCGCGCGCGAGGCGCGCAGCCCCGCGACGGTGCCGGAGGCGCCCGTGACATTCTCGATGATGACGGGGTGGCCAAGCGTATTGCGCATATATTCGGCGAGGATCCGCGCCAGCACGTCGGTCGGCCCGCCCGCGGCGAACGGCACGATCATCGTGATGGGGCGCGCAAGCGTTTCCGCGCGCGTGCCGCGGCAAGCAAGCGGCAGCGTTGCCGCGCCGAGCGCGAGTTGCAGGAATGGCCGGCGAGACATGTTGGGCATGCGCGTTCCCCCTCGTGCTCTCATAGAGCCGGCAGTGTCGCGCGGTCCAGCGTAAGACGTCAGAGACGCGATGTCCGTGTTTGAACGGCAAAGCTTGCCGTTACGCCGAGTCGCTCGGCCGGCGCGTCACCCAGATTGGGCCAATCCCGCGACCCTTGGATGGCGGTCAGCCCCGACCACGGTCATCGAACTCGCATGAAAGCGTCATCCCGCCGTCAATTGACCGCGACAAGTTGTCGCGGTCAGCGCAGGCGATTCCAAACTCACCAAAATTAGAGAGGGGCGAACTCATGAGTGGCTTTCGTGACTATTTCCTGTCAACCGCCGCGATCGCGGCGGCCATGCTGGCTTGCGGCGCCACCGTCGCGCGCGCGGATGATGACAACGACCATTCGCAGCGGCATGGCTACAAGCACGTCCTGCTGATCAGCGTCGACGGCATGCATGCCGTCGATTTGAAGCGTTGGGTCGAAAGCCGCCCCGGCGGCAACTTCGCCCAGCTCACCGGAAAGGGCGTGGTCTATCCGAACGCCTACACCACCGCGCCATCCGACAGCTTTCCCGGCATGCTCGCGCAGGTCACGGGCGCCACGCCGAAGGGCGGCGGCCTGTTCTACGACGACAGCTATGACCGCACCGAATATCCGGCCAAGGCCTTCTACACCAGCCAGGGTCTTAGCGACCCCGGCTGCGTGGGCCCGGCGGGAACCGAGCTCACCAACTTCGAAGCGCTCGACAAGACCTACAATTACTCCAGCGGGCTGGTCGCCGATTACACCGCCGGCGGCACGCTGGGTCAGGTCTACACGCAGCTCGATCCGGATCACATGCAGCGCAAGCTGGTGAACGGCCAGTGCGTGCCGGTCTATCCGCATGATTACGTGCGCACCAACACGATCTTCGAGGTCATCAAGGAGGCCGGAATGCGCACGGCCTGGTCCGACAAGCATCCAGCCTATGAGGACCTTGCGGGCCCGTCGGGCAAGGGCCTCGACGAGCTCTTCACGCCGGAGATCAATTCGCAGGACACCATCGACGCCGGCGCCCAGCCCGGCGACGACTACACCAAGAGCTACACCGGCGTCCGCTCCTACGACTCGCTGAAAGTGAAGGCGGTGTTGAACTGGATCGACGGCTATGACGGCATGCGCACCCAGCGTCAGCCGGTGCCCGCGATCTTCGGCATGAACTTCCAGGCGGTCAGCGTCGGCCAGAAGCTCGCCAAGGCCGGCCATGCGGATGCCGACAAGTCGCTCGTCGGCGGCTATGCCGACGGCAAGGCCACGCCCGGCAACGCGCTCTCGCTGCAACTCCAGTTCGTGGACGACGCGCTCGGCAAGTTCGTCAACGAACTCAAGGCGCAAAACCTCTACGATTCGACGCTGATCATCATCAGCGCCAAGCACGGCCAGTCCCCGATCGACGTCAAGGACCGCGTGGCGATCTCCGATGCCCTGTACAGCAAGGCGCCCGGTTTCGGCACCAACGGCTTCGAGATTTGCGATGACGAGGCGCTGGTTTGGTTGTCGCCGGAGCTGCAGCAGGCGACCAATCCGGCGACCGGCCATCCCTACTACGCAGATGCCAAGGCTTACATCCTGGCCCACGCCGCCGATCTGCATATCCAGAAGCTGCTCGACCGCGACGAACTGACCAAGCTCTATGAGGATCCGTTCCACAACAGCCGGGTGCCGGACTTCATCGCCATCACCGATCATGGCGTCATCTGCACCGGCGGCAGCAAGCTCGCCGAGCACGGCGGCTTCTCCAACGACGATCGCAACGTGCTGCTGCTGCTCTCGTCGCCGCACATCAAGCATGCGAGGGTCGTCGAGGAGACGGCTTTCACCACCCAGATCGCGCCGACGATCCTTCGTGCACTCGACCTCAATCCGCGCAGCCTCCAGGCGGTTCGTGACGAGGGTGTCGAGGCCCTGAAGATAAAATAAAGCCGAAGAGGGGCATTCCCTCCAGCGGCGCAACGCACCGAACCGCTTGGACCGGCACATCGTGACCGGGCAAGCCGAGCGGTCTGGCCTACATAGCGGCGCCCCGAACACGGGGCGCCGCTACCACTTAGGCGGGGAAGCAGGCCGCTGCCGTCAGCGTGAACGGAGCCAGATTGAGAATCTGGGGAAACTGGAATTGATAGTTCGCGCTCACCTGGCTGCCGCACGCCGCGGCGCTGTAGGTGAACGTCGAGGACGGCAAGCTCAGTCCAAACGCCTGCTGGGTTGCGTAGGCGGCGATCGCGCTCGGGTTGCTGGTCGGGCAAAGCGCGGTATTGACGCTGGCGCATCGCGCCGTGACCGCCACTGCGTGCTGCATTCCCACCTGCGTCCACATCAACAGCCCGAACTCGATCACGCCGAACAGGAACGCGAAGAAGAACGGCGCGATCAGGCCGAATTCGAGCGCCGACGCCCCGCTCCGGTCGGGCCAGAATGCGCGTCTCACTGCAGCCTCGCTGTCGACTGCGTGCTGATGACATAGCTGTTCGGAACGATCTGATAGTTGATGATGGTCGAGTAGCTGCCTTGCGCGGAGACGATGGTGTATGTACCCGCCATTCCGCCTCCGGGACAGATTCCGCCGCAGGTCATGCTGCTGACGCCCGAACTGGTCGCACACCCGCAAAATTTGATCGGAACAGGCGAGGCGTTGATCACATTGGAATTCGTCGCGGCTGCCACGGCGGTCGAAATCGCATTGGCGTCGAACCCATGTGCGATGGCATACTCGACGCCTGCTTGCGACGAACCCTCCACCTGCATCTTGCGGTAGATCGCAAGGCCGATATCGGTCACCGAAACGACCATCAGCGAAAGCAGCGGAACCAGGACGCCGAATTCGATCGCCGCGACACCGCGCGTGTCATTTCCGAACCTGCGACGGAAGAGTGTGCGACGTAGTTGAGAACGACGCTCACTACCTGTCGTGCCCGTTTTCATCTCATCCCTCCAGCTTACTCGACAAGCTGCGCTGTCGCCGTACCGATGGCGTTGCCGCCCATCGCGGCGCAATTGACCTGGACATTGGAATTTCCGACGATCGAGATCGTGTCGGCGATGATTTGCGTACATGTCGTGCTCGTGCCATTGCCGCCACTGAAGTTCAGCGCCCCTTTCGGGAGGTAGACCGCTCCCTGCAGATTCTGTGTACCGCCGCCCGTCAAGTTGAAGCTGGTACCCACCGGCATCCTCCGGTCGCCATAGATTGCGATTCCAGCGGTCATTCCGCTCGTCGGCGCCGTGAGGCTGACATTGGCGTTGCTTCCGATCGTCGCCGAGCCCCAGTTGCCGGCCGAGCCGGTAAACACCAAGGTGACGCCCGTTCCCGTGATCGTAGCGTTGCCGGCCACCGACAGGTTTGCGCCGTTGAGATAGTAAATCCCCGGATTGAATGTCAGCGTGGCACCCGCGGCCACCGAAATGTCACCGCAATAGCTGCCCGGACTGAGGGTCGTCGTCCCCTTCACGTTGAACTTGTTCGAGTAGTCGCACCATGTCGGCATCGTGGGCGTGACATTGGCGTAGGGATCGGCGATCGCCCTGATGCCGGTCCGAATGCCGTTGGTCGCCGTGATGCTGCTCGCGCCGGAAACCCCGCCGACGATCCCAACCATGGCCGCGGATATCGTGGCCGACCCGCTGACATTGAGTGCCGAGCCAGCATTGGAGTCGTCATAGAGGTTGCAATTGATCAGGTTGAGCTGAGTGGCGCCCTTCACCGTCACGGCAGGATTGGCGGTCGGGTCAAGCGCCAGCACGCAGCCTGTCCCGACATTGCCCAGTGCGACGGCACGGGCCGTGACCGGCACCGCCCCGGAGCCAAACAACGCCGACATTAGCCGCGCTTGCGGCTGGGTGATGATGACTTCGACCGCCTGGGAGCTGGAAGTGAAGCTTCCCGTGGACGGCGGCTGGTTCACGGTAACAGTGACGTTGCTGATCCCGTTCGCGTAGCCGTAGAAAGCCGTGATGGCGTTGGCCTCGGTCACGAAATTGGTGCCGGCGGTGGCTGCACTGACAGCCGCCGAATCGGCCGCGCTCATCATATTCTTGTGCTTGTAGAACCACCACGCGACCTCGGTACCGAGTCCTGCGGTTCCGACCAGGACTGGCATCAGCAAGGCGATGATAATCGCGTAGCTGCCGGACTGGTCGCGCGCAAAGCGCTTCAGGAGACCATCCGGGCACGCTCGGCACTCATCCGGTACCGACCTCATTTGCGAGGATATTCCAACTTCCGCCTTCCAAGTGATGAAGGCCGTCATGTTGTCCTCACGCCGCTTGTGGCAAGCTTCCACAATTCCTACAGCGTGACAATTTAATGTCAGTTCTGCGCGATCGACGAAAATCGGACATGGCTCTTAACACTCCTTTAGCTAATCCGGGCTGTCCGATCCTCTGTCGTGCCGCAGCAAACATGACCGTAGACGTTCGCCGCGCGCAGCTTCGATGCGCGCTCAGGAGCCGAACTTCGCCCGCAGCATGGCGCCAAGGAGATTCGAGTAATCGTCCGTCCAGAGTGCGCTGGCCGGATCCGGCGACATGGCGGCCCAATGCCGGGCCGCCTCGCCGACATCCTCGGGCGTGCGCGCAAGCATCACCACCCGGGACGCCGTCCTCAGCGTGGTCATGACGTCGCCGGCGGGATGCCCTTCCTTGAAGAGTGCGATCAATCCCTGGGACTGCGCGATATTCGCCATGATCGGCGCGAGATCGAGATGGCGGTTGGAGATATGCACAAGAATGACCCCGTGCGGCGCCAGCTTCGACACATAGCCGGCGATTGCTTCACGCGTCAGCAAGTGGACGGGAATGCTATCGGACGAGAAGGCATCCAGCACGATCAGGTCGTAGCGATCAAGCGAGGCCTGCAGTGTGAGACGCGCATCGCCAAGCACGAGGCTAGCCTTCGGCGCGCAGCGCGACAGGAACGTGAAGAAGGTTGGATTGCTCGCGATCCGGATCACCTCGGGATCGATCTCGAAGAACGTCCAATTCTCCGCGCCGCGACGGAGGCAGGCGAGCGTGCCGGTACCGAGACCGACGACAGCAACCCGCTCGAAGCCACTCCGGGCGCCGCGTGCCGCCGCAACCCCTTCGGCTAGCGGGCTGCCCGGATAGTAGTAGCTTTGAGGCTGAGGCGCTCCCTCGACCGGCGTACCGTCGTCGTTCCGCAACCGCTCGGCGCCATGCATCGTGTTGCCGTGAAACAGCAGCCGCGCGCGGCCGTCCGCGAGGTCGACCACGGTATGGACCCCGAAGAAGCTGCGCGCGGTCTCGATCGGGGCCATGCCGGGACGCCAGAACGTCGTGAGCATCAGGCCGGTGATCGCCAATCCGGCAAATGACACCGGCCGCTGGCGCAGAAACAGCATGCAAGCCGTGAGCAGGACCAGCAGGGCCCTGAACGGCAGCTCGAACGACGCCGGGAGCTGCAGCTGGGTCACGTACCAGACCATGGCAAGCGCGATCGCCACCGCCAGCCACGGCGCCGCCTTGATCAGCGCCTGGCGCGCACCGCCTGCGAACATCCCGGGCAGCGCCAGCAATGCGAGCGCGATCAGGATCGGATATTCGTAGTTGCCGGAAAAGATCTGCGGCGCCAGCAGTCCGGCGAAAGCGCCGCCCAGCACACCGCCAAACGAGGTGCACAGGAAGAACTCCGTCAGCCGTTGCGGGTGCGGACGCCGGGCGTAGAGCTCGCCATGGCAGAGCAGCGCCAACAGCGTGAACACGACGAAGTGGAGCACGGTCGTCGTGAGCCAGAACACCTTGGCGCCGACCAGACTGATCGCAAGGGGGGCCACGGCGAACGGAACGAGACGCACCACGGTCGCGTGGCTGATCCACGGCCGATCGCGGAACACGACAACGAAGGTGAACAGATAGAGCGCCAGTGGAATTACCCACAGAAAGGGCGCTGCCGCGACGTCGGTCGTCAGATACGCGGTCACCGCGATGACCAGCCCGGACGGAATGGCCGCAAGCGCGATCCATTGCAGCCTGTCGGCCACGCTGATGACCGATGTCTCCGGCGACGGCGTCGCCCTTCCGGGGCCATGACCTCGTCCGAGCACGAAGGCAACCGCCATGACGAGCAGCGCGAGGACCGCAAAGCCGAACGACCAGATGCTCGCCTGCATATTCAGCGCCAGCAGCGGCTCGACAACGACAGGATAGGCAAACAGGGCCGCGAACGAGCCAAGATTCGACGCGGCATAGAGCACATAGGGATTGTCGGCATCGCGATGGCCGCTTGCGGCGAACCAGCTCTGCAGCAAGGGCGCGCTCGCCGACAACGCGAAGAACGGCAGGCCGATTGACGCAGCGAACAGCCCGAACAGCCAGAGCGCGGTTCCATCGGCGGGTGGCGCACCCCAATTGGGCGCGATCGCGATCGGCAAGGTCATGGCCGTGACCGCGAGCAGGAGCAGATGGACGAGGCCCGCGCGCTGCGGTCCGAACCACCGGCCGAGCAGATGTGCATAGGCATAGCCGGCGAGCAGGACCGCCTGGAAGAACACCATCGCCACCGACCAGACCGAGGGCGCGCCGTCGAGCTTCGGCAGCACCATTTTCGCGAACATCGGCTGAATCAGGAACAGCAGCAGCGCGGATACGAATAGCGTCGCCACGCTGAGAACCGGCAACAGGCGCGCTTCGTCGGCAGAACGCGATACCTCTGGAAGTGTCGGCTCCGGCGCATTCTCGAAAAGTGACATTCGTTGGCCCTTGCAATCTTTACTTGCAAGGTAGTTAGCCACGCCTAAGCAAGGGTTAATCGCAGTTCGGGGAGCGTGCATCGGCGGCGGAGGGAGGGCCCGACAATCTCGTTGAATGACAAAGCAATTGCGGCAGCGTATCGAGATCGACATAGGCGATTTGGAAAGCGCGGGTCATGGTTTTTCCTCCAGCGTCGCCGCGACGGCTTCTGCGTCGTAGCCATAATGTCGGTTCATTGCCTCGGGGCTGCCGCGCACGCCGGACTTTCGATAGCCTGGTAGACTTCGCGCAGTAATGCATCGGTTTCGACGAGCAGATTCCCTATCCTCCGAATGGGCCATGATCGTGTTCCGCAAAACACGAACAACGAGCCAAGCGATGAAGGAGCCGGGTGGATCGCCCTGAAGAATGGCCCTCCCGCCCAATGAATGAGGCCGCGCTCGACAGTCAGAAGAAGCGGGGCACGCTACTTGCACACGCGACGACTTGGACGAACTCGCACGCGCCCCCTTTATTGAGAAAGCGATATCATGACCAAGAACGTGAACCTCGTCAGCCATCCCCTCGTGCAGCACAAGCTCTCGCTGATGCGCGACAAGGATCGTTCCACCAAGGGGTTTCGCGAGCTACTGAACGAGATCGGAATGCTGCTCTGTTATGAGGTCACCCGGGATCTACCCCTGGAGATGGTCGACATCGATACGCCGCTCGCTGCGATGAGGACACCCAAAATTGCGGGCAAGAAACTCACATTCGCTCCGATCTTGCGGGCGGGTGTCGGGTTTCTCGACGGAATGTTGGCGCTCGTCCCGTCAGCACGCGTCGCGCACATCGGCCTTTACCGGAATCCGGAAACGCTTCAAGCCGTGGAGTACTTCTTCAAGGCGCCGCAGGATGTTTCGGAGCGCATCGTGATCTTGCTGGATCCAATGCTTGCTACGGGAAATTCCGCCAGCGCGGCGGCCCGCCTGCTCAAATCGCGAGGCGCGCAAGACATTCGGTTCGTCTGCCTGCTCGCAGCCCCCGAAGGAATTGCCCGATTCCAGGACGAGTGTCCGGACGTTCCGATCTGGACCGCTGCTATCGACGAAAGACTGAATGATCACGGGTATATCGTGCCAGGCTTGGGCGACGCAGGAGACAGAATGTTCGGCACCAGGTGAGCCGTCGGCAGCGCTTTCGTGCTGTGCGTGAACAGATGCCGTTCGTAACGGCACACGACGCCCGATGCTCAGCCCGACCCGTTTGCCAACAGTCGAGCGATTACGGCAACCGGCCCGCCACCTGGGGGTCCCTGATGTTCGGCTCCGCCGGAAACATACACAGCGCTGGTTCCCGACAAGCCGCTGATCAATCCGCCGACGGCAGCGCGAGCGTGCCGGGTTGAGCTGATGTCGGTATCCTCAAGCATGATGTGACGAAATCCGCGGATGCTCCCGTTCGGCGCGGCTTCCGCCTTGGCAAAGATATTGACGAGCTGCCGCGACGCCGTTGGCGGCCTGGAGGCATCGTCGATGTGCAGCCCCACGCTTTTCAACGCATCGATCACCGCTGTCGAATCAATGGCGTCGCTCATCACGGCGTGTCCGATCTCGAATGGAGCCGCCGACGACGTCGTATTGCCGAGCACGATGACCACGTTATGCATCAGTTCGATGCCCGCCGACGTGGAGGCGACCGAGGAAAACAGATCGAACCGCCGGAGAACGTGTTCGTCGTCAATCTCGCCTTCAACCTCGCCAAGCGCGACGGCCACGCCCAGCGCCGACGCGCCACGTGAATACGCCATCGAACCGTATGCGCTGTTGGTCACGGTCTCATGACCCCGCGCCACCGCTGCCTCGATGCGGTCGCTGGTCAGAAGCGGGCACTTGATCTGCACAAAATGAACGTCTTGCGGATCGACGATCCCAGCATCGGCCATGGCGGCAGCCACCGCCCTTGCGGTTTCCCTGATCTGCACGCCGCGACCGATCTCCTCGGGCAGGAAATCCCGCGTCTGTGCCATCCCGATGCTTAGGCGTTTCCCGGAGATACCTGAATCGTGATTGGCGGCACCGTCACGCGTAAACACGGTGATATGTGGACTGAGCACACCTTCCGTCCCACCCGACATCACGAACGCAATCCGTTGCTCAACGCGATGCGGCGGCAAATCCAGATAAGGCGCCAGGGTCGTACGGAGAGCAGAAACGGCGAACTCACGCGTGAAATCGTTGACGCCTCCATTGCCCTCAGTCTTCCCCAAGATCGCAACGATCGACTTTGGATCGATCCTGCCTTGCTCGATCAGGCTCAGCAGACCAGAGACGTCACCGGGGCCCTTGGTGGAAATACGAACGACGTCGACCGATTTTGTGCGCATGCTCTTCCCCTCGGATATCTTCGGGCTCGCAAAAAGATATGGCAAGCCAAAACGTCTCCCGGCGCCTGCGGGCACGGCACCGGTTTTGATCGCATCGAGATGGCTTTGGCAAAGGGATCGGCCTTCAACATCGCCTCGATCGCCTACGTCCGGAACTCAAGCCTCATAGACAGCGCACCCGGCAACTGACCTCCGATCTCGGTCGCAGCGGCGCGGCCGACCTCGTCGGCCGGCGGAATCTGCCCAATTTTTGTCTGGTCTGTCGCAAGATTTGGCACATCTGTTGCATCGAACTCCGGATCGCGGGCCGGGGCGACAGTGTTGCTCAAGATCCCTGGCAAGACTAAGCGGAATGGTGCGGATGACGACGACGGCGGCGCTCGAACTCGTACAGTTGACCAAGATGTACGGTGGCGTCACCGCCGTTGACGCCATCAACCTCAAGATTCCCCCCGGCTCCTATTGCTGCCTGCTCGGGCCGTCCGGCTGCGGCAAGACATCGACGCTGCGCATGGTGGCCGGCCACGAATCGGTCACTTCAGGCGACATCCTGGTCGGGCCGAAGAATGTAACCGACCTGCCCCCGGCCGATCGAAGCACGGCGATGATGTTCCAGTCTTACGCCCTGTTCCCTCATCTCTCGGTCATCGACAATGTTGCCTTCGCCTTGAAGATGAAAGGCGTCGCCAAGGCTGCACGCCATGCCGAGGCCAACAAGTTGCTGGAGCTCGTCGACATGCAGCCCTATGCGGGAAGGCTGCCAGGCCAGCTTTCCGGTGGCCAGCAGCAGCGAGTCGCACTCGCGCGCGCGCTGATCACCTCTCCTCAAATCCTGCTCCTCGACGAGCCGTTGTCGGCGCTTGATCCGTTCTTGCGGCTGCGGATGAGAGCCGAGTTGAAGAAGCTGCAGCGCGAGCTCGGGCTTACCTTCATCCATGTAACGCATGGCCAGGACGAGGCGATGGCTCTGGCCGATATCGTGGTTCTCATGAACGCGGGCCGGATCGAGCAGCAGGGTTCGCCGCGTGAAATCTTCAATCACCCTCGAACCGAATTCACGGCGAAATTCATCGGCGGACACAATGTTATTGCTGTGGGTCCCGAGACCTTCGCCGTTCGGGTTGACCGGCTGATGCTGAAGCGACCGAGCGAAGCGGTCGCTGGTCCATCGGTTGCAGGCACCATCAGCGAGGTCGAATACCAGGGAACCTATGTCCGCGTCGTCATTGCCGTCGAGGGTGGCTCCGAGATCTCGGCCCAGGTCACGGAAACCCAATTCGACGCGGCCAACTACGCTGTCGGTGAACGTGTTCTCGCCACATGGGACCCGACGCAGGCTAGCCTTCTTAAAACCACGAGTCCTGAAATCGCCCGGTCGCCTGAAAGGGCGGCGTGACACCCAAGGAGACAATCATGAGCAAATCCTCGAAATTCGATCGTCGCATTAGCCGTCGCACCATGCTGAAGGGCGCGGCCGGAGCGGTCGGCCTTGCGGCGGGCTCGGGCGCAATTACCGGATTTCCCCACGTCCATTCAGCCGATCCGAAGGTTCTGCGTTATCTCGGAACGGCGGTGAACGAAGGTGACGAGATCTCAAAGAAGTGTCTGGAAGATACCGGCATCAAGATCGAATACATCACGGCAACCACCGACGACGTGACCAAACGCGTGATCACCCAGCCGAACTCGTTTGATGTGCTGGATACCGAATATTTCTCGCTGAGGAAGCTGGTGCCGTCGGGCAATATTTTTGCGCTGGACGCCAGGAAGATCAAGGAATTCGACAACATCACCCCGGTGTTCACCAAGGGTCAGTTGCCGAACGGCAAGAAGATCGGCGATCAGGGCACCGCGCCGTGGAAGGTGCTTTATCTTGAGGGTGCAAACTCCAAGACGTTCTCAAAAACGCCGACCGAATTCGTGACGCTGATCCCGACGGTCTACAATGCCGACACGCTCGGTATCCGGCCGGATCTGATCAAACGGCCAATTTCATCGTGGACCGAATTGCTCAATCCCGAATTCAAGGGCAAAGCCTCGATTCTCAACATTCCGTCGATCGGAATCATGGATGCCGCGATGGTGGTCGAAGCCAGCGGTCAGCACACCTATGCCGACAAGGGCAACATGACGAAGGCCGAGATTGATCTCACCATGAAGATCATGACGGAAGCCAAGAAGGCCGGCCAGTTCCGCGCGTTCTGGAAGGATTTCAACGAATCCGTCAACCTGATGGCCTCGGGTGAAACCGTCATCCAGTCGATGTGGTCGCCTGCGGTCACCAAGGTGCGCTCGATGGGGATCGCCTGCACATTCCAGCCGCTCAAGGAAGGCTATCGCTCGTGGGCGTCGGGGTTCTGCGTATCGAAGGCGGTTACGGGGCCAAAGCTCGATTGGGCCTATGAATTCGTGAACTGGTACTTGTCGGGTTGGGCCGGCGCCTATCTCAACCGCCAGGGTTACTATTCGGCTGTGCTGTCCACTGCGAAGGCCAACATGACGGCGGACGAGTGGGGCTACTGGATGGAAGGCAAGGCCGCCGTCAGCGACATCAAGGCACCCGACGGCACGATTCTCGAGAAGGCCGGCACCAAGCGCGACGGGGGATCCTACGAAGACCGCATGGGCGCGGTCGCCTGCTGGAATGCCGTTATGGATGAGAACGATTACATGGTGCGCAAGTGGAATGAATTCATCGCCGCCTGATGCAATCCACAGGAGGACAAGGCGTTTGACAACTCCTGCTGCGCCATCACCGCGATTCTCCGTTCGATGATGCAAGACCGCAAGACCTTCGTTGCCTGGCTCCAGGCCGCACCGATGATGCTCGTTTTCTCGGTGTTCTTTCTCTTGCCGCTGCTTCTTGTGACGATTGTCAGCGCGTGGGACTACAACGAGTATGAAATGATCCCGGCCTTTAGCCTGCGTGGCTACAGCGACACGTTCGAGGGATGCATCGCCGATCTGCCCAACCTCTGCACCATCCTGAAGACCTATCTGAAGACGTTGAAATTGTGCCTGCTGACCTGGAGCCTGACGCTTCTGATCGGCTTCACCGTCGCCTATTTTCTCGCATTCCACGTCCGGTCCAAAACCTGGCAGATCGTACTTACCTTGCTTTGCACCATCCCGTTCTGGACGTCGAATGTGATCCGCATGATCGCATGGATTCCGCTGCTTGGCCGGAACGGGTTGGTCAACAGGGGACTCGAGGGCGTGGGACTGATCCGGCAACCGCTGGAGTGGCTCCTGTTCTCCGAGTTTTCCGTCGTACTTGCCCTCGTTCACCTCTTCACCTTCTTCATGGTGGTGCCGATCTTCAACTCGATGATTCGCATCGACAAGCGTTTGATCGAAGCCGCCTATGACGCCGGCGCCACCGGATGGCAGACCCTGGTCAACGTCGTTATTCCGCTGGCAAAACCCGGAATCGTCATTGGTTCGATCTTCGTGATCACGATCGTGATGGGCGATTTTGTCACGATCGGCGTGATGGGCGGCCAACAGATTGCATCTGCGGGCAAGATCATCGAGACGCGCCTGAATGCGCTGCAATTCCCGGCCGCTGCGGCCAATGCGGTCATCCTGCTCGGCATCACGATCCTGATCATTTCGGCGCTGACCCGAATCGTCGATGTTCGCAAGGAGCTGTGAGATGAACGAGAAGCGATCGCGATTCTTCTATCTTCTCGCCGCATTTTTCACCGCTTACGTCCTGTTTCTATACGGACCGATGTTCGCGATCTACATCCTGTCGTTCCAGGGGCCGGATGGCGGCCTGACATTCCCCATGAATGGTGTGTCCCTGGTGTGGTTCGGCAAGGTGTTCTCCGGCTCAGGCATCGTCGACATCGCCGCGGCTTTCAGGCGATCGCTTCAGCTCGGCCTTGTCGTCATGGTGCTTACGGTCGTTCTCTCGGTTTCGGCAGGCCTGGCCTTTCGCAGATCGTTCCGCGGCGCGACCTTGCTATTCTACGTGGCCATTGCCAGCCTGATCATGCCATCGATCATTACCTCGCTCGGCATCGCCCTGGAATTCCGGCTGCTTGACGACTTCATCATCAAGAGCGGCGCCACGGATTGGACAACGGCAATGGGGCTTTTTACATCGGGCCTCGGTGCACATCTGACCTGGACCTTGCCTTTTGGTCTCCTGATCATGTTTGCGATCTTCAACAGGTTCGATAGCCGGCTTGAAGAAGCGGCACGCGACCTGGGCGCCACGCCGTGGCAGACATTTCGGCATGTTGTGCTGCCGATCATATTGCCATCGGTCGTCGGTATCGGCCTGTTTGGGTTCACCTTGTCCTGGGACGAACTCGCGCGCTCGAGCCAGACCATCGGCCCTGTCAACACGCTGCCGCTTGACCTGCAGGGCCTGACGACCACCGTCACGAAGCCAGATATCTATGCGCTCGGAACATTGACGAGCGCCGTCTCCTTTCTCGTCATCTTTCTGGCGCTGGTTGTCATTCTTGTGCTTCAGGCCCGGCAGAGACGTCATGGATCGGACGCGGGCAAGGGACTGGTGTAAAATCCTCACACGCATCCGGATCGTCGCACGGCACCGCCGCCTTGACCGGGAGAGAATGGCCGGGCCAGCGACGCCATTATTGCAGCCGTGAGAGCCGAGAATACCGTCGTCACGATTTCAGGCAAGGAAGACGCCGGCCGGAAATTCGCGGCCGCCGCGCAGATGTGACTGGCAAGGAGACCGTTCATGAGCGACGCGAACAACTCGAACCACCTGCTCGACGACGAGAGCTTTCTGCGGCACTCGTTCGCGGTTGCGCGCCGCGCGATCAGCCATGGCAATCATCCCTTCGGCGCCGTTCTCGTGAATCGCGAAGGCAGCGTCCTGCTCGAGGCCGAGAACGGCTTCATGCCATCGCGCGACGGCACGGCCCACGCCGAGCGACTGCTGGCGACCCTGGCATGCACGACGTTGTCCGCGGAGGTCCTCGCGACTGCGACGCTGTATTCATCCGCCGAGCCGTGCGCCATGTGTGCCGGCGCGATCTACTGGGCCGGCATCGGCCGCGTCGTCTACGGACTGAGCGAACACCGCTTGCGCGAACTGACCGGCAATCACCCCGAGAATCCGACGCTCGATCTGCCCTGCCGCAATGTGTTCGATAGCGGTCAACGGAAGACAATGGTGGTCGGCCCGTTGCTTGAAGACGAAGCCGCGGTCGTGCACGAGGGCATCTGGGCGCGATAGTCGCGCGGTGATCCCTCAGCTGAATGCCTCCGCGCGCGGACGTGAAAGTGGCGCCGCGGTGTGTCGCGGCGCCACCAGGAGCCACCCGTGGAACGGATCGGGTGGATCAGAACTTCACGGAGATACCGGAGTAGAGCGATTCTTCGGTACAGGAATTGTTGCTGACGCCGGGCGAGACATTGCAGACGACGCTTTTGGCGTGATCGAGGCCGAACTTGTTCTGCCAATACCGGTAGGCCACCCAGACGTCCACGAAATGTGAATACTTCGGGCCCCAGAGCGCCTTGCTCGCGTCGAAGGTCAGACGGATCGGTTCGGAGTTGAGCTCGACGGCCGTACTGATGTTGGTGACCGGATTGAACGCCATCGGTTCGTTCTCGGTGCCCTTCTTGCCGTACCAGCCGGCGCGACCACTGATCGAGAAATACTGCATGCTCTCGGGCAGGAAGCCGAGATCCATGTAGTAGTTTACTTCGACGGCCCAGGTCGGGTTGAACTTGGTATTGCCGTCGGTGAGGCAGGTCACCCCGGGCACGCCCGGGCCGAACAGCCCGCACTGGTCGAACGCGTTGTGATTGGAGAACTCGTAGTACATCAACGGCGACACGTTGATGTAACCCTTGTAGGGAAGGTTGAACTCGAACTGGAGACCGGCGACGACGTCCCGCTTGGCGGGCGCCAGGAAATTGTTCTCCGTGTTGGCGTCCATGCCGACTTCGAACGAGATGTTGTTCAGCGGCCCCATGCTGAACGCCTTCGTGTTGAAGATCTGATTCCAGCCGAAGGTCGAGCGGAACAGCCCGTAGATCTCGGTCGCGCCGGCGCAGGTTGCTGGAGCTCCCGTGATGGTCACACCGACATTCGAGCAGGGTGACGCCGGGTCGTTATGATCCGACTTGTACATCGAGATCGTGAAGAAGTTCTGGCCATAGGCCCAGATATCGAAATGCGTGAACGAGTAGACCTGCTTGGCGGTCTTTCCGTTGATGCTGCCGTCAGGGCGGACGGAGAATACGCCCGGATCAGTGCCGGAGAAGATGTAGGAGTAGGTCACGCGGTCGTCGATGACCAGGAAGAATGGCAGATCAGCTGCCGGCTTGGGTGCCTTGACTGGCAGATCTGCGGCGCTTGCAAGGTTAGCGACCGGCATCAACCCCAATGATAGTGCCGCGGCCGACAAGGTTCGGCGGATGTTGAACATTGTGAAAGACCCCCAGGAGTGAACGCAACGAATTCGTGCTGATGCAGCAGCGTGGCGCAGCTTCGGGGCGAACAGGAAGCCCGAAGTTTCTCCACGCGCTGACGCGTGTTTGATCAGCAACCTCCGCGAGATCAGTTTGGTTGGGCCAGTCCTGTAGCGGTTGACGGCCGCAAAATTCGCTTCGACGGAATTCGGGATTTTTCAAATTATGCCCATCATTGCTCGACTTCCGCGACATTTGCGCACAGCGCGGGGACGTACCGCCGGGGCGCGGGAAATCCGCTGGAATCCTGCAGCGACACGCTGCTCAACTTTGCGTCATCGTTGACCGCTCCACTTTCGAATTGGATCGACAGTCACATTTCTGCAACAACTTCCACGGACGTGGCAGCAAGGCCGACTGACCGTCGACCCCGCAAATTTGCGGGGCGATTCAATCGTGCCGAAGCCTTGAGCAAGCACTGGCGCTTTTTCCCTACTTACGCGTGCGTGAAAACTGGCCCACTATTGCGGCTCCTCTCTCCACGCATGCGATATCCCGGGATGCCAGACACGACATCTGCCGCGCAGCACACAGGTGCCACGCCGCTTCTGCAGACGGTCGGCTTGACCAAGCGCTACGGTTCGTTTCTCGCCAACGACAAGATCGATCTCGATATTCGGCCGCAAGAGATCCATGCGTTGCTCGGCGAGAACGGCGCCGGAAAATCCACCCTGGTCAAGACGATCTACGGCCTGATCCAGCCGAGCGAGGGCGATATCCGCTGGCAGGGCAGGACCATCGTGCTGTCTGGGCCATCCGATGCGCGGGCACATGGAATCGGCATGGTGTTCCAGCATTTCTCGCTGTTCGACAATCTGACGGTCGCCGAGAATGTTGCGCTCGGCCTCGACGGCAAGGAGCCGTTCAAGGACATGTCGGCGCGCCTCGAGCAGGTGTCGCGTACATACGGACTTCCACTCGATCCGAAGCGGGAGGTCTGGCAGCTTTCGGTTGGCGAGCGGCAGCGTATCGAGATCGTGCGCGCGCTGATGCAGAATCCACAATTCCTGATCCTCGACGAGCCGACAGCCGTGCTGACACCTCAGGAGGCCGATCAGCTCTTCATCGTGCTCAATCGCCTCAAGGCCGAAGGCCGCGCGATTCTCTACATCAGCCACAAGCTGGACGAGGTGAAGCGGCTCTGCGACACCGCAACGATCCTGCGCGGCGGACGGAAGGTCGAGACCTGCAATCCCAGGGCTGAGACCGCGGCGTCACTTGCGCGCATGATGGTCGGCGGCGAGATCATGGAAGTGAAGGCTGCGGCGAGCCGCCAGATCACCGTGCCTCGCCTGCTGGTCAATGATCTCAGCCTTACACCCGACGATCCGCACGGCATCCGGCTCGAGCACATCTCGTTCGAGCTCCGGGGTGGTGAAATTCTAGGCATCGCCGGTGTTGCCGGTAACGGACAGGACGAACTGTTCGCAGCCCTTTCCGGCGAGCGGCTGGCGAAAAACCCCGGCACGATCGTGATCGACGGACATGCGGCGGGGCACCTGTCGATCACCAGGCGCCGCAAGCTGGGTGCGGCCTTCATCCCGGAGGAACGGCTCGGCCACGGCACGGCGCCGCGCATGCGGCTCTCGGAAAACGCCCTCCTGACCGGCCACGCCATCGGCAATATGGTGCTTCATGGCTTCGTGAACACGGCCGCAACCCTGAAGACCGTCGACCGCACCACCGAGACTTTCGACGTGCGCAAAGCCAAGCGCGACCCGGAGGCGGCGAGCCTGTCGGGCGGCAACCTGCAGAAATTCATCGTCGGCCGTGAAATCCTGCGCGATCCCGTCGTGCTGATCGTGAACCAGCCGACCTGGGGCGTCGACGCGGGTGCGGCCGCCGTGATCCGGCAGGCCCTGCTCGATCTTGCCGCAGGCGGCGCCGCGGTGCTGGTGACAAGCCAGGACCTCGATGAACTTGCCGAAATCACCGACCGCATCGCCGTGATGTTCCATGGCCGCTTGTCGGCCCCCGTGCCAACCGCCGAAGCCAGCCGCGAGACACTCGGCCTGCTGATGGGCGGCAGCAGCATCGAAGCTTCGGAGACACCTCATGCAACTCGTGCTTGAGAAGCGCGCCGAGCGTTCGGCCACGATCGCGCTCATCTCGCCGCTGATCGCAATCGGGCTCACGATCTCCACCTTGTGCATCGTGTTCGCGGTGCTCGGCAAGAATCCGATTGCCGCGCTCGCCGTCTACTTCATCGCCCCTCTGACCGACGGCTACTCCCTGCAGGAAATCGCGGTCAAGGCGACGCCGCTGGTCATGATCGCGATCGGCCTGTCGTTGTGCTATCTCGCCAACGCCTGGAATATCGGTGCCGAAGGCCAATTCCTGATCGGCGCGGTGGCCGGGAGTTGGCTCGCGGTGAAGACCCAGGGCACCGATGCCGGCTATTGGGTGTTGCCGGCGATGCTCGTGCTCGGCGCGGCCGCGGGCGCGCTCTACGCACTGATTCCGGCGATCTGCAAGGTGCGGTTCGGCGCCAGCGAGATCCTGACCTCGCTGATGCTGGTCTATGTCGCCGACCTCTTGCTGGACTATCTCGTGCGCGGTCCCTGGCGTGATCCGCAAGGTTTCAACTTTCCGACCACGGCCGAGTTCGATCCGGTGGCGACCGTGCCGACGCTGATCGAAGGCGGCCGGCTGCACCTTGGCTCGATCATCGCACTGTTCGTGGTGGCCGCCGGCGCGGTGCTGCTCGGCAGGACCATCAAGGGCTTCGAGATCCGGGTCGTCGGCGCCGCGCCGCGGGCAGCGCGGTTCGGCGGGTTCAACGCCAATCAGCTGGTGCTGCTGACCTTTGCAATCTCCGGCGCGCTGGCCGGGCTCGCCGGCATCATCGAGGTGGCCGGCCCGGTCGGCCATCTCCAGCCCGGCATTTCGCCAGGTTATGGCTTCACTGCGATCATCGTCGCCTTCCTCGGGCGACTGAACCCAATTGGAATATTAATTGCAGGACTGTTCCTCGCATTGACCTTTATCGGCGGCGAGCAGGCCCAGATCGCGATGAAAATCCCGTTGGACGTCACCAAGGTGTTCCAGGGCATTCTGCTGTTCTACGTGCTCGCCTGCGATTCCCTGATCCTCTACCGCTTTCGGCTTATTTCCTCATCGCCAAAGGTGCAAAGTGGGGCTCATTGAAGCCATCATCCTGTCGGTGCTGGCAGCTTCCACGCCGCTGTTGCTCGCGGCCACCGGCGAACTTGTGACCGAGCGCTCGGGTGTGCTCAACCTCGGCGTCGAAGGCATGATGATCGTCGGCGCCGCCTGCGGCTTCGGCGGCGCGTGGCTCTCCGGTTCGATCATCGTCGGCGCGCTCTGCGGCATGGTCGCCGGCATCCTGATGTCGCTAATCTTTGCGCTGATGGCGCTCGGGCTCGCGGTCAACCAGGTCGCAACCGGCCTCGCGCTGACTATCCTCGGAATCGGATTGTCCGGCCTGATCGGCGCCGGCTTCGTCGGCGAACGCATCACACCTGCACCGCATCTCCACATTCCGGGCCTCAGCGACATTCCGCTGGCGGGGCGAATCCTCTTCGGGGAGGACGCCTTTGTCTATCTTTCGATCGCCCTGGTGGTCGGCGTCTGGTGGTTCCTTTATCGGACGCGGGCCGGGCTGATCTTGCGCGCCTGCGGCGACAACCACGTCTCCGCCCATGCGTTGGGCTATCCGGTGCTGCGGATCCGGCTCTATGCGGTGATGTTCGGCGGCGCCTGCGCCGGGCTTGCGGGCGCCTATCTGCCGCTCGCCTACACACCCTTCTTCATTCCCGGCATGACGGCGGGCCGCGGCTGGATCGCACTGGCCTTGACGGTTTTCGCAAGTTGGCGGCCGGCCCGGCTGGTCGTCGGAGCCTACCTGTTTGGCGCCGTCACCATTCTTCAGCTCCACGCGCAAGGCGCCGGCATCGGAATTCCATCGCAGTTCATGTCGTCGCTGCCCTATCTCGCGACCATCATCGTTCTGGTTCTGCTCTCTCGCGCGCGCACCGGCGGCTCGACGGCGCCCGCTGCGCTCGGAACCGTATTCGTGCCGGACCGCTAGCTTGATGTCGGTACGTGCCGCGATGGGGCGCCCACGTTCCGAACTATGGTTTCCCCGTTTGGAGATTGAGATGAAGAGAACATTATTTGCGGCGGCAGCGATTCTCCTGGCCGGATGCATCAACAGCGGCGCCTGGGCCGCCGACAAGCTGAAGGTTGGCTTTATCTATCTCGGGCCGGTCGGCGACCTTGGCTGGACCTATCAGCACGAACTGGCGCGCCAGGCTCTTGTGAAGGAGCTCGGCGACAAGATCGAAACGACGTTCCTCGAGAACGTGCCGGAAGGACCGGACGCCGAACGCGCGATCGAACAGCTCGTGCGTGCCGGCAACAAGCTGATCTTCACCACATCCTTCGGCTACATGGATCCGACGCTGAAGGTCGCGAAGAAATATCCCAATGTGCACTTCGAACATTGCTCGGGATATAAGCGTGACAAGAACATGTCGACCTATTCGGCGCGCTGGTACCAGGGCCGCTACATCCAGGGTCAGATCGCGGCCAAGATGTCGAAGGCCGGCGTGCTCGGCTACATCGGCTCCTTCCCGATTCCGGAGGTCGTGTCGGGCATCAACGCGACGATGCTGGGCGCCCAGACCATCAACCCGAACATCAAGGTCAAGATCATCTGGGTGAACTCCTGGTTCGATCCCGGCAAGGAAGCCGACGCCGCCAAGGCCCTGCTCGACCAGGGCGCCGATATGATCATGCAGCACACCGACAGCCCGGCTGCAATGCAGGTGTCAAGCGAACGCGGCAAGCTCGCATTCGGCCAGGACTCTGAAATGATCAAGTTCGGTCCCAAGGCACAGCTGACCTCGATCCTCGACACCTGGGCGCCCTACTACATTGAGCGCGTCAAGGCCGAGCTCGCCGGCACCTGGAAGTCCGAAGACACCTGGGGCGGCCTCGAAAGCAAGATGTTCGAGATGGCTCCCTACACCAACATGCCCGACGACGTGAAGAAGATGGCGGAGGACACTCAGACCGCTATCGCCTCCGGCAAGCTGCATCCATTCAAGTGCCCCGTCGTCACGCAGGACGGCAAGGACGTCGAATGCAAGGGCGGCGATCACCTCGAGGACACTCAGATCCTGGGCATGAATTTCTACGTCAAAGGGATCGACGACAAGCTCCCCGGGAAATAGACCCGATCACGACCAGGCTCGGGCTCGGGTGATCCGGCCCGAGTCTCCCTGCGCGCTATCCCGCGTGCATTGCATTCGCAGCTGCGCTGTGACGTCGGATGAGGTCCGGGACATCGAGCCCGGGAATGGCTCCGTCGATCACAACCCATCTCCCTCCGACCATCACCCGATCAGCACGATGTGCGCCGCAAAGCACCAACGCGGCAATTGGGTCGCCAGAGCCGGAGAAGCGTAGCTCATCAAGCTTGAACAGCGCGAGATCAGCCGCCTTGCCGACGGCGATCTCGCCCAGTTCCGGACGGCCGACGCAGGCGGCCGAGCCCCTGGTCGCCCATCGCAACGCATCCTTATGGCTGACCTTCGTTACGCCGTAACGGGCACGCTGCAGCAGGAACGCGGCACGGACCTCCTGCATCAGGTTGGATCCGTCGTTCGACGCAGAGCCGTCGACGCCGAGCCCGATCACCACGCCGGCGTCCTCCATCTCGCAGACCGGACAGCAGCCCGACGCCAGGATCTGGTTGCTGCAGGCGCAATGGCTGATGGTCGTTCCGGCCCCGGCCAGCCGTTTCATCTCCTGTGCATCGAAGAAGATGCCGTGAGCCAGCCAGGTCCGGGCATTCAGCCATCCGCACTGCTCGAGGTAATCGAGCGGGCGACAGCCATACATCTGCTGGCAAAACCTGCTCTCGTCTTCGGTCTCGGCAAGATGCGTGTGCAGCCGGACATCCAGCCTATCGGCGAGATCGGCGGTTGCACGCATCAACGACGTCGTCACCGAAAACGGCGAACACGGCGCCAGGGCGATCTGCACCATCGCGCCCTCGCCGCGCTCATGATGCTTCGATACCAGCCGTGCGCTGTCGGCGAGGATCGCATCCTCGTCCTGCACCACACTGTCTGGCGGCAATCCACCGTCACGCTGCGAGAGATTCATCGAGCCGCGCGTGAGCAGCACACGGATACCCAGCCGCCTTGCCACCGCAACCTCGATGTCGATCGCCTCCTCGAGGCCCGCCGGAAACACGTAGTGGTGATCGGTGGTCGTGGTACAACCAGACAGCAGCAACTCGGACATCGCGACGCTGACGCCGAGTTCGAGCGATTGCGGGGTCAGTCGCGCCCACACCGGATACAGCGCCTGCAGCCAGGGAAACAGCTCGCGATCCATCGCAGCCGGCAGCGCCCGCGTCAGCGTCTGATAGAAATGATGGTGGGTATTGATCAGCCCGGGCAGCACGACATGGGCGCTCGCGTCGTAGACCGCAACATTCGCCGTCGTCGGCTGATGCCCGGCGCCCACGCACTCGACGATCTTGCCGCCATGGACCACAACGCCGCGTTCGGCTCCGTTGGCCAGAATCGACAGGGGATCCTTGATCCAGGTTGCCTGCATTTGATCCATCATTCTCGTCTCCCGAGCCGGCGAACGCCATTCCTGACCTGCAAGGACCGTCCCACGTCCCGCGAGACTTGGCGTTGCTCTTGCAAGACTTCATAGTCAATGATGCATCTCGTTGAAAGCGCTGGCGTATCCATGGACTTAAACACCATCACCGAGGTCGTCCGTCCGCTCTCGCGGGCGCAACTGCCCGTTTGGACGGCAGGCGATGCCTGGCTCGCGGGCGGGACCTGGCTGTTCTCGGAGCCCCAGGTGCATCTCATCCGCCTGATCGATCTCACTGAGCTGAACTGGCCGGCCCTCACGATTGGTGACACGCATCTGAGCATTGCGGCGACCTGTACGGTCGCGCAGCTCGATGCCTTGGCCTGCCCGCCGGACTGGATGGCCGCGCCGCTGATCAACCAGTGCTGCCGTGCTTTTCTCGCTTCGTTCAAGATCTGGAAAACCGCGACCGTCGGCGGCAACATCTGCATGTCGCTCCCGGCGGGACCGATGATTTCACTGACCTCGGCGCTCGATGGCGTGTGCACGATCTGGCCAGCCCGCGGCGGCGAGCGAACCATCCCGGTCATGGACTTCGTGACCGGCGATCATGCAAACGTGCTGGCCCCCGGCGACCTGCTGCGGCAAATCGATATCCCGATCGCTGCCCTGAAGCGGCGCTCCGCATTCCGCCAGATTTCGCTGACGCCGGTCGGCCGCTCAGCCGCGCTGCTGATCGGCAGCGTTGACAACAACGGCAGCTTCACACTGACCGTCACCGCCTCGACGGTGCGGCCGGTGCAATTGTCGTTTCCTGCCATGCCTCGTGCCGACCAACTCCGCGACACGATCCAGCGGCGCATTGCGGATGGCCTCTACCACGCCGACGTCCACGGCAGGCCGCTGTGGCGCAAGCACATGACGTTGCGGCTTGCCGAGGAGATCCGCGACGAATTGCAGGCGCACCCATGACGTTCGAGATCAACGGCAAGACGTTCTCGACCCACCCGCGTGCCGGACAATGCCTGCGCACGTTCCTGCGCGAGCTCGGCCATTTCGGCGTCAAGAAGGGCTGCGATGCCGGCGACTGCGGCGCCTGCACGGTGCTGCTCGACGGCGAGCCGGTCCATAGCTGCCTGATCCCGGCATTCCGCGCCGACGGCCATGCGATAACCACCATCGAGGGCTTTGCCGGCACCACCGGCACGCATCCGCTGCAGCAGGCGTTTCTCGATGCGCAGGGATTTCAGTGCGGCTTCTGCACTGCCGGCATGATCCTGACATGTGCCTCGCTGAACCAGGCACAACGGCAGGACCTGGACGCGGCGTTGAAGGGCAATATCTGCCGCTGCACCGGCTATCGTTCGATCCAGGACGCGCTCGACGGCAAGACCAAGATAGAGGATGCCACGGCCGGCACGGCCTTTGGCCGCAGCCTGCCCGCCCCCGCGGGCCCCCTGATCGTGCGCGGTGCAGCGCCCTACACCTTCGACACGACGATCGACGGCCTGCTGCACATCAAGCTCCTGCGTTCTCCTCACGCCCACGCGAGAATAGTCGCGATCGACAAGACGGATGCGCTGAAGGCCGCCGGCGTCCACGCGGTGCTGACGCATGAGGACGCGCCTGATTGCCTGTTCTCGACCGCGCGCCACGAGCGCGACTGGATGGATCCCGATGACACAAGGGTGCTCGACACGACCGTCCGCTTCATCGGTCAGAAGGTCGCAGCTGTGGTGGCGGACAGCGAAGCCGCCGCCGAAAATGCCTGCCGGCTGATCAAGGTCGCGTATGAGATCCTTCCTGCCGTGTTCGATCCGGCCGAATCTATCGCCGCAGGCGCTCCGGCCATTCATGCCGACAAGACGACCATGCATCGCGTCGCCAATGCCGCGCGCAACATTGTCGCCGAAACGCATGGCGAATTTGGCGACGTCACACGCGGATTCGCCGAGGCGGCTGTCACCTATGAGGGGACCTTCACCACCCAGCGCGTCCAGCACGCCGCACTGGAGACCCATGGCGGGCTGGCATGGCTTGACGCCTCGGGCGTGCTCAACATCCGTTCCAGCACGCAGGTCCCATTCCTGACCCGCCGCGCGCTGGCCGGCCTCTTCAAGCTGCCGGCCGACAAGGTCCGGGTGTTCTGCGAGCGCGTCGGCGGCGGCTTCGGCGGCAAGCAGGAGATGCTCGTCGAGGACATCCTGGCGCTCGCCGCGCTCCGCACGGGGCGGCCGGTCAAGCTCGAACTCACACGCGAAGAGCAATTCACGGCGACCTCGACGCGGCATCCAATGCGGGTGACAGTCAAGGCGGGGGCAGACAAGGACGGCAATCTGACGGCCCTGCAGCTCGATGTGCTCTCGAACACGGGTGCCTATGGCAATCACGCAGGCCCTGTGCTCTTCCACGCGGTCAGCGAATCCATCAGCGTCTACAACTGCCCGAACAAGAAGGTTGATGCGATTGCCTGCTACACGAACACGCTGCCGGCCGGCGCCTTCCGCGGCTATGGTCTGCCGCAGACGCTGATCGCCGTCGAGGCGGCCATCGACGAACTCGCCAAGCAGCTCGGCATCTCGCCGTTCGATATGCGCCGTCGCAATGTGGTCAGGCCGGGCGACCCGATGCTCTCGCCACCCGGCTCCGAATATCACGACGTGACGTACGGCTCCTACGGCCTCGACCAGTGTCTCGACCTGGTCGAGCGCGCGATGTCAGCGGAAACCCCCACACCGCAGCTCTCCGCCGACTGGCTGGTCGGCGACGGCATCGCGCTGACCATGATCGATACCGTACCACCCGCCGGCCACCTCGCGGATTGCAGGATCAGGCTCTGCGACGACGGGCATTTCGAGCTGACCGTCGGCACCGCGGAATTCGGTAACGGCACCAGCACGGTGCATCGCCAGATCGCGGCCACCGCGCTCGCCACGTCGGTCGATCGTATCCGCCTGAGACAATCCGATACCGCGCATGGCGGCCACGACACCGGCGCCTATGGCAGCGCGGGGATTTTCGTGGCCGGAAGCGCCACTCAGGCCGCGGCCGAGAATCTGGCGGGCGACCTGAAGGCGCTGGCCTGCCGTCTGGCTGGAGGTGATCCCGGCACCTGCGTGCTGGAGGCCGATCACGCGATCTGCGGCAGGCAGCGACTGCCCTATATCGAGCTTGCGCGCTCGGCGCGCGGCAGCGGCCAGGTCCTGCAAGCCAGCGGTACGTCGGACGGAACGCCGCGTTCGGTCGCATTCAACGTGCAGGGGTTTCGCGTCGCAGTGAACAAGGGCACCGGCGCGCTGAAGATCCTGAGGAGCGTGCAGGCCGCCGATGCCGGCCGTGTCGCCAACCCGATGCAGTGCCGCGGTCAGGTCGAGGGCGGCGTGGCGCAATCGCTGGGCGCGGCACTCTTTGAGGAGTTGGTGATCGACAGCGGCGGCCGCGTGATCAATCCAAGTTTCCGGGACTATCACTTGCCAGCTTTCGCAGACGTGCCGCGCACCGACGTCTATTTTGCCGACACCTCCGACAGTGTCGGCCCGATGGGTGCGAAATCGATGAGCGAGAGCCCCTACAACCCCGTCGCCGCCGCGCTCGGCAACGCCATCGCCGACGCCACCGGCATCCGCTTTACCGACGTTCCCTTCAAGCCTGACCGGCTGTTTCCGGCACTACTGAAGAAATTCGGCTAGCGTTGGGCAGCCCGGCCTATCTCCGCCCCACCGTACACTCGATCTGGCCATGCGGCTCGTCGGTAGGGAGGAACACGTCGTTGTTGTTGTCCAGCCCGAACGGCGAAAGATTCACCGGGATGAAGTGCATGTTCGGGCAAGCCATGCTGATCTCGGATATCTCGGGTACTGCGGCGAGCGCCGCCTCTCCCATGCGGTATAGACTGTCCTGCACGCTCTTGCTGTAGGTCGTCGAAAAGACCTTCAGCAAGGTATCGAGGATATTTGAATTCGCTGCCGGATAGCTTTCGGGCTTTGCGGACCATGTCCACGACGCGACCATGCTGGTCGCGCAGATGCGATCTGCGGTCTCCGGGATCGTGGTGTAGCGATCCTTGACATATTTCTCCCAGCCCGACTGGGTCGACTTCATGAATGCGAACCCATCGACGCCCGAAACCAGCGCCGGCCCACCCGTGCGCGTCATCGTGACTTCAACCGTCGGACGACCGTTGGCGTCGAGCACGAAGCTGTGTGGATGTGGCTTGCCGTCGAAACTCAGCCGGCTCCATTTGGTCTCGTGCGAAGTAATCGCGACGGATGAAACCTGCGGATAGGTCTCAAGATATTTGCTGGCCAGGACCTGGCAGAATTCCTCGGCACAGAGACCGGTGTTCTCGCGCGCCACGATGTTGACGATGTTCTTGATGGTGTCGGTCGAGACCGTCATCCGGTTGTCGGCGTGGGTAAAGGTGGGAGCGAAATCGCCCTCGAGCATCACCCTGATGCTCAATTGACTGACCTCCTGCCGCTCCCCATCACGGTGAATCCGCATCACGCGGACCCGGCCCTTGCCATATCGGTTCTTGATCAGCGGCACGTCAAAGTCTCCAGCAATGGCACCAGGCCGGCAACGCCCGCCGCCTCTCGTAGCCAGTATCGAGCAACGTTCGTGCCATCGGCAAGCTCGCGCCACCCACCGCGTCATGGATAGACCAGGTTCGATCACCGGAAGTGGCACCCACGGTATGGCCTCGCTGCCGGAATCTTCACCATCCCTGCCGCACCTTTCAGCAGTCATCAGCCGCTTGCGATTCCGTACCTAGCTTCCGCGATAGGTCGCGTAACTCCATGGCGTCACGAGGAGCGGTACATGCAAATGGCCTTCGGGTTCGCTGACCGAAAAGCGCAACGGTATCTTGTCCAGGAACGGCGGATTGGACAAGGGCACGCCACGCTTGGCGAAATAATCGCCGACGCTGAACAGCAGCTCGTACGTCCCGGCCGGAACGGGACGGCCGCCAATCAAGGGCTGGTCCGTCCGGCCGTCGGCGTTGGTCAAGGCGCGCGCCACCACGCGGCTCGTGCCCAGCCCTGCGAGTTCGATCAGCTCGACCGCAATCCCGGCAGCGGGCTTGCCGCTGTGGGTATCCAGCACGTGGGTCGAGAGACGCCCGTGAACCGCAAGCCGGTCGTCAGCCATCACGATCTGGTCGAGCCTCAGGGCCGCGATGCGGCAGATCTCCTCCACCGAGGTCTGCATTTCGACCGCGATGTCATTCGGCAGGCGTCGCTCGAAATCACGTAGAATGGAATCCTTGGTGTGGCGGCGCACGCAGACGATGTAAGGAAATCCGAACTTGGCGCGGTAGGCATTGTTGACGCGCTGAAACGCATCGTATTCCGCACCCGACAGCCGATCGAGCCCCGCGCTATTTTGCTCGGCAAAGGAATCATCGGTGAGACCGGCTGCACGCTGCGTCTTGTCAGCGAGGTCGGGATGCATCTTGATCAGTGCCAGTCGCAGTTCGGACGGTGCCTGCTCGACCGCCGCCTTCATCGCCATGAACAATTGAGCGATACCGGTATACGGCCGCTTCGTCGCAACCTGTTCGGCGACCCACGGCGAATGCTCGAAGACATTGGCGAGGGCCGCGACAAAGTCATCTCGGCTCGCATTGTTGAGATCGATCAACGTCGTCATGAATTCGTCCGCTGGTCCATTCGATGGATGGCTGTTCGACATGCGGCGCGCCGGACGGTCATTCCGCGCGATGCACCGCATGCTGTAACGCACTAGTCCCCCGGTTTCCGCCGGTCGTAGGACAAACCGAATAATCCGGTCCGCTGCGTTTCCGGTTCGGGCGGCGGCGCCGCTTCCTTGGACTCGGCCGCTGGCGCTGCGGCGACCGGCACGTCTTGGCATTTCATCGAATAGACCAGCTCGCCTTTCGCAGTCCGGCCGATCGGGGCGCAAATGTCTGCTGGTACGGCCGCAGCTTTCGGAACGGCTTTGGGCGCTGGCCGCGTCTCGGCCGCCGCCGGCGAAGCGGCCAACAGCATGACTAACAAGATTTTCGTCTTCATCGGCTGTGTGTTCTCGGATGGTGCGTGCGTGATTGGAGTCCGCCAACGATAGACCCTGCCAAAAATTTAGTCGCGCCCAATTATTTTGCGCACCACTTCGTGATCGCCTCCGGGCTAAGCAACGCTGTTGCAAGCACTATTTGCGAAAAACCAGGCCGAGCGATTCCTCCGGCCAGGAGCCCAAGGGAGAACCCAATGAAGAAAAACACTCGCGTTGTTTACGTCGTGACGGCCGGTCTGCTGCTCGGATCGACCTTGCAAAGCGCCATGGCCACGGAGCGCCACCGCAAGCCACAGGTTGCACCGGTTCAGCAATCGCAGTCCCGTCCGACCGACGCCTATGCGGCCTGGCAGCAACCCAGGGTAAGCAGCCCCGTTTCCTCTTATTACACCGGCGGCTATTCGGCTCCGGCCGGACACTAGGCCAATTCCAGACTCTGGCGCGCCAAGACAACTTCGGCCTGATGCCTGCCCGTCCGGCCGAAGTCGCGCCCACAACGGCTCGCTGCGCGCAACATGGCTCGACCGTCAGACATGGCTACTCTGCTTCAAGGTGGTACCACCGGAGCTTCTCACGTGTGATGCAACGAATGGCGCGATCAGCGAGCCACTTTTTCGCAGTGCCGTACTGGACGACATGAACCGAGAAGCCGCCGTCTGGGTCTCCAAGCACCCCGACCTCCTCCACGGCTTCACACCCCGGCCAGAGCCGGATCTCCCGAAGGCACTCCTGCACGAGCGCGGTCCGAACAACACCCGCTGTGTATCTCACAGAGCCACTCCAAGACCCGGGCGCATCGATCGGTCTATGCTCTAAGCGTCGGAGGCAGCGTGCGGCCAGTCTTGTCGGTGAATTGCCAGACCTGCTTCCGTCGAAGCAACGCAGGCTCTCCAGGCCTCAACGACGGAAGTTCGTCGCGGTTCAAGCAACCCTCTCCCTCGGCTGCTCCCTTTCGTTGTGCTCGCCCAAAAGCTCGAGCAGGCGCTTTCGCATGATCATTCCGGGCCGATCGGAAGGCATGTGCATTTCGAGCTTCCGGCTCATGTCGACGATCGCGTCAGGGTCAGTCGATTCGAGCATCTCGCGATCCTCTGCGATGATGGCGGCGTCCCAATCGATCAGCTCCTGGGTGGAGCAATCGGCTTCGGTATCGTTGCGGAACAGCAGCTGCACGACCTGGATCTGGCCATCGGAGATCGGCGTCGCGCAATTGAAGATGATGTGACGAATGCCGGACGGATACTCCATGTCGAGGCGGCGGCAGAACGGCATGAACCACTTGTTGCGCTGATGACGCTTCGTGGTTGGATCGGTTGTGCCGCTGATCCGGAAAGAGTTCGGCGGATTGCGGATGGTGATGATCGTCTCGGCGTCGAAGCCATCCTCGGTTTCGGTGATCTCGTACTTCTCGGGCTTTGGCTGATTGATGTCGCCAAACGTCCCCTTGTGCACAAATGCGAAATGGGCATTGTCGAACGAGTTTTCCATCAGGCGGAGCGCCGCCGTGTCCCACTTTTCATAAAACTGATGGATGCGGCGGTAGCCCGCCTTGTTCTCTTCGGCAATGTCGGGAATGCCGCGCAGCGGCTCATCCAGAGCGACCCAGACATAACCATACCGTGCGCTGGCGCGGAACGAGCGCGCCCTGGCATCGGGAATCGGCTGCTCGAAGGGAAACTGCGGGACCATGACCAGCTTGCCGTCGCGGTCGTACTCCCAACCGTGATAGCCGCAGACGATATTCCCGTTGTTGCACCAGCCTTTCGACAGCTTGGCGGTGCGATGGCAGCAGCGATCCTCGAGCACGGCCGGCTCGCCATTGGCATCCAGGAACAGCACGATCGGCTCCCCGAGCAGGGTGAAGGGCTGCGGGCCCTCCTTGAGATGGTCGACGGGCATCGTTGCGTACCAGAAGCGGCGCAACACGGGTTGCTTGGTAACGAGCATCATTTCCTCCGCGGTTCAGGCAGCCAGACGCGAGACAACGCGGGCCGCATCGAATTTCAGCTTCTGCAGGTCGAGGCCGGGAATCGCGCCGTTCTCGACGACCGGGCGACCACCGACCAGCAAATGGCGAACGTGCGCCGAACCCGCGCACGTCACCGGCGCGACCATGGGATCGTGCATGCCGAAGTGGCGTGGCTGGTCCAGGCTGAAGATGGCGATATCGGCCTGCTGGCCTGGCGCCAGCGTACCGATCCGCGGCAGGCCCAGCACGCGCGCACCTCCCGCCGTGGCCCAATGCACGACGTCTTCCGCGGTCACCGCGTCGGCTCCCTTCACGGCGCGATGTGTGTGCCAGCAACTATGCATCTCGCTGATCATGTCGGCCGCC
This sequence comes from Bradyrhizobium sp. USDA3010, assembly GCF_056429065.1. Lineage (NCBI taxonomy): Bacteria > Pseudomonadati > Pseudomonadota > Alphaproteobacteria > Hyphomicrobiales > Nitrobacteraceae > Bradyrhizobium > Bradyrhizobium sp. USDA3010. The sequence goes on from NZ_JBWJZD010000014.1 coordinate 84,055, forward strand.
TCGTTGGAGGCTGCGCCATCCACGCCGAGCGACACCGCGCCGCCCAGCCGCGCCATCGCGTCCGCCGGCGCGACGCCGGAACCCAGGCGGCAATTGGATTGCGGACAATGCGCCATGCCGGTGCCGGAGCGGGCCAGGATCGCCACCTCCTCCGGATCGAGATGCACGAGGTGCGCGAACCAAACGTCCTCGCCGAGCCAGTCGTGCTCTGCGAGCCAGTGGACTGGCCGTTTGCCATGAACCGACAAACAGAAGTCGACATAATCCGACGTCTCCGAAAGATGGCTGTGCAGCCGCAGCTTCATTCGCCGCGCGGCGGCGATCACCTCGCGCAACTCGCCCGGATCCAGCGACCAGGTGGGCGTGGTCGGCGCCAGCGCGACGTGGGTCAGGCTATCTGGCGACGGATCGTGGAAGCGCTGCGCACAGGCCTCGACGGATTGCAGCATCCGGTCCAGCGTTTCGACCGGCATCGGCACGGACTTATCGGTATCGAAATGGCGGCTGACGGTGGCACCCCCGCGGCAGAACACGAGGCGGATACCGAGGCTGCGGGCAACATCGAAAATCACCTGCGCCGGATCGAAGCGAAACGTGTCGCTGAACAGATAGTGGTGATCGGCGACCGTGGTGGTGCCCGAGAAAAGCAGTTCGGCGAGCGCAATCCGCGCAGCAATCGCCAAGGCCTCCTCGTCGATGGCCGACCAGAAGCGGTAGGGCACCGACCGCAGCCACCCTGCGAGCGGAAGATTGATGCCTTCGCGGACGCCTTTCAGCACGCTCTGGAACATGTGGTGATGGGTCGATACGAGACCCGGATAGATCACGCAGCCTTCTGCGTCGAGCCTGCGCTCGCCTGGCTCCGGCTGCAGCATGCCGATTGCGACGATCACACCATTGCGAATCCGGATCGCACCCGCCGCACGCATCGCATCGCCCGACAGGCCCGTGAAGATCCCCGCGGCATTCTCGATCAGCATTGATGTCATGTCTCGGCCCGGATCTCGCTTTCATGCCAGCTTGATAACGCAAACCGCGAAAGCGCCGCCATGACGCTGAACAGCACGACGCCGGTCAGCGTGATCAGGAACAGCGCCGCGAACATGCGCGGAATATCGAGCGTGAAGCCGGCATCGAGGATCTCATAGGCGAGGCCCGACGACCGCCCTCCCGTGCCCGCCACGAATTCGGCGACCACCGCGCCGATCAGCGCGAGGCCGCTCGAGATGCGCAGCCCGCCGAAAAAGTACGGCAACGCGCCGGGGATACGAAGCTTGATCAGGGTCTTCAAGCGGCTGGCCCGGTTCATCCGAAAATAATTGGCAAGGCCTGGATCGACGCTGCGCAGACCCAGCGTGGTGTTCGAGATGATCGGGAATAGCGCGACCAGGGTTGCGCAGATCGTCAGCGACAGCTGGGTGTTCTTCACGAGGATGATGATCAGCGGCGCAATCGCGACCACCGGCGTCACCTGCAGCAGCACCGCATAGGGAAACAGGCTGACCTCGATCGCCCGGCTCTGCACAAACAAGAATGCGATCAGGGTGCCGAACACGGTCGCCGCAATGAAGGCCTGCAGCGTCACCCGCAAGGTCACCAGCAGGGCACGCAGCAGTGACGGCCCGTGCTGCATAAGACTTATGAAGATATCACTCGGCTTGGGAAATAGGTACACGGGAACGGAGGCCAGGCGGAAACTGGCCTCCCACAGGCCGAACAGCACGATCCCGACGGCGACCGGAGCCGCGACCCGGACGAAGGCGTCCGATTGCAGGAGCGGCTTCATGCTTCGCCCCCGCCCGACTGCGGCAGCGAAGCTTCAGCGAGCCAGGTCGAAAGCTCCCGGCAATAGGCGGCGAACTTCGGGCTGTCGCGAAACCCGACCTCACGCGGCTGCGGCTCGTCGATCGTCATGGTGCGGAAAATGCGGCCGGGACCGGCAGCCATGACGATGATCCGGGTCGAAAGGAACACAGCCTCATAGATCGAATGGGTGACGAACACTGTCGTGAGCTTGCGTTCCCACCACAGCCGAACGAGATCGTCGTCCAGTCTGTTGCGCGTGAACTCGTCGAGCGCGCCGAAGGGCTCGTCCATCAGGAGGAGGTTGGGCTGCGTCACCAGCGCCCTGGCGATTGATACCCGCATCCTCATGCCGCCCGACAGCTGCCGCGGGTAGTGTTGACTGAACGCCGACAAGCCAACACGCGCGATCGCATCCTCGACCAGCGGGGCCGCCTTCACCCTGGGCATGTCGGCAAGCTCCAGAGGCAGTCGGACATTGGCCTCGACGCGCGCCCAGGGCATCAGGGTCGGCTCCTGGAATACGAAGGCGAGCCGCCTCCCCTGCTGCCCGACCTGGCGGTGGTCGCCGCGCCACCACAACAGCCGACCGTCGGTTGGCTCGATCAAGTTGGCGATCAGCTTGAGCAGCGTACTCTTGCCGCAGCCGGAGGGGCCGATCAGCGTCAGGAATTCGCCGTCCGCGATCGTGAGATCGATCGGCGCAAGGCCCCGCGTGCCGTTCGGAAACAGCTTCTCCGCCGAGAGCACCTCGACGACGGGCGGGCGGCCTTCGGAGGTCGTCATGGGCTCGGTATCGTCGTCGAACGTGTAGGGCGGCGGCAGAACGTTCATGGCCGCCCCTATTTCACGCCAATCCTGAGATCCTTGACGAAACGATCGTCAAACGACTTTTGCCAGGCGGTCTTGGGATCGAGCAGCTCGCCGGCCACCAGGAAGTCGTAGACTTGCTTGTAGCGCTCGGCAGTGATGATGCCGATGCCAAGCTTTGCTGCGTCGCCGCCGTCGACCGCTTTGCTCTCCTTGAGCTTCTCGATCGCAAATGCGATCTGCCCGTCGGTCATCTTGGGATTGTCAGCCTTGATCAGGCCGTTCGCCGGAGCAGGATTCTGCAAATAGTCGCGCCAACCTTCGAGCGACGCCTTGACGAAGCGCGCCACCACATCCGGCTTCTCGGCGACCATTTTCTCCGTCGTCACGATCGTCGAGCCGTAGGGTGGATACCCGCCGTCTGCCAGCAGGAAGAATTTCACCTTCTCCTTTTGCTCCTGCGCCTGATACGGCTCGGATGACGGGTAGGCCTGCTGTGCCATGGTCTTGTCAGCGAAGAACGGCTGCAAGTTGAACGTGTAAGGCCGGATCTGGTCGTCGCTGTAACCGTACTTGGCCTTGAGCCATGGCCAGAACGTCACCCGCGAGGATCCGGCGATCAGCACCGGCCTGCCCTTCAGCGCGGCAAGGTCCGGCACGTCATCATGGGTCATGATCCCCTGCAGGTCGAACTGGAACGACGATGCGACAGTCACGAGCGGCAGATTCTGCTCGCGCCCTTTCATCACCTGGATGTCGTAACCCATGATGAAATCCGCATCGCCTGCGAGCAGGAGCTGCGTGCCGTTGACCTGGGGACCACCCATCTTGATGGTCACGTCGAGACCGGCCTTGTCATAGAGACCGGTCGCCTTGGCCTGGTAGAATCCGCCATGCTCGGCCTGGGCGAACCAGCTGGTGAGGAAGGTGACCTTGTCGGCGGCCAGAGTAGGTGCGAACGACATCGCAAACATGGCGGTCCCCACCAGGGCGGAGGCAATCGTTCGGGAGGCAATCGTCATGGCCATCGTGGCTACCTTTGATCGTCCGGTGAATGCCGGCTGCGGATGACGTCAATACTGTCTGGACGGGCATGTGCTCGCACGGGCCGCGTCCTCGATGAACTCAGGATGCACGCGACTACTGTCGCCCGAAAGCATTTTAATTCGAGCGATCTGTTGCCTTTCCGGCAACGCCAATTTTTTGAGCAAGGGGCACCAAATGGCGGCGCCAATCAGCCAAATTTCGGCATGCCGGCGTCGGCGCCTTGGCCTAAGCTCGCAGCAGCAATGACAACTTTTGAGCCTGTGGCGATGAGCTTGCGCGCGCTTTCCCCTCTTGCAATTCGTTCCCCGTTCGCACGATACAGCCACGGCATCGTCGTGCCGGCCGGACACCGCCTGGTGTTCACGTCCGGGCAGCTCGGCATCGCTGGCGACGAGACAGTCCCTGCGGACAGCGAGGCGCAGTCCGATCTCTGTTTTGCGAACATCGCAGCGATCCTCGCCGAAGATCGGATGACATTGGCGAACATTGTCCGGCTCAACGCCTATGTGACGGCCCGCGAGCACATGCAGGGCTACATGCGGTCGCGTGACCGGCAATTTCCCGGGACGCCGCCGTCCTCGACCCTGATGATCGTGTCCGGCTTCAGCCGGCCGGAATTCCTGGTCGAGATCGAAGCGGTCGCGGCCGCGCCGGACCCGAGCTAGAGAGCTTCCGAGCGAAGTGCATCTCGCTTCGCGGAGAAAGCGCGTCTTGGGACGGAACAGGCTCTAGAACCGGCGCATTTCGTGCCTGACCTTGGCCAGAAAGTGCGCACGCTTGGCCGGCGTGGCAACGTTCATGTGATAGAGCGCGTGATAGCGCGTCGTCGCCTTTGCGCCGGTGAACCACGGCAGATATCGCTTGATGAGCTTGCGCGGCGGATCGGCCATCGCAATCGCCTGCCAGCGCGGGCGGCCGTAGGTCGCAATGCCGGAGATGCGACGAATGTGATGCAGCATCGGCCGCGCCCGCGCGGGATCGGACAGATCGAGCGCGATGCCGGGGCCGAACATGCGATCGAACCAGCCCTTGAGCATGGCCGGCGGCCCGAACGACCAGGTCGGAAACTGTACTACGATCGCGTCGGCCGCCATCAGGCGGTCGGCGTAGGCCTGATTGTTGTGCCGGTTGCGCACGGGATCATGGTAGTCGCGCCGACGTTCGGCCGTCAGGATCGGATCGAACCCCTCCGCATAGAGATCGAGCAGATCAACGGCGTGGCCGGCTTCGGCGAGCCCAGCCAGCGCTTCCCCGCGGAGCGCGGCGTGGAAGCTGTCGGCAAGCGGATGGCAGTAGACATAGAGGACGCGCATGTCACGGCCTGGCAGCGACGAAACTGCGCATCTTGCCGGGATTGAGCAGATTGTGCGGATCGACCTCGCGCTTGAAGCCCAGTTGATCGGCGTCGGCGCGCTTGTAGCGGCTGCCGTCCTCGACCGTGTAGACGTGCGGATTGGCGATGAAAACGCCGCGCTCCTCATGCATCCGGATGATCTCGTTCAGCCGTTCAGCGCTGCGGTAGCGCACGACCGGCAAGCCGCTGCAGGTGACCCGACCACCAAAGCGGATGAACTCGAGATGTTGCAGCACCTCATCGGGAAACAGCGCCCTCATCTCGGCAACTTTCTCCATCAGGGCATCATGCGGATAGAGACTTTGCAGATAGGTGACGGTGCGATCGGACTTCAGGACCTGCAGCGTGGTGTGATTCCAGGTGTATTCGTAGAGCGGCACCTGGCCCGGGCCGTCATCGGTCGGGGTCTCCAGCGTGATGGTCCCGCGACGACCGAGCAACGATTTAAAGCTTTCGAGCGACGGCTCGGCGATCATTGCGATCAGGATGCTCTGGCCCTCGGCCACGCATGGTCTCAACGCACCGAAGTAGGACGGAAGCGGCCAGCTGACCGGCGACAGCAACTTCTTCGTGATGCCATCGGCAAGAGCTGCCTCGTAGCCGACCGCCACCGCATCCAGGAAGTCGTCGAAGCAGACGACGACGTCGATCCAGCGCCAGGCAGGAGCCAGCGGCATTTCGAGTGCTGTGATGATCCCGGTGGTGCCATAGGCGCGGTTGATCTTTTGTGCCGCCTCGCCGCGCAATTCTATGATCCGGGGCGTTTCCTCGACGGTGACGACCCGTGCTGCCTGGATATTGCCCGGTTCGCGCAATCCACCATACGTCACAGATCCGATGCCGCCGGAGCCGCCGGCAACGAAGCCACCGATCGTCGCCGTGCGCTTGGTGGACGGATGCATGCGCAATTCCCAGCCCGTCGGCTGCAGCTCGGCGTCGATGGCATTGAGCTTGGCGCCCGCGCCAACCCGTATCGCTCCGGGCGCTGTCCATTCAATGGCTGACAACGCCATGATATCCAGCAGCACCCCGCCCTTGAGCGGCACGGCCTGACCATAGTTTCCCGTGCCGCCGGCGCGGACTGTCAGCGGCACGCGATGGCGCGCGCAGGCCGCGGCGAGACGAAGGACGTCGCGCTCGTCCCGCGGGACGACGATCAGGTCCGCTGATTTATCATTCAGCAGATCGTTCAGGATGGGGCTGTACCAGAAGAAGTCGCGCGAACGGCGCCGCACCACCTTGTGGTCGCTGATCACCGTCATGTCGCCGAGATCGGCGACCAGCCTGTCCAGTGCGCCGGCTGAAACTTCGCTCACGATGTCTCGCCCCGGCTGCATTGCACCTGGCTGAGCTCGGACAGTACCTCGTCCGACCTGACGACAAAGCCAAAGCACTGGCGAACGTTGTAGAGCGTGGCAGCAAGGCAATAATCTGGCGACGTCGTGGCCGTGCAATCCTGCAGCAGCAGGCAATCGTAGCCGCGGAAGTTGGCGTCCTGCAGCGTGCACAGCACGCACTGGTCGGCATTGACGCCGGCAAACATCAGTGTCGTGACGCCGAGATTGCGCAGAATGCTGTCGAGCTCAGTATCCTGGAAACCCGACATCCGGTATTTTGCGACCTCGATATCGGAGGAGCTGACGGCGAGTTCCTCGACGACGGCGGCAGACCAGCTGCCACGCTCCAGCACTCTCGCCCCGGACCGCGGCAGCGCGTCGCCGAGCCCGACGCCGGCGCCGCTCGGCTTGTAGACATGCAGCAGTGCCGGGCTGAGATTGAGCCGGTCGGGCCGGTTACCCCAGTTGACCCAGATCACCGGCAGTCGGCAATCGCGCAGCACCGGCAGCAGACGCCGTAGCGGTTCGATGGGTGCACGCGCCGGCGCAATGTCGACCCCGATATGGGCCAGCCAGCCGTCCGGATGGCAGAAATCATTCTGCATATCGACGATGATGATTGCGCTGCGCGCAAGGTCGATCGAAATCACCTTGCCGTCGGCCCGGAGCCTAACCGGGCGCGGCGCGGCCGGCTGTCGTACCAAATCGGCGCGGCTCTCCGACACCAGCCAGCGGTTGCGCTCGCTCGAGCCCAACGGCGTCAGCGGTTCGGCGGCCGGGTCATGGCGGGGAGCGAAGTTCATGCCTGGTGCCCCTGCAGCACGCGAAGATCCTCCGCATCGAGCTCGACCGGCTCGCCGCCACGGATCAGCTCCGCAAATCCCTCGTTCGGCGTCATCACCGTGAGCGTGTAGAGCTTGCCGGCACCGGTATTCTCGATCAGATGCTCGGAGCCTGGATGCAGCAGCAGCGAATCGCCCTTCCGGATCGGCACCGTCTTGCCGTCGCAGCTGGCAAGTCCTTCGCCGTGCAGGACGTGGAAGAACTCATGCGCAATGGCGTGCTCGTTCGGCGGCGTGGCGCCGCCGGGCCGGAAAATCTCGATGACGAAAATGTTGTCTATTTGATCGGTCGTATGATCGAACAGGATTGCGAAATAGTTCGTGTCGTTCGGCGAGATGCGAAAGGCCTTGGCCTTGGCCTTGGCAAGTTGCGCGATACCGAATGCCATGCATCAGCTCCTGTCGTGGTCAGATCGGCCCCGGCCGATCAAACGCGGTGCGGGTCGCAACCGCCGCCAGCGGATATCGGACGATCTCGTCGACGAGCGCGACCAGGCGCGCGGCCGCGCGCTCTACCACCATCCTGCCGAGCTCGGCGGTAGCCCTGGTGGCGTCGCCGCAGGCGCCCTTGGGGTGCAGATCCTGGGTCTGCCAGCCGAATTTGACGACGCCTTCGAGCCCCAGCATCTCGAAATCGCGCGCGATCCGTGTCGTCGCGGGCTCGAAGTTCTCGGCCCGGCTCATCACCACGGAGTCCGGCGCCAGATGCAACATCACACTGGTCTCGATCTGGCCGCCGTGAATCCCGTGACGGATCTCGTCCGCGTCGAACAGATCGGTCATGTCAATCAGTTGCGGCCACATCGTCGTCGCCGCGAACATGCCCAGGCGGACGCGAAGGTCGCGGCAGACGATCTCGAGCAGCTGCGGCTGACCGCCATGCGAGTTCAGGAACAGGATCTTGCGGATCCCGGCGCGGTACACCGACTCTCCGATCTCGGACCACACCTTCCCAAGCGTTTCATACGAGAGCGTCAGCGTGCCCGGAAAAGCCAGGTGCTCGTCGGACTTGCCGTACGGCAACGGCGGAAGCACGAGCGCGGGACAATCGGGGCGCATCAACTCGACCGCGCGGGTCACTATCCCCCATCCGATCGCCGCATCGACCTTGACCGGCAGATGCGGTCCATGCTGCTCGACGGCGCCGACCGGAAGGATCGCGACCGCTCGTTCGCCGTCGAGTTCGGCAAAGTCACGTGTCGAGAGATCCCACCACCAGCGAGATTTGACTGCCATTGCAAGACCCAAGCCGTTGGCCGGCCGCGCATATGCGTCGACCACCGACGGAGGATTTTGCACGTGCATCCATCACTTCAAAGCGCTTAGATTCGGCAACCCTGTTGCCTTTTGGGCAACGGCGCGCCATGGTCGCCGCATCATCTTTCAGATCGGTAACAATGCTGCACAGCCGCCTCCTGAGCTACATCGACGAGGTCGCGCGGACCGGGTCGATCCGCAAGGCGGCAAACCACCTCAACGTCGCGGCCTCCGCCATCAGTCGCCAGATCCTCGCCCTCGAAACGCAACTGGGTACCCCGATCTTCCAGCGTCTGCCGAAGAAGCTGATCCTGACCGCCGCGGGCGAAGTCCTGATCGGGCACATCCGGCAGACGCTGAAGGAGTTGACGCGGGCTCAGGCAAAGATCGAGGAACTCAAGGGACTGCGCCGCGGCGAGATTACGGTCGCGATGATGAGCGGGCTCGCCTCCAACCTCGTACCGGGCACGGTGAAGGAATTCCGCCTCGCCAACCCCCGCGTCAAGCTGAACCTGACGCTCTTCAATACCGGGGCGGAGATCCAATCCGCGGTCGCAAACGGAGAGGCCGATCTCGGGATCGGCTTCGATTTCGCCAAAGATGCGAACCTGAAGTTGCTCGCGCGCGCGGTCGCTAGGCTTGGCGGAGTGATGGCCCCGGACCATCCATTGGCGAAACGCGCCAGTATTCGTCTCAACGACTGTGTCGACTTTCCGATTATCATTGCCGACACCAGTAGCGCGATACGACCCTACCTCGACGCCGCTTTCACCAGGACCGCGCTGGATCTCCGGCCGATCATCGAGACAAATTCCATCGAGATCATGAGGCACGCCGCAATCCTGGACAACGGCATCACGTTCCTCACTCCGTTCGACATCGAGTTCGAACGCCGGGCGGGCCGGCTCGCTTACGTTCCGGTCCGCGAGCTCACCAATGATGCCCAGGCGCTGATGCTGATCGGCCACGAGCGTGGCACCAGCGCCATTGCGAGTGTTCTCGCCGAGATGCTCAAGGCGATGATGCAGGATACAATCTTGTAGACCGACTGCAGCGGCTTCGAGCGAAGCAGACACCGGTTCGCGTGGAAGAAAACGCGCCAATCCGACAAGCTGGAGCTTCGGCGCAAAGATATCTGATGCGCGACCGCATCGCGAACCCAACTCCCGATGCCTGGCCGTTATCGGGGCCCACCCCCGACGTGCTTGCATAAATGGCCGCACGATTGAATATTCGCTGCACTGTTTGCAACGATCAGGACCATGCCGATGAGCGCCAAGCTGGAGCCGCGTCGACTGCACTATTTCATGGAGGTGCTCAATAGCGGCTCCGTGCGCGGCGCCGCCGGTGCGCTTGGCATGGATGCCTCGGCGGTCAGCCGGGCGCTCGGCCTGCTCGAGAGGGAGTATGGCGCGCGCCTGCTCGAACGGCGAGGCCGCGGCGTTGCGCCGACCGACGCCGGCCAGCTGCTGGCCGCCTACCTGCACCGCCAGCAGGGCGAACGACAGGCGCTGCTCGCGCAAATGGACAGCATCCGCAAGGTCGAGTCGGGTCATATCGATCTGGTGACGGGCGAAGGTTATGTCGACTGGCTGGCCAGGAGCTGCCTGTGCCGCTTCATGCAAACCCACCCGAAGATCACGATCAGCCTCGACATCGGGAGCACCGACGAGATCGTGCAGCAAGTCGTCGGAGAACGCGCACATATCGGTGTCCTGTTCAATCCGCCTCGCGACGATCGACTGCGCTCGCACCATTCGCAGCCGCATCCGATCAGGGCCGTGGTGCCGCGCGGGCATCCGCTGACCCAGCTCGGTCGGCCGCTCAAGCTCGCCGACCTCGCACCCTACCCGGGCGCCGCAATGCATCCGAATTTCGGCCTGCGCCAGCATGTCCAGGCCGCCGAGATCAGCGAAGGCGTCCGCCTCAATTTCGCGTTTACGACTGCCTCGTTCGATGCGCTCGCCCATTACGTGACCGCCGGACTTGGCTACGCATTGGCGTCGCGCCTTGCGATGACGGAGGCCGACGCCGCCAAGGTGGTGGCGCTGCCGATGAAGAACGCGCTGCTGCATCGTGGCCGCACCCATGTGGTGTCGCGTCAGGGACGTACGTTGCCGCCCGCCGCGATGCAGCTGCTGCGGATGATGGTCGGCGAGATGCGATCACCGGGAAGCAGTGCGCGGTAGACTGAGGCAGGCCGCGCCTTTGCGACCTCAATCGCGACGCGCCGTTGCCGGAAACCAGAACGCGACCTGCGGAGGCGGCCGAAACGGCTTCCAGCTGCCCATCGGCTGGGCGAGGCGATCGGCAATCACCCACAGCGCCGGCGCGTGAAAGCCAAGCCCGATATGCGTCGTGTTCACCTCCACGTTTTCGCGCTCCCCACCCTCCTGCTCCAGGCAGGCGCGCCACGCCACCACGCCATCGGTGCGGGTATAGATCGATGTTGTCGGCACGGGGATCGGGTGCGCGAGGCGGCTGATCCGCTCGGCGGTCGGCGGCTCATATTTCTGACCGGTCAGGAGCCGCCAGATCGCGCGGACATTGCTCGCACCCGGAGCCGCGAACGGGCTGCCGAGCGTGATGACCATCCGCACCGCCGTGGGGATCTGCCGCGCAACCTCGCGCGCGATGATGCCGCCGCGGCTCCAGCCGACCAGACTGACCTTCGAGCCGCCCTGCTTTTCGAGTTCGATGACTCGCGCCGCCACGGCGGAGAGGTCCGCGTCCGGCGCGCGCACGTTGCGGCCGCGGCCCCATCCATGAACCTGATAACCGAGGAACTCGAGGAATGAGCGTATCGCCAATGTCGACCGGTCATCGGCGCCCAACCCGGGCAGAACCATGACCGGATGCCGCTGCCCCCGCGGCGCGGTCGCCAGAAGCGGCGCCGCCACGGCAAGAAGCGCCGGGATGTCGAGAATACCGCGCCCTTCCGCGGCAAGCAGCGCGAGCGAGGGTGGTTCGACGGTCTGCTCGTCACGTCCCATGAGCAACGTCCCTTGTTGATGGTCAAGAATAGCCCGGCAACCGTGCATCGCCGGCGAGCACGAGACGTCAGTTCGGCGGCGCGGCCTTTCCGAATACCCCACCGATGGCCCGCAACAGCCAACTCGGCTGATACTTGATCCATTGGACCGCCAGCTCGTTGGCAATTCCTGCGACATGTACCGGCTTTCCCGCCATGCAGGCGCGATAGCCCTTCTGCGCGACGGTCTTCGCATCCATGATCATCATGCTCGGCATATTTCCGAGATTGGTGCCGTGGACCATTCCGGTGTCCGTCACGCCGGGACACAACGTCGTCAGCGTGATCTTGCTGCCGCTCAATTCCTGGGACAATGCCTCGCCGAACGACAGCACATAGGCCTTTGACGCGGCATAGACCGCAAAGTTTGGCACCGGCATGAACGCCGCGACTGACGCAACATTCAGGATCCGTCCACTGTTGCGCTCGAGCATCGGCGCGAGGAAGAGACGAGTCAACGCCGTCATGGCTACGACATTGACCTGCAGCAGCCGCAACTGGTCATCGAGGCCGATTGCGCTGACGCGTCCTTCGAGCAGAAGGCCGGCATTGTTCACCAAGAGGTCGACCCGCACGCCGGCGTCCTTCAGCGAATCGAACACCGCCTGCGGCGCCGCCGGCTCGCTCAGATCGGCGGCAACGATGGTCACCTTGGTGCCGTGATCGGCCTTGAGCTCGCGGGCAAGCTCCTGCAGCTTGTCGCGGCTGCGCGCCAGCAGCACGAGGCTGAATCGATTGGCCGCAAGCACGCGCGCGAGCTCGAGACCAATGCCGCCCGCTGCGCCGGTCACCAGCGCGCATTGACCTTCATTTCCGCTCACCGACATGAGGCGCCTCGCTTCGCTGCCAGAACGGTTCTGCGCGATCCACGAACGGCGCGCGCAACAAGCCGCCGCCGCGCCAGACGACGTGCGTCGCGCCACACCAGCTCGGCAGGCGTGCCGGCGCACTTCCGGTCGGCAGCATATGTGCGGGAGAACCGTTCGATCGCCCGCAGCAACGCCTGGGCCTGCTCGAATTGAGCGGCCGTTTCGTTCACCTCACCAAGCGACCTGCGCAACGGCTCCAGCACCTCGATCCGGTCGACATGGCTCGACAGTCGGGCCTGCGGATCGCGATTTTGTATCGCCGGCATCACGTCACCGAACGATCTTGGCCGATCGCTCTGACGACGTCGAGGGCGACGGCCTCGACTGGCTGCAGCCCGTCGACGGTTCTGAGGATGTTCCGCGATCGATAATAGTCGACCAGCGGCGCGGTCTGCTCGTTGTAGGCGTCGATACGGAGCTTGAGCGTTTCGTGGTTGTCGTCGGCGCGCACCGCACCGCCCTGCTCTCGCGCTTCGCGGGCCCGCGCCTCGATCCGGTCCAACAACACCGTCTCGTCGGCCCGGAGCTCAACGACGTGGTCGATCGCCAGACCTTCGGTATCGAGCAGATCATCGAATCTGACTGCCTGTGCCATCGTCCGCGGGAAGCCGTCGAGCACAAAGCCGCGCTCGGCATCCGCTTGCGAGATGCGTTCGATCACCGCGGCGATCACGAGCTGATCCGGAACGAGGCCACCACTCACCATGATATCCTTGACCTTCCGTCCGATGCCGGTGTCCGCGTCGACCGCAGCACGCAGCATGTCGCCTGTCGAAAGGTGCGGTATGTCGTACTCCTCGACCAGGCGCCTCGCCTGCGTTCCCTTGCCCGCACCGGGCGGCCCCAGCAGAACGATCCTCATCGCATGTGTCCCGATATTCGCTTGATCACCGGCAGCTTTCCGACGGAGCGTCGAGCAATCTGGCTCCGTGCGAGCCGGGTTGCTCGAATTGTCCTCACGCCATCGCCAGCCGCGCACTGGGAGCAGGCCGCATCGACAGCAGCAACAGCAACCCCGACAACACGTAGAGCGCCATCACGAAGTACATGCTGTAGATGTTGTCGCCGGTGCCTCGCACGATCAGTCCATTGATCGAAGGGCTGATCGCCGGACCGAGGTTGCCAAGACTGCTGATCAGCGCAAGCCCTCCGGCGGCGGCGCCGGTGGAAAGATATTCGCTGGTCAGCGCGAAGAACAGCGGCGTTGCCGACGCAATTCCGATCACCGCAAAGGACAGCGCAAGGATTGACCCGACGAGGTTGCCTTGCAGCATCGTCGTGATGAACAGGCCGAAAGCGGCGATCGCGACGCAGGCGGCGTAGTGCCAGCGACGCTCGTGCCACTTGTCGGAGTGTCGGCCGATCAGGATCATGCCAATGACGCCAGCGGCATTCGGGATCGCGGCATAAACGCCCACAAGGAACAGATCCTTGACGCCCCAACTCTGGATCAGGGTCGGCATCCAGAACACCATCGTGTAGGTCGCGCCGAGCAGGAGCAGATAGACGAACGACAGCACATAGACCTTGGGGTCCTTGAGCATCTGCCCGAACGTTCCCGAGGGTTCGCTCGCGATGTCTTTCTCATCGCGCCGGAAGGCGTCTTCGAGCAAGGCTTTCTCGTCCTTCGAGAGCCACGCGGCCCGCTCGGGCTTGTCCTCGAGCAAGGCGTAAACCAGGATGCCAAGAATCAGCGCCGGCAGGCCCTGGACGAGGAACAGCCACTGCCAGCCATGAAGACCGCCGGCACCGTCGAGGTATTTCAGGATCGAGCCACACAGCGGGCCGGCGATTACAGACACGATCGTCGTCGCCGACATGAAGGTGGCGATCACCTGTCCCCGCCGCGCCGACGGATACCAATAGGTGAAGTACAGGATCACGCCGGGAAAGAAGCCGGCCTCGAACACACCGAGCAGGAACCGGACGAGATAGAACTGGAACGGTGTCGACACGAACATCATGGCGGCTGCCGCGAGCCCCCATAGCACCATGATGCGCAGCAGGGTCTTGCGCGCGCCGATCCGCTCCAGGAGTAGGTTGCTCGGCACCTCGAACAGAAAATATCCGACGAAGAAGATGCCAGCGCCGAGACCATAGACCGCATCGTCGAACGGCAGCGTCTGCTTCATCTGCAACTGTGCGTAGCCGATATTGATGCGGTCGAGATAGGCGATCATATAGGCGATCAACAAAAGCGGGATCAGGCGCCAATCGATCTTCGAGAACAGGGATTTGTGCGCCGGACTTTCCAATACCGACAGAGATCCCTTTGCGGCGGGTGGGTGCATCCTGGTGTCCTCCAATGTTCTTTTGAGTCCGACGCCGAGCGGGAGACCGTGGTGGCGTCCCCAGCTCCGGCGATGTGACGCGTTGAAGGCCCGGGCGCCTAGCTGGCCCGGCTCGCCTTGTCGTTTGCGGCGGCCGGCGGCACCTCGTCTGTCTGGATGACCGTCACCGACGCCGCGGCCGCCGGTGCCACCTTCGATTGAGCCGCAGCCTGCGTCGTCAACTCGACGATCTCGGCCTCGACCGGCGGCAGGGCTTCGATCGCGCGTAGGGCCGCCCGGAGATGCTCGATCATCTCGTAGGACTCGTCCTGCGTGAGTACACGCCGGCATGCGGTCAGACCGAATTCGAGTAGGCCCGCATAGCTGTGCACCGTGATGTTCAGCGCGCTGCCGTGATAGGGGATCGAGACCGGGAAATAATGCACCATCCGTGCACCGGCCATGTAGAGATGCTGCCCCGGCCCCGGCACATTGGAGATCAGCACGTTGCCCGCTGCCGGCATGCGGCTGGCGAGGTTGGAGCGCCCGAGCAGTGAGGCGAGCCCGGTCATCAGCCACGGCGAACCTGTGATCGGCACATCGACACCGAGCACCGGCTTGAGTTCGCGCACCACCGCCTTGGCCGCCTCGGATGACGCGTGGATCGCCTTGAAGCGGGTCGGCAGGTCATCGATATCGGTCGCCAGGTCGACGCGCACCGCCGAAACCTGGTTGTTCATCGCCTTGTCGCCTTCGGCACGCAGGCTAACCGGCACCATCGCGATCAGGGCCTCCTTGGGCAGCAGGCCGCGCTCGGCGAGGAAGCGTTGCAGCGCGATGCTGCACATCGCCATGACGATGGTGTTGACGGTACCGCCGACACGCTTGCCCAGGACCTTGATGTCGGCCAGCGGCAACGACATCGTACTGTAGGAGCGCTGATTGGTGATGGAGTCGTTGAACACCGTCTTCGGGGCCAACCCGAGGCTGAGCGAGCGCTCCCCCTTTTGCGACCGCTGGCTGGCCACCACGCTCGCGGCCGTGCCGAGCGCCTTGGCCGCCGTCGGCAGGAGCTCCGCGAGCTTGCGATATTGCTGGGCCGCGTTGTTGGCCGCCGCCTGCAATAGCTCGGTCACGCCGAGCTGGTATTGCGCGGCGGCGCGCTTGCGCCGTGGCGGCGGCACCTCGCGCATCTTGGGCGAGACATCATAGAGCACCTTGGCGAGTTCGACACCGGCCTTGCCGTCGACGCCGCTGTGATGCGCCTTGGTGTAGAACGCGACCTGGCCGTTCTCGAGGCCATCGATGACATACATCTCCCACAGCGGACGGCTGCGGTCGAGCAACGAGGCGTGCAATCGCGCGACGAGCTGCTCGAGCTGTGCCATGGTGCCTGGCCGCCGCAAGGTGACGGTCCGCACATGATAATCGAGCTCGATATCATCGTCCTCGATCCAGACCGGTTCGGCAAGCTGGAAGGGCATCTGCGCCAGTTTGCGGTTCAGCAATGCCGAGAGATGGAGACGCTTGCCGAGCATCTCCTTGACATCCTCGTAGTAGTCGCCCTGATAGCCCTCTGGGAGATCGAAGATCATGAGACTGCCGACATGCATCGGCGTCTCCGGCGTTTCGAGATGCAGGAACGATGCATCCATGCTGCTGAGTTGATCCATTCTTCCCTCCCATGACGTTGTGGCGGCGATCGCCGACTTAATGACTGTATGCCGATATCTCGCGCGTCACGGTCATTGCGTTGCGGTCGGGCCTGACGCCTCTCCGCCGCTGCCGATCCGGTTCACGCAGGCGCTCTCAGGCCTGCGCCCGGGCCGCGCGCTCTTCCTCGTCGTACAGCTCCTTCTTCGAAAGCTTGCCGACCGCGGTCTTCGGCAGTTCGGCGCGGATTTCGAGCGCCTGCACCATCTCGTGTTTGCCGAGCTTGTCCTTCAGGAACGCCTGCAGCTCTTCGAGCTTGAACGGCTTGGCGTCCGACTTCAGCTTGATGAACGCCTTCGGCGACTGGCCGCGATACTCGTCGCGGATGCCGATCACGGCGACCTCCTCGACCGCCGGATATTTGTAGATCGCCTCTTCGAGGACGCGCGGATACACATTGTATCCGCTGCACAGGAGCATGTCCTTGGTGCGGTCCACGATGAAGATGAAGCCATCCTCATCCATGTAGCCAACGTCGCCCGTGCGCAGGTAGCCGTCTGCGGTCGTCACCTCGGCGGTGGCGTCCGGCTTATTCCAGTAACCCTTCATGACATTCGGGCCCTTGATGCAGATCTCGCCGCGCTCGCCGAGCGGGACGTATCCACTGCCGTCGTCAACGTTGAGGAATTTGATGACGATGCCGGGCATCGGCATGCCGCAGGAGCCGGCCTTGCGCATGGCGCCATGCTGCGCCGGCGTGTAGGTGCCGCTCGGCGAGGTCTCGGTCATGCCCCAGCCTTCACTCAAATTGCAGCCCGTGATCGAGGCGAATTGCTGCGCCACCTCGAGCGGCAACGGCGCGCCGCCGGATCCGCAATATTTCAGCGCGCGCAGGCTGTGCTTCGGCGTCTCCGGATGGTTGATCAGCGCGGTGAACATGGTCGGCACCCCGCAGAAGACACTGACCGACTTCGTCGAGATTTCCTCGAGCGCGGCTTTCGGATCGAAACGGACGTGCTGGATGATCTCCGCGCCCATCAAGACGCCGAACAGTACATTCACGGAAAGCGCGTAGATGTGGAACGGTGGCAAGACAGCCAGGAAGCGCTCTTGCCCATCGACCAGCACCGGCGGCGAGCCGGCCGTGGTCGCCCGGTACTGCTGGCACGCGCTGGTCAGGTTGGCGTGGGTGAGCATCGCCCCCTTCGGCAACCCTGTCGTCCCGCCGGTGTATTGCAGCACGGCGATCGTCTCGCGCGGATCATCGATCGGATAGGCCCGGTAGGCGCCATCATTATGGGTCAGCTGGCCGAAGCTGATGTGACGATCATCCCAGGCGACTTCGCTCAGCTGCTTGGCCGCCTTCATCTCGTTGACGACGGTGTCGGGGTCGGCCGTGATCTCGCCAAGCGAGCCGACGACCAGCTTCTTCAATCTTGTCTTGCCCAGCATCGCCGCCATCTGCGGATAGAGCGAAACCATGTCGAGCGTGATCAGGATATCGGTCTTGCTGTCCTCGATCTTGTGTTCGAGCACCTTGGCGGCGTCTAGTGGCGAGTAGTTGACCGCCGTGCCGCCTGCCTTGAGGATGCCGAAGAACGAGATGATGTAGTGCGGCGTGTTGGGCAGATAGAGGCCGACATGAACGCCCGGCTTCACGCCAAGGAGCTGCAGGCCCTTGGCCACGCGATCGGTGAGCCGCCCGAGCTCGGCGTAGCTAATCCGCTTGCCCATGAAATCGATCGCGGGACGATCCGGCCATTTGGCGACGGCATCGCCCAATATCTTCTGCACGGGTCCAGCAGCGATCTCGATGTCCCAGCGCACGCCGTCGGGATAGGATCGGATCCAGGGCATGTCGTTCATGAGATCTCTCCCTTCTATGGTCTCTCGGATCAGACGGCGGTCACGCCGCCGTCGACGGCAATGGTCTGGCCGGTGATGAATGCACAGGCATCGGAGGCGAGGAGCGCGACGACGCCCTTGAGGTCTTCGGGGCCGCCCTCGCGATTCATCGGCGCCATATGCGCGGTCGCGCTCTGGTCGAGCTGCGCGGTCATCTTGGTCGGGAAATAGCCCGGCGCGATCGCGTTGACGTTGATGCCGAGCGGCGCCCATTCATTGGCGAGCGTACGGGTCAGGTTGACGACCGCGCCTTTGCTCGTGTTGTAGGCCAGCGTCGGTGTGCCTTCCGGATAGCAGCCGGTGAGGCCCTGGATCGACGCAATGTTGATCACCTTGCCGCTTCGCCGCGGCACCATGCAGCGGCGGCCGACCTCCTGGGTGGCGATGAAGATCGCAGTTACATTCAGGTTGATCACCTTGTTCCAGCCGTCGAGGGTATGCTCGATCGTGGCGGCACCCCAGGAAGTCCCGGCATTGTTGACGAGGATGTCGACCGGGCCCAGCGCGGCCACGACCTGCTCGATCATCGGCGAGATTGTCTCCAGCCTGCCCATGTCGCAAACCACCGGAAGCGCCTCGATGCCAAGCCCTTTGAGGTGAGCAGCCGCGGCATCAAGCTCATCCCGCTTGCGCGCGGTGATCGCGACCTTGGCACCGAGTTCGCCCAGCACCTCGGCGATCTGAAGACCGAGACCTCGCGATCCGCCCGTGACGAGCGCGACGCGACCTGTCAAGTCCTGCAACTTGGCCAGACTCATGGCTTTCCCCCGATGGTTGGCGCCTCACACGTGCAGCACTACTTCGGCTGCAACAGCTTCTGAAGGTTCGTAAGGTTCTCCTGCATGCGCTCCTGCATGACCATCCAGGCGTTGTTGCGCGCCTGCGCCTCCAGCTGCGACAGCTCGCGGAAATCCGCGACCGCCTTCTCGACCTGCTGCCTGGCGGTCTCCGTCTGCTTCGTCATGGCTTCACCGCTTGCGAAGCCCTTCATCGCCGCCTGCCACTGCGCGAGCGTCTCCTGCAGGATCTCGTTGCGCCGGCTGACCAGCGCCTGGATGCCCTCGTAGGCCTGCCGGTTCGCCTCCACCAACGCTTCCATGTCCTTGCGCTGCCACTCGACCAACGCGGCGACATCGAACCCGGGCAGCGCGAACTTCTCGGCCATTTTCTTCAGATCCCCGAGCCACGGCATCGCGCCCGTGCCACCTGCGTCGGATTGCCTGTCATCGGTCCCCATCGACGTCCTCCCTCTGGTGTTTGGCTGGCGGCGGCGAAACGCCGACCCGTGGACTACGCGTCAGGCCGCCGGCCAGCGCGGCCGAAACAGGGCGACGCTGTCATCGGCTCGATCCGGATCGGGGTAGACCATGCCGCGGAGACCGCTGCGGTCGAATGGCGACCATTCTTCCTCCCCGAGCGCGAGGCGGTCCGCAATCGCATAGAGCACGGCCGGATTGTGTCCGAGCCCGCAATGACTGCCTTCGACCTCGATGTTCTGCGTCCGGTCGGCATGCTGCTCGCGGCAACCCCACCACGAGACGATGCCGTCGGTGCGTGAGTAGATCGCCGTGCTCGGTACCGGCGGCGGCAACTTCATCATGTCCCTGTCGGGCCAGTCGTCGACCTGGCGCTCGCTCAGGATCTCGTAGAGACGCCAGGCATTGCTTGCCTTCGGCTCGTTGGCGAACGGGCTGCCGAGCGTGATCACCTGGCGGACCAGATCGGGTGCACGCCGTGCAATCTCGCGGGCAAAAACGCCGCCAAGGCTCCAGCCGATCAGGCTGACCTTGCGCTTGTATCGCTCGGCGAGCTCGGCCAGCCTTGCGTCCATGGCGGCCTCGACGCCGGGACGCGGTCCGCGATTGGGTCCAAGCTTCCAGCCATGTACCGCGTAGCCTTGCGCCTTCAGGTAGGCGCGCAACGGTCGCGTCGAGATATCGCTGGCGGAGAGCCCCGGCAATACGAGGACCGGATGTCCGTCGCCGCGCGGCGCGCGGCGAAGCAGCGGGTAGCTTGCGAAGAACGCCTGCAGCTCCCAGATCCCACGCACCTCGAGCGCGAGCAGCAATTGCGACGGCGGCGCAGAGCGGTCGACGACCGTATTCATGCAGAATGTCCCCTCCCGAATCATGCAGCGTGTCCCGCACGACCCGACATTTTATGATTGCTGCCTCGCTCCGCGAGCGGCTCCGTGCGGACCCGATCGCGCAACCGCGCATCCTCTTGGTCTCAAAACGCTATCGAGCAGGTCAGACCCGTAAAAGGTGCAATTGGCCCGCTTGACCGGTTAGTTTGGGACATCCGCCAATAAATCTTGCGCCCCTTCTGCGATGCGTGATGCCCGGCGATCGCGGAAGTCCGAAGGGCTCTTGCCGGTCCAGCGGACAAAAGCGTGGCGGAAGTTCGCCGCGTCGCTGTAGTCGAGCCGCGTGGCGATCTCGTCATTGGTCATTTGCGTGTTGCGCAGATAGCCGACGGCGAGCTGCATACGGACCTCGGAGACGATCTGCCGGTAGGTTTTCCGCTGCAGCTGTAGCCTGCGGCGGAACGTCCGCGGATGAATCGCGAGCTCCGCCGCCATCGCCTCGATGCTCGGGAAGCGGCCGGGATGCTCGACGAGCCGCCGCCGGATGTCGGCGGCGAGGCCGTCGTCCGGCACGACATGATCGAAAAGCTGATCACAGAATCGGCCTGCCATCGCCCTGGTCATCTCGTCGGGGCAGACCGCCGGATGGTCGATCCAGGCCGCGTCGAACTCCAGCGCGTTCCTGCACTGGTCGAACTCGACCGGACACTGGAAGATGCGATCGTAGGTCCCGGCATGCGGCGGCGGCGCATAGGCGGCGCTCAGCTTCGAGAAACGGAACGAGCTGCCATAGACGTCGCGGCTCAGCGTCTGATAGGTCGCAAACGCGAATTCAAGCGCGAACCGATAGACGTCATCGGCCGGATCGCGCGAGAGCAGAGGCTCGAGCAGACAGCTCACCGTATCGTCCTTGCGGGCAAGGTCGATGTCGGCGACCGTTCCGAGGATGCGACCATACTTGGCCGCGAAGTCGATGACTTCGGCTCGGGTCCGGCTGCTCAGCATGGCATAGCCATACATGCCGTAAGCCATGACATGCATTCGTTCTCCGGCGCGAAACGCGACCGACGGATCCCGCGACAGCCGCATCGCATTGCGAAAGACCGTCGCGACCTGCCGATAGGAGACGCGTACCGACGAATCCCTCAGGTCGGTACTCGTCAAATTGGCCCCGCCGAGCGCGCGTGACGCGGAGATCCCGTCCTCGGCTAGGACGTCCACCACCGCAGCGATCCGTTGCGGCGAATAGAGACACTGCAAGAGATTTGGTGACGGGTGATACACGAGCTTCCTCGTCCGCCTTGCGCGCCCGTTTCCGGTCCCGCAATCCGGGAGGGTAGTAAGCCGGACCAGGCAACGGAAGGTTCGATTGGTCGCGTTTGGGGGTGAGTTCCGGACAAGACCGGCCAAAAGAAGGACCGCCGAGGGAGGGCGGTCCAGGTTGGGAGAACGCGATCGCGAGCGCAACCACGGCGCCGAGCTTACGCGCGCTTCGGCCGCACAAAAGGTTCGATTGAACCAATTTGCCGGTGAACTACGGACAGAGCCGGCGAAGCGCCTCTTGGATATCCCGGGGTCTAAAGACCCTCGTCGCCCCGGAACTCGGATGGATTCCTGCCGGTCCAGCGCGAAAAGGCGTGGCGGAAGTTGGCCGCGTCGCTGTAGCCAAGGCGGCTCGCGATCTCCTCATTGGTCATGCGCGTCTTGCGCAGATACTCGATCGCGAGCCGCATGCGCACTTCTGCAAGCAGGCCGCGATATGAGGTTCCCTCCGCCTCGAGCTTGCGCCGTAGCGCGCGGGGATAGATGTCGAGCTGCTCGGCGATCGCCTCGATACTTGGATAACTGCCCGGCTGCTCGATCAGTAGCCGGCGGATATCGGCGGCAACGCCGCCGGCGCGGTTCACCTCGCCGAGGATCTCCTCGCACATCTCGCGCGCCATGGCGTGGGTACGCGGATTTGCCAGCGCCCGCGGGCCGTCATTGCGCGCGTATTCGTATCCACAATGATGCTGATTGAACAGGACCGGGCATCCGAAAAGATCACGATACGCCGCTGTGGATGGCGGCGGTGCGTAGTCGAGCAGCACGCGCGAGAACCCGAAGCCCTGACCGGAGCGGTCGCGGATGGTCGTCAGATGCGCGGCCAGTGCGAACTCCACCGCAAAGCGATGCACACTCTCGGTCGGATTCGGCCAGTGCATGGGCTGGAACGTCGCCACCACCGTCTCACCATCATAAGAGAGGTCGAAATCGCAGAACGGACCCACCACGCGGATGTATCGCGCTGCGAAGTCGCGGGCCTCCGCATGCGTTGCACTGCTCAGCAGCGCGTATCCGTACATGCCGTAGGCGGTAACATGCATTCGCGCTCCGGAGTGCAGCGCGATGGCGGGGTCTCTTGCCAGCCGCAGCGCATTGCGGATCACCGTGTCGAGCTGCCGATAGGATATTCGCGTCGTATGGGACTCGAGCTGGCCGATCACAAGCCCGGTGCCCTCGAGAACCTCAGCTGGATCAATGCCCTGCTCGCGAAGC
The DNA here is from genome assembly GCF_056429065.1 of Bradyrhizobium sp. USDA3010. Taxonomy (NCBI): domain Bacteria; kingdom Pseudomonadati; phylum Pseudomonadota; class Alphaproteobacteria; order Hyphomicrobiales; family Nitrobacteraceae; genus Bradyrhizobium; species Bradyrhizobium sp. USDA3010. Next base: position 106,857 of record NZ_JBWJZD010000014.1, read on the forward strand.
TCGGCCGCGATGGCCGCGATCGAATGCGGCGGGAATATTCGCTGCGCGAAGCTGGGCAGCATTCGGCTCGGCGATTGGCTTGCGTGCGAATCTTGCCTGGTCATTCCGATCGCGTGTCCCTCGCATTCCGCGCGTTTCCGCTCCACGATTGATCTACCGCTCCAAACGTAAGCCCGATCACGCAGGCGACGCAATGATGGGGTACCCGCGCGCTGCGCGCGCCGCATTCCGCGTCCGGAAGTCACCCGGTCGGCGGTCCAATCGCACCTTTCTCCGCCTCGCGAGATCGCTACGCTCGCGATGCCTTGCTCGACAACCGGCACGCAGCCGGAGGGCCCGCACGGACCACGGCAAGCGCCATCAAGGGAGGAGCGGATGCGACGGGAGGACATTCTCAAGCAGCTGACGACGCCAATCGGCGCCCCGGCATTTCCCCGCGGACCGTTTCGCTTCACCAACCGCGAATACCTCAACATCCTGTATCGCACCGACATCGAGGCGTTGCGCGCCGTCGTTCCCGAGCCGCTGGAGATCGACGATCCGCTGGTCCGCTGGGAAATCATGCGGATGCCCGACACCTCCGGTCTCGGCGACTACACCGAATGCGGCCAGGCCGTCCAGGTGCGCTTTAGCGACGAAAAGGGTGAGTACCTTCACGCGATGTACCTCGATAGCCTGCCGGCGCTGGCGTCCGGCCGCGAAATCAGCGGCTATCCCAAGGTGATCGGCAAGCCGAAGCTCTATATCGATTCCGACACGCTGGTCGGCACAATGGATTATGGCAGCCTGCGCGTGGCCACCGCGACGATGGGTTACAAGCACCGCGCGCTGGACCTCGAAAAGGCAAAGGCCGAGATCTGCGTACCGACCTTCATGCTGAAGATCCTGTGGACCTATGACAGTCCGAAGCCGGCGGGCGAGCCGCGCATCTGCGAGCTGCTGCGCTCCGAGATCACCGACATCACCGTCAAGGGCGCCTGGACCGGCCCGGCCCGGCTGGAGCTGTTCGCCCACGCATTGGCCCCGATGGCCGATTTTCCGGTGCGCGAGATCGTCGCGTGCAGCCACATCATGACCGACTTGACGCTGTCCCGCGCCAAGCGCTGCCACAACTATCTCGATCAGCCGCGGTAAGCGAACACGTCGGAGAAAGCCATGCCATCATCCGCAGATCGCGCCGCGGCGCTCAACCGCTATCGCAATGTGTGCGTTATCGGGGCCGGCGTCATCGGCTCCTCATGGGCAGCGCTGTTTCTCGCGCACGGGCTCAATGTCGTGATCAACGATCCGCAGCCCGGCATCGAGGCCACGACCAAGGCCGCCCTGATCAAGATCGCGCCGACATTGCTGAAGCTCGGCCTGCCGCATGAGGGGTTGGAGCGCAATCTGCGCTTCGAGCCGGATCTCGCGCGCGCCGTCGCCGGTGCCGACCTCGTGCAGGAGAACGGCCCGGAGAAACCCGAATGGAAACAGCAGCTCTGGGCACAGATCGAGGCAGCGGTGCCGAGGCATGCGTTGCTGTTGTCCTCGAGCTCGGCGCGGCCGGCCACCGAGCAGGCGCGAGAGATGAAGGATGCCAGCCGGCTGCTCGTCGGCCATCCCTTCAACCCGCCGCATCTGATCCCGCTCGTCGAGGTCGTTCCCGGCGAGCAAACCGATCCGCAGGCGACCGCCGACGCCGTGGCGTTCTACGAGGCGCTCGGCAAGGTGCCGCGGGTGCTAAAAAAGGAGATTCAGGGCTTTGTCGCCAACCGGCTGCAGCGCGCGATCATGCGCGAGGCCTGCTATCTCGTGCAGGAAGGCGTCGTGACGGTCGACGAGTTGGACGACATCGTCACCAGCTCGATCGGATTGCGCTGGGCCGTGAATGGGCCGTTCAGCTCGTTCCACATGGGCGGTGGACCGAAGGGACTCGAATCGTTCTTCCAGCATCTCGGCAAGAACATGGCCGCGTCGTTCAAGGTGATTCCGCAGGTCGATCTCGACGAGGCGCTACAGCACAGGATCATCGACCAGGCTGCGGCGTCTTTCGGCAGGACGCCGATCCCGCGGATGGAGCGCGAGCGCGACGACACGCAGGTGGCGCTGTTGCACGTGCTGGCGGCACGCAACGGCAGGGATCGCACATAGTCGGCTCGCCCTCAAAGCTGCGCGCGCTCGCGGACACAGGCGGTCGCCATCTTTCGGAATCCAGACGCGCCCGGGGTGATCCTCGGGCATCAAGCGGAGACGGACGCTCATGAGCATCTTCGAGGGATTGAAGGTCATCGACTGCGGCAGCTTCATCGCCGCGCCAACCGCCGCGACACTGTTGGGAGACTTCGGCGCCGACGTGATCAAGATCGAGCCGCCCGGCGCAGGCGACGCGTTCCGTCAGGTTCCGAAGCTACCGGGCATGCCGAGATCCGACCAACCCTATGGCTGGTTGCTCGATAACCGCAACAAGCGCGGACTTGCGCTCGATCTATCGAAGCCCGAAGGCCAGGCGGTGCTGCATCGCCTGGCCGCCACCGCCGATGTATTCATCACCAATTATCCGCTCGCCGTCCGCAGGAAGCTCGCGATCAGCTACGAGCGGCTTGCCGCGGCGAATGATCGGCTGATCTACGCATCCTTCACCGGCTATGGCGAAACCGGCGACGAGGCGGGAAAGCCGGGCTTCGATGTCACTGCCTACTGGGCGCGTTCAGGACTGATGGACATGGTGCGGAGCGACGCCAGCACGCCGCCGGCGCGGGCGCTCGCCGGCATGGGTGATCACCCGTCGGGCGTTTCGCTGTTCGCGGCCGTCGCGGTGGCGCTGTATCAGCGCGAGCGGACCGGCCGCGGCACCCGGGTCGGCTCCTCGCTGCTCGCCAACGGCGTCTGGTCGAACGGCATCATGGCGCAGGCGGCGCTGTGCGGGGCGACGTTCACGCCGCGGCCACCGCGCGAGAATCTGTTCAATGCCCTCGGCTGCTACTACCGCTGCCGCGACGGCCGCTGGCTGCTGCTCGCGATCGTCAACGAGCAGCGCGACTTTCCGACCGTAGCGAAATGCCTGGGCCTCGACGATCTGCTCACTGATCCGCGCTTTGCCAAGCAGGCCGATCGCTTCGCCCGCTCCGCGGAACTGATCGCCCTGTTCGACGCGGCATTCGCGGCACGCGACCGGGACGAATGGCGGGCGCGCCTCGATGAAGCGGGCATCGTCTTCGAATGCGTTGCCGAGATGGGCGACCTGTGCGCCGACCGGCAAATGCTGGCGGCCGGCGTGCTGGTGCCGTTCGAGAACGACGAGATGCTGACCATCGACAGCCCGTTCTTTGTCGACGGTGCGACCAAGGTGAGGCCGCGCAAGGCGCCCGCGGTCGGCGAGCACAGCACACAGATCTTGCGCGAGGCCGGCTACGATGACGCGGCCATCGCCGGGATGCGCGAAAGCAAGATCCTGGCATGATACGCTGACCACCGGCCGCCTTCATCGCGCGCACGAGAAAAGGCCGCGCCCTCGGGTGAGGAGCGCGGCCAGTCTCGAGGCGCCCGAACCGGGGGGCACCACAGCGGCGATGCGGCGCAGCTGAGGTTCGGAGGACGCCCCCGAGCAGAAGCGATCAGCGCCCGACGCGTCCCTAACTCCTTGACCAGCCATCGCGCTTACTGTCGATCGCCAATCTATGCGTGGAGTTCGACCAGGAGGAGGTTCGACGAGGCCGGTCCGGAGGTGACTTATGGACAGCGCGGCGTAACGAGCGGTCAGACGCGGCGCCGTCCTGCCCGCACGGTCTTCACATCGGCGAAGAGACCCGGAAGTCGGAGGGGCTCTTTCCGGTCCAGCGGATGAAGGCATGCCGGAAGTTGGCGGCGTCGCTATAGCCCAGCCGGTTCGCGATCTCCTCGTTGGTCATCGCGGTCTTGCGCAGATATTCGATCGCAAGCCGCGTCCGCACCTCGGCGAGCAGCTCACGATATGACGTATCTTCCGCTTCGAGCCTCCGCCGCAGCGCGCGAGGATGCATCGAAAGCCTCTCGGCGATCGCCTCGATGTTCGGATACCTGCCGGGCTGCTCGATCAGCACCCGCCTGACATCGGCAGCGATCCCGCCCGCATGATTGACCTCGGACAACACCTGCTCGCACATCTCGCGCGCCATTCCGTGGGTGCGAGAATCCGCCAACGCCACCGGCCCGTCGGCCTGCGACAGCTGGTACCTGTACTCGTTGCCGCGCTGGCGAAACAAGACCGGACAGTCAAAGATCACCTGGTAGGCGCGGGCATGCGCCGGTTCGCCATAGGCGAGGGAAATCTGCGAGAAGCGGAATGACTCGCCCGCCAGGTCCTTCATCGTTGTCAAATGCGACGAAAGGGCGAACTCGGCCGCGAAGCGATGCACGTCCTGCGTCGGATTCGGCCAATGCAACGGCTCGAACGCACAGACAACCGCCGCGCCGTCATATGAATATTTCGCGTCGCACAACGGGCCAACGACCCGAAGGTACCGATTGGCGAAGGCGCGCGCATCGTCATAGGTCGCGCTGCTCAGCAATGCATATCCGTACATTCCGTGCGCCGTCACGCGCATGCGCTGTCCGGCTTGGAGTGCAACGGTCGGTTCGTTCGACAGCCGCAATGCATTGCGAACCACGATGTCGATCTGCCGGTACGAGATACGCGTCGTGTGAGCTTCGAGCTGATCCTCGGTCAAGCCGGTGCCCGCCAGCGCCACGGACGATCGAACCTGTTGCCTGCCGAGCTCGGCGATGATGGCAGCAATCAACTGCGCCGAATACACATGCTGGTCGAAATCCGGCGGCAATTGACATTCCGGCACGGCGTCTCGCAGACGCCTTCCAGCGCTCATGGTCGTATTCCTCCCTAGGCTTGGAGTCTTGCTTAAATCGAAATCATTCGCAATGCCGGCGGCAGCTGGCCGGCTACCCCTATCCCCAGCAACGGGCAGCGCGCACGCGGGTCGTATCCAGCGATGCCGAATTCGGTCGCGAGGTATTTCGTCGGCGCCGCCGTGCTTCTGGTCAGCACTCCACAACATTCACCGCGAGCCCGCCCAGCGACGTCTCCTTGTATTTGGACTTCATGTCTTCGCCGGTCTGCAGCATCGTCTTGATGACGGCATCAAGCGAGACATAATGCTTGCCGTCGCCGCGCAGCGCCATTCGGGCGGCATTGATGGCCTTGACGGCCCCCATCGCATTGCGCTCGATGCAAGGGATCTGCACAAGGCCCCCAACCGGATCGCAAGTAAGACCGAGATTGTGCTCCATCCCGATCTCGGCGGCGTTCTCGACCTGGGCCGGCGCACCGCCGAGCACGGCCGTCAGGCCGCCTGCGGCCATCGAGCAAGCGACGCCGACCTCGCCCTGACAGCCAACCTCCGCGCCGGAGATCGAGGCATTCGCCTTGTAGAGCATGCCGATCGCAGCCGCGGTGAGCAGGAAGGTAACGACGCCGTCATCGGTCGCGCCCGGACAGAACTTGACGTAGTAATGCAGCACGGCCGGGATCACGCCGGCGGCGCCGTTGGTCGGCGCGGTCACGATCCGTCCGCGCGCGGCATTCTCCTCGTTCACCGCCATCGCGAAGGCATTGACCCAATCCATCGCAGCCAGCGGATCGACACTCTCGGTGTCGCTGTTGCGGGCCGACAGTTCGCGATAGAGAGCCGGCGCGCGACGGCGAATGTTCAGCGGTCCAGGCAGCGGTTCGGCCGCGCCCGCGTTGTCGATCCCAAAGCCGCGGTCGACGCATTGCTTCATCGTCTCCCAGATCTTCAGGAGGCCGGCACGGACGTCGGCGTCGGTGCGATGCACGCACTCATTGGCCAGCACCATGTCGGCGATCGAGCGCCCGCTCGACTGCGCGCGTGCGACCAGCTCGGCGCCGGTTCCGAACGGATACGGCCAAACCGGAAGCTCGCCGCCTGCGCCGCCAGCCACGTCGCCCAAGCCACGTTCGATCACGAACCCGCCGCCGATCGAGAAATAATAGCGCTCCGCCAGCGGACTGCCGTCGGCCGTGAACGCCGCAAGACGAATTCCGTTGGGGTGTTCCGGCAGCGTGCTGTCGGGCTGGAAGATGATATCGCGCCCGCGCCGGAACGGGACCGGGTGAACATTGAGCAGCCGCAACTCGCCGGAGCGCCGGATCTCCGCGAGCTGCGGCGTCACCTGGGCCGGATCGACCGTATCGGGCTTTTCGCCGAGCAGGCCGAGGATTACGCCGAGATCGGTCGCATGCCCTCGCCCGGTCGCGCCCAGCGAGCCATAGAGGTCGGCGCGGACCTGCGCCGTGCTCGAAAGAAGGCCATCGCGCTCGAGCGCGCGGACGAATTGCCCGGCCGCGCGCATCGGCCCCACCGTATGCGAACTCGAAGGGCCGATGCCGATCTTGAATATGTCGAAGACCGAAAGCATCAGGCAGCAGGCAGTTGTTGCTTGACCAGCTCGACCCAATAGGCGGCGCCGAGCGGCAGGATGGCGTCATTGAAATCGTAGTATGGATTGTGCAACGGCGGATCATTGGCGGTCTCGCCCGCACCGATGCAGATGTAAGCGCCCGGGCGCTCTTGCAGCATGAAGGCGAAATCCTCCGATCCCATCGCCGGCTTGATGTCGGTTTGCACCTGTTCGACGCCGACGAGGTTTGCGGCTGCCGACGCTGCGGCGTCGGTTTCCGCGGGCGTGTTGATCACCCCCGGATAACCTCGCATGTAGCTCAGATCGATCTTTGCGCCATGGGTTTGCGCCACGCCGGCGCAGACCTGCTTCATGGCGGCCTCGATCTGATCCTGTATCTCGGCGTCCAGCGTTCTCACCGTGCCACGCAATGTAACGGTTTCGGGCACCACGTTCCAGGTGTCGCCGCCGTGGATCTGGGTAACGCTCACGACAGCGGCGTCCATTGCGCCGATGCGGCGGCTCACGATGCCTTGTAGAGCGGAGACGAGATCGGCCGACACCAGGATCGGGTCGATGCCCTTCTCCGGCGTCGCGGCATGACAACCGTTCCCGGTCACCACGATCTCGAAGGTATCGAGGAAGGCCGTCGCAATGCCGGTCCGGATCGCGAATTTTCCGCGCGGGATATTCGGAATGTTGTGCATCCCGTAGACCGCGTCGGCCGGAAACATCTTGAATAACCCTTCCTCGACCATCTTCTTGCCGCCGCCTTCGTTCTCCTCGGCGGGCTGGAAAACGAAATGGACGGTACCGCGGAACGGCCGGTGACGGGCGAGCTGCACGGCTGCCCCAAGCAGCATTGTGGTGTGGCCATCATGGCCGCAGCCGTGCATCTTGCCGGCGCGGGTGGACTTGTAGACGCGGTCCCCGAGTTCCTGGAGATCGAGCGCGTCCATGTCGGCGCGCAGCGCGATCGTCGGGCCTTCGCCATTCTTCAGCGTTCCGACCACGCCGGTTCCGCCGAGGCCGCGATGGACCGGGATCTGCATCTCCATCAGCGCATCGGCCACGAGCTGGGCGGTGCGGTGCTCCTGGAACGCGGTTTCCGGGTTGGCATGGATATCATGACGCCAATCCAGCATCCGGGCACAGATATCGTCGGCGATTCCAAACTTCTTTGACATGCGTTGGTCCACCTGTTCGTTGGTTAGCGATGGAAGAATTCGGCGATCAATGTCGCACCGAGGAACGTGCCCGAAGCGGCCGTCAGCGAGACCACCACGATACGCCAGCTCAGCTTCCTGAAGATCGGAAGATCCTTGGCGACCGAGAAGCCGGCGAGCGTCAGCACGGGGGTCGTGAAAGCCAGGAAGTTCAGCTTGTCGACCGAGCCGATCATCGCGTTGGAGAACGGCAGCAGGCCGGGAATACCGAGCACGGTGGTGACCACGAGCAGGATCAGGATGTGCGGCACTTTCGACAGCAGACGGGCAAGGACGTCGACCAGCAGCACGACCGCGAGCACGACCAGGAGGCCTGCGCCCGATTCCAGCAGCGGAACCTTGTAGGTGAGCGAATTGCCGATCAGGACACCGCTCGCGACGGTAATCCAGGCGAGCAGCGAGTCGGAGAAGCCGAACGTTGCGTGCTTTGTCTCGCCGGCGCTGGCGATCGAGGGCCCGAGGTTTCCCGACGAGAAGTTCGAGAACCGGCCGAGCACGGGCTCCAGCCTGTCATACAGCCAGGAGCACACCGGCAGCGAGAAGAACAAGGCGAAGTAGAAGCCGAGAACGGCGGTCATCAGGTTCGCCGCCGAGGCGATCGCAATCAGCTCCTTCGCCATCTCGGGCGGACTGTGGCCGTTGATGGTGCCGATCGCGGCCGCCATCATGCTGCCCGAACCGACGCCAGCGCCCATCGCAAGCGACCGCGGATCGAAGATGTGCAGGCTGGCGACAAAGCCGGCCAATAGCGCGATGAACAGCGCGCCGAGTACGGTGCCGGTGATGTACTCGGCCAGCACGCCGCGTCCTTCGGCGGAGTTCATGCCGTATTTCTCGCCGATGATCACCATGTTGCCTTCACGGCCGATCGAGAAGGTCGCGCCGACCGCTTCGCGCTTGACCCCGAGCAGGAGCGCAATCGGCAGGCCGAGGACGAGCGTGCCGAAGGTGTGCCCGAGCTCCTGGAAGATCAACGCCCAGCCGGCCTTCTGCACCTCCGGCAGCGCGCCGCCGACCGTGAATGCCATCTTGATCACGAAGAGCAGCAGGCCTGCGTTGAGCAATTGTCCCGCATAGGTCTGCAGGCCGGGCCCGATCCGCGCGGCGGCGGGCAGATAACGCGCTGAGAGGCCCCATGCGGCCGCGATCAGCAGCGCCCACACCATCGGTTGAAGCAGCACCTTGCCCGGTCCGATCTGGAACTGGACGATCCCGACCGTCTCGGCGACGGCAACGATGATCAGAACGGCAACGAACAGCGTGAGCTTGCCGGTGCTTGCGGGATTGACCGCCTGGGCGGCCAGGTCTGCGGAAGGCGAAGAGGTCGACGTCATGATGCTGGACACCTCCAGAAAATGATTGCGAGGCAATGCGGTGAACGGTGAACCAACTTGCCCGCGCAGCATCGGGGAGAAAGCATCTTGCATCAATGATCGTGCCGTCCAGTTTTTGTTGCATTTTTTGCAACACTGGCGGGACGAAAATCCAGCCCGCGAAAGCCGGTATGACCGCGACCGTTGCCGTCATGGATGCGAACGGCGTGAGGACGGCGAAGCCTTCCTCGGCTAATCCCCCGTGCTAGTCGATCGCTCCGGACGAGCCGCCCGGTTCGAGCTTCTGCACATCCGCCACGTTGACGCCAAGCACCACGATGTCGTGCGTCTTGCCCTGAAGGTCTTTCACCTGGTCGCGCAACAGAGCTTCGGCGCGGAAGCCGAGTGCTTCGAAAATCGCGATCGCGCGGGTCTGGTCGGACGTCATCTGCACGGTCAGGCGTTCCAGGCCCATCGACAGCGCGAGGTCAAACGCCTCATTGGAAAGAGCCCGTCCGATGCCGGTGCCGCGCACATGCGAGGCGATCACGGTCCTGATCTCACCGACATGGGCCGACCACGACATGGGGTCCCGCACGATCGTGCCGCACCCCACAACGATGTCGTCCTTGACCACCAGCAGGCTGACGATCGAGCCACGCTCGATCTCCTTGATCCATGCCGAGAGCACCTTCGGCTCACGGATATTCCGCGGCAGGAACAGCATGTCGTGCACGGCAAGCGCGTTGGCAAACTCCAGGACGGCGGCCTCGTCGGCAGGCCCCATCAGGCGAAACTCGACGTCCCCGCTCTCGAAGTTGACGCGACGCGGATAGGATCGCATCTTGGTGTTCCTCATGCAGATCGCTCACTCAATCCGGAATCCAGACTTCGCCGCAGCCACCTTGCGGGGATCGCAGCGCTCTTTCCGCCTGTCCTGCACGCAGGAGCCAGATCAGGCAAGCCGGGTGTACCAATGTCCTAATATAACTCCTGAAACGGCCCGTTTGCACCTTTCCGTCTCGATATGAGCACATAAGCCTGGCGACAATGACCATGAGCGCTTCCAACGACACCCTCGAACGACCGCTGCACGAAATACTGCGAAGGCATGCTCGTGAGCGGCCCGAGAAACCGGCCTGCATCTGGTATGGCCGCGCCATCACGTTCCTCGAGCTCGACCGCGCGAGTGATGCATTCGCGGCGCGCCTGCAACAGCTCGGCGTCGCCAAGGGCGAGCCGGTCGCGTTGTTCATGAACAACTGCCCGCAATATCTGATGGCGCAATACGGCATCCAGAAGATCGGCGCCATTGCCTCGCCCTGCGGGGCGCTGAACAGGGAGCACGAGCTCGCCTACCAGCTCGACGATCTCGGCGCGCGCGTGATCGTCGCGGCCGAACAACTGTTGCCGATCGTAGGTCAGGTCCGCGACAAGACGAAGCTCGAGCATATCTTCGTGGTCCGCTACCCGGACCTGCTGCCCGAGCGGCCACCGATCGGCGTTCCGGATGAGCTGCTCGCATCCGGCTCCGAGCCGGCCGGTACGGCCGGCGAAATTGAGGACTTCCTCTCCGTCGCTGCAAGCGGCGCGGCGCCCCGCGATGTCGCGATCGACATGAACGATACGGCGCTGATGATCTACACGTCGGGCAGCACGGGCCGGCCCAAGGGCGCGATGCTGTCCTATCGCAACGTCATCTTCAAGACGGCCGCGACCGTGAACTGCAACGGGATTGGCACCGATGACGTCCTGCTCTCGATCGCGCCGCTTTATCACATCGCCGGCATGGTGATGGGCGTGAATGCTCCGGTCTACGCCGGCGCGACGTCCGTGCTGCTGTACCGGTTCGATCCCCTCGTGACGGCACAGGCGATCGACCGCTATCAGGTGAGCTGGTGGTACAGCGTGGCGCCGATGAACGTCGCGATCACGCAGCTCCCGAACATTTCCGAGTTCGAACTGAGGAGCCTCCGCGTCAATCCCGTGACCAGTTTCGGTATCGACTGGACCGAAGCGCTTGCCAGGCAGTGGCAGGCCGTCGCGCCGAACTGCGAGAGCTTCGAGGCGGCGTATGGACTGACCGAGACCCACACGGTCGACACCTTCATGCCGCGCGACGCAATACGCTGGGGTACCCATGGCAGGCCGGTGCCCGGCAACGAGATCCGGATCGTCGATCCCGACTCCGGCGCAGACCAGCCAGCCGGCGTCCCGGGCGAAATCGTGATCCGCGGCCCAGGCGTATTCAAGGGCTACCGCAATCGTCCCGATGCGACCGCGGAGGCGCTGCGGAATGGCTGGCTGCACACCGGCGACATGGGCCGCCTCGATGCCGAGGGCTATCTGACCTTCATGGGACGCTTCAAGGAGATGATCAAGGTCTCCGGCTACAGCGTCTTCCCGGAAGAGGTCGAATCGATTCTGAACAAGCACCCCGACGTGGCTGCGTCAGCCGTGATCGGCGCGCCCGACGCCACCAAGGGCGAGGTGGTCAAGGCCTTCATCGTTCTGGTCCCGCGTGCCGAACTGGACACCGCTCAGCTCGTGGCATGGGCGCGCCAGAACATGGCGCCTTACAAGGTACCGCGCGATGTCAGCTTCGTTACCGAGTTGCCGCGCTCACCGGCCGGCAAGCTGTTGCGCCGGCTGCTCAAGGACTGACGCTGCAGCGAACTTGCCCCGACCGGCCGACGGCGCCAGCCAGAAATCCCGATCGCCATGTCCCAAAATCACTCCCAATTTGGTCCGACATCCATTGGACATGTCATTTTTGGATTCCCGGCGATTCATCGATAACGAGCAAATTGCAGCCTGCGACATGTTCAGTCACGACAACGAATGCTCGAGCATCAAATGCCAGCGACGCATGAAACGGATGATCGAAGCGCTCACAGGAGAACTGACGCTACAAGGCATTATCGGTCAGGGGACCACCGCGGATCTGCGGGTGGACATCGTCAGCCTGGCCGAAACCGCACTCATGGCGTGCGGCTTTTGATAAGGTCGCGGACTGATGCGGCCACCTGAGCAGAATCAAAACCTTCGTTCGCGAATGAACTAGCTGGCCGCCAACAAACCGACACTCAGACCAAGCTCTGGCGTGGGGTGGCGGAGAGAGTGGGATTCGAACCCACGGTACGGTTTCCCGCACACACGCTTTCCAAGCGTGCGCCTTAAGCCACTCGGCCATCTCTCCGGGAGGCCTCTCTTGAAGGGCTGAGGCGGATTTTGCAAGGGAGCGCAGGGCCGGACCGCGAAATTTCCCCAATGGTTTGAAAATATTGGGTAAATTGGCGGCGCCCGCAGCCCCATCCGATGGCCTTGCTTGCAACCGCGCGCGATTTTGGCCGGGGGCGGGTCCGAGACCGGCGCAAATCACTGGACGCACTGATCAGGCCGCCCTCCGGTTATGCCGCGGCACGCGAAACATCAGGCGCGGAATGCACCTCGCCACAAATGTTGCGGCTTGATGGATTCTGGGCTCGCGCCAGGAGATGCACCGGGGAATGACGGCAAGAGAGGTGCGACAAAACAACCCGACGGGCAACTCAGTAAAACCTGTCAATCCTTGCGCGTGAAAATATTTCGCTTTATCCGAAATGCAACTCGGTTTATGGTTCGCCCGTCTCACCTGAACGAGGGGCGCTTCGCGGTCGTCACGAACGTGGGTCGAGATGCGGTGGACGCCGAGCGTGCGACTGACGAGGGCATGCAAGGCGGACGGTGAAGTCGTGTGGTCCTGACGCCCTAGCGGCAGGTGTCTTTTCACAAGGCGCGAACCCGTCTTGTGAAGGCGGTGACAAGCAAGCCCAGTCTCGCCGGGGAGAGCACGAAGTAAGCCGTAACCCATCGCGCAGGGAAAGCCGGATTGCTCCGGTTACACCTGTGGTCCTACCCCCCGAGCCTTCTACCCATTGCTCGGGGCCCATGGGTGCGATCGGCACCCGGCGTTCCCTGCGCCCTCTGTTCAAGAAAGGGCGGAACGAGATGCAAGACTCGGACGATTCATGTCGCGAGAATGTAGGTGTATGTCGAGCAGTCCGCGCCACACATTCGGTGTCGTCCTGGCGAAAGCCAGGACCCATTACCCCAAATCTCAATCGTTGCGCGACGCTGCGGCGACCGGGCGATCCAGTACGCCGCGGCATCTCGGCTCAGGCAACAGGCGCCTCTGGAATACTGGATCACCCGCATGCGCGGGTGATGACACCGAGGAGCTGTTTGACTGGTGAATCGGAAGACAACGATGCACGACGATGGGCACGCGCTGGCGTGCCCATCGTCGCTATGCGCCGGCGAACTCGTGCTCGCTCAGTGATATCGCGCGGCAATGTCCGCCGTGCGGCGCGGCCACAGGGTTGGTGGCTCCGGCAGCGCCGCGTTTCCCGCACTGTGCGTATCCTGCAGCGCCTCGATGAAATCGGCGAACCATTGCTGGATGGTGCCGCTGTTGAGCTTCTCCATCATGGCTTCCCAGCGCATCCGCCGCTCGGTCAGCGGCATCGCGAGCGCCGTCGCCAAAGTGCGCGCCATGCCGTCGATGTCGTGCGGATTGACCAGCAGCGCGGTGTCGAGCTCGTTCGCCGCGCCCGCGAATTTCGACAGCACCAGCACGCCGGGGTCGGCCGGATTCTGGGCCGCGACATATTCCTTGGCAACGAGGTTCATGCCGTCCTGCAGCGGCGTCACCACGCCGACCTGCGCGGTGCGGTAGAGCCCTGCGAGCACACCCTGGCCGAAACCCTTGTTGAGGTAGCGGATCGGCGTCCAGTCGACCTCGCCATGCACGCCGTTGACGTCGGTGACGAGCTTCGCGACCTCGCTCGCGAGATTGCCATAGGCCTCGATCGCGCCGCGCGAGGGCGTTGCGATCTGCAGCAGCGACACCGAACGCTTCAGGTTCGGGTGCAACGTCCACATCTTGTCAAATGCCTTGATGCGGTTGACGAGGCCCTTGGAATAGTCGAGCCGGTCGACGCCGATCGCGAGCTTCTCGCCATTGAGGCTGCGCCGCAGCCGCGTCACGTCGGGATGCATCATCGCCTTGGTCGCCGCCTGCGCGAACTTCCCGGGATCGATGCCGATCGGAAACACCGCAGCGCGGGTGCGGCCGAACGACGAATTGATCACGCCGTCGCGCACCGCGAATTCGAGATCGTTCTGCACGTAGCTCAGGAAGTTCTCGCAGTCCTCATCGGTCTGGAAGCCGATCAGATCATAGGACAGCATCGCCTCGATCAGCTCACGATGATTGGGCACGCCCGCGATCACCGCGCGCGCCGGCCACGGCGTGTGCAGGAAGAAGCCGATCGGCTGCGTGACGCCGAGATCGCGCAACTCGGCGCCGAGCGCGAGGAAGTGATAGTCCTGGACCCAGAACACGGAATCAGGCTTGCGGAAGCGCAACAACGCGCGCGCCATGAACGCGTTCACTTCGCGATAGCTCGCGTAGTCCTCGTGCGAGGCACGAATCAGATCGGCGCGCGAATGCATCGCGGGCCACAACGCCGAATTGGCAAAGCCTTCGTAGTAGCCGCCATAGTGCGCGGCCGGCAGATCGAGCATCGCCAGCGCGCCGGCGCCGAGAGCTTCGACCTCTGCAAAAGGTTCCTTGTGGTTCCCGTCGCGGACACGTCCGCTGGAACCAACCCATATTGCCCCTGTCTTTTCCACCACCGGCAATAATGCCGCAGCCAGCCCCCCCGTCATGGGTTCATTGGGTTTTCCGCGCGAGACGCGGTTCGATACGACGACGAGGTTCACCCGGTCCCCTCCTGTTGGTCAACTCGCGTATTAACAACCATTCATCAAGATGGTTCCGGATCAAGGAATCTCCCAATTGAAACCAAATTCTGGCGAAGTGCGAAGGAACTCGCGGGAACTCGCGAAAAGAAAAATTCACGCGAGACGCACGCCACGACGCAAAACGACCGCATTCGGCAATGCGCGGCGCGACGTGCGATGCTGATGATTTGGTTAGGACAGGCCCACGTCCCTATCATCGTCGAGCAGCCGTGCGAGGAATGTGCGCACATCGCCCGGCCCGTCGAAATGTCCGGCGACGCCGGTGGCGCGACGTCCGACGGAGAACGCGAGACCGTTGAAATCGGGCATGATCGCGAACACGGTCTCGTCGGTGACGTCGTCGCCGATGAAGAACGGGCGGCGTCCCTTGAAGGGTTCATGCGTCATCAGCTCGAGCACGCCGGTCGCCTTGGTGAAGCCCGAATGCTTGATCTCGCAGACGCTCTTGCCCGGCAGCACCTCGATCGGCGCATTCGGCAGCTCGGCGCGGATCAGCGAGACCGCCTCATAGATCGCCCTCTCCGCCTGCGGCGCCAACCGATAGTGCAGCGCCAGCGAATAGCCCTTGTCCTCGAGCAAAATGCCGGGGCTGAGCTTGGCGATCGCGGCGAGCCGTCGCTTCAATTCCTTGTCGAGCGGCGGCGCGTGCGCGGCGACCGCCTCGCTGTCCGGCTGCACCCGCATCTCGGCGCCATGTCCGCCGACGGCGGGAAACTGCTCCGGCGCGAAGATCAGGTCGATATCGTTGAGCGAACGGCCGCTGACCAGCGCCAGCGCGCCGCCAGTGCGCCCATGCAATTGCTTCAGCGTGGTCGCGAGCTCCGGTGGCACCCAAACCTCTCGCGGGGTCGGCGCGAAATCGAGCAAGGTGCCGTCGATGTCGAGCAGCACCGCGGTGCGATCCAGCGGCGGAATCAGCGATGCCGGCGCGCTGTCAGCCGTCCTGTCGGGAGTGATGTCATCATCCAGGGGCATTTCGGCCAATTCATGCTTCGTCATAGTCTACTCCACAAATGCCAACGGTCGCGCGACAGATTCGAGCGATTTTCGCTCGGCCGCGATGGCATAGCGCCATGCAACGGCTGCGGCGACCATCATGAGTGCCGACCCCAGAAGGTAGCCGGCGAACACGCTGTTGCGCGATCCGGTGTCGATCAGCACGCCGAACAGCGCGGGTCCAATCACGCCGCCGATGCCGGTGCCGACCGCATAGAAGACGGCGATCGCGAGCGCGCGGACCTCCAGCGGAAAGTTCTCGCTGACGGTGAGGTAGGCGGCGCTCGCCGCCGGCGAGGCGAAGAAGAAGATCACCATCCAAGCGATGGTCTGGGTCTGCGCGCTGAGCGCGCCGATCGAGAACAGATAGCCGGACAGCGCCAGCAGCACGCCCGAGATGCCATAGGTCAACGCGATCATGGTGCGGCGGCCAAGCGTGTCGAACAGGCGGCCGAGCAGCAGCGGCCCGAGGAAGTTGCCGGCGGCGAATGGCAGGATGTACCAGCCGACATTGCTGGCGGCGATGCCGAAGAAATCGGTCAGGATCAGCGCGAAGGTGAAGAAGATCGCATTGTAGAAGAATGCCTGCGCGGCCATCAGCGTCAGCCCGACCAGCGAGCGCTGCCGGTAGGTGGAGAACAGCGTCACCGCGACCTCGCGCAGCGGCGTGTGATCGCGCATCCGCAGCCTGATCTTCTCGAAGCTCTCGCTCGGCTGTTCGTGGCCGAGCACGGAGGTCTCGATATCGGCGACGATCCTGTGGGCCTCTTCGGGGCGTCCATGGATCATCAGCCAGCGCGGACTTTCCGGAATCCACATCCGCATCAACAGCACGACGAGACCGAGCGCCGCGCCAGTGAAATAGGCGATCCGCCAGCCGTGATCCGGCGCAAGCAACGCAGGATCGAGCAGGACGATCGCGCTCACCGCACCAATCGCGGCGCCGATCCAGAAGCTGCCGTTGATGACGAGATCGGTCCAGCCGCGATAGCGCGCCGGCACCAGCTCCTGGATGGTCGAATTGATCGCGGTGTATTCGCCGCCGATGCCGGCGCCGGTGAGGAAGCGAAACAGCGCGTAGCTCGCGACATTCCACGACAGCGCGGTCGCGGCCGTCGCCGAGAGATAGAGCGCGAGCGTGATGAAGAACAGCTTCTTGCGGCCGATCCGGTCGGTGAGCCAGCCGAAGCCGAGCGCGCCGAGCACGGCGCCGGCGAGATAGGCGCTGCTGGCAAGGCCGACATCGGCGTTGGAGAAGCTCATCGTCGGGCTCTCCTTCAGCGCGCCCGACAACGCTCCGGCCAGCGTCACTTCGAGTCCGTCGAGAATCCAGGTGATGCCAAGCGCCAGCACGACGCGGGTGTGAAAGCCGCTCCAGCGCAGGTTGTCGAGGCGGAGAGGAATCGAGGTCTCGATGATGCGGTCGTCATTCGGCGTGATTGGAGCCATCGCCTCGTGCGTGGTCGCAGAACTCAACTGTGTCCGCTGCAGTGTCATCAGAATGGACCAATGGGAAACACCTCGGAAGCGCTGTGTTCCAAGGTGCTCTTTCCCAGGATTGCGGCAAACGAGTGCCCGCCACGCGATGTCAACGCCGCAGCTCGGCAAGGGTTCCCGCAATGCGGCATAGGAACCGCGATTGCGGCGAACGGTTTTCGGCTCGACAGCCACGGAGGCATTGATGGCCGCACACAAGAAAACCACGCGCAAGACGGCAACAAAATCAACGGGAAAACCAGCAAGGAGATCGGCCGCACGATCCGCCAGCACGACACGCCGCAAGCGCGGAGCGAGCAAGACGACGACGAAGCGCTGGTCACAGCGGGTCACGAGACACAGCGATGCGCTCGACCTCAAGCGCGGCGTGTTCAAACAGACGAGCGCGAAAAAGATTGCATCATCGCTGAAAACATCCGCCGAGCGAAGCACGCGTCGCAAGAGCGGCGCCTATCGCTCCGCGTTGTCGATGCTCACCTTCTATATCAACCGCGCCGGCAAGACGCTCCCGAAGCCCGAGCGCTCACGGCTGGAGCGTGCCAAGGTCGAATTGAAGCACCTGTTCGGACGGGATTAACCCCGTCGTCTCGTCGACTAACGGCGTCGTCCCGGCGGAGGCCGGGACCAATACGCCGCGGCCATCGGAAAGGGCAAGCGGCGAGTTATCCTCGCGCCAACGAACGGTGGTGGTTATGGGCCCCGGCCCGCGCCGGGACGACACTTGTGGGTCTACGCCGCGCGGATGTTCGCCATGAAGCGGTCGAGCTCCTCGCGCAGCCGCGAGCTCTCGACCGACAGCGAGCGGGCCGAGTTCAGCACTTCTTCAGATGCGACTCCCGTCTCGGTGGCGCCGCGATTGACCTGGGTGACGCTGGAGGCGGCTTCCTGGGTGCCCTGCGCGACGTTCTGCACGCTGCGCGCGATCTCCTGCGTTGCCGCGCTCTGCTGCTCGACCGAGCTCGCGATGTTGGTCGCGATCCCGGAGATCTGCCCGATCGTGCCGCCTATCTCCTTGATCGCGGCGACCGATTCCTGCGTCGCGGCCTGCATGCCCGAGATGTGGGTCGATATCTCGTCGGTGGCTCTCGCGGTCTGGCTCGCCAGCGACTTCACCTCGGCGGCGACCACCGCGAAGCCGCGGCCCGCATCGCCGGCGCGCGCGGCCTCGATGGTGGCGTTCAGCGCCAGGAGGTTGGTCTGCTCGGCGATCGCCGTGATCAGCTTGACCACGTCGCCGATCTCCTGCGCAGCGCGCGAGAGCTTGCCGATCCGGGCGTCGGTCTGCTCGGCCTGACGCACGGCTGAATCGGCGATCTGGCTGGATTCCTTGGCCCGGCGCCCGATCTCGTCGACCGACGCCGACAGCTCCTCGGTCGCGGAAGCAACCGACTGCATGTTGCTGGAGGCTTCCTCGGAGGCGCCTGCGACCTGGCTCGACAGGTTCTGCGTGGTCTCGGCGGTGCGGGTCAGCGTGCCTGCCGCGGATTCGAGCTGCACGGCGGAAGCCGACACATTGGAGACGATCGAGCCGACGGCGGATTCGAATTCGTCGGCGAAGCGGATCAACTCGGCGCGCCGCGTAGCCGCGCTCGCCTTGTTCTGCGCTTCCTGGGTCGCGGCATCGCGCTCGGCCTTGGCGACCGCCTGGACCTTGAACTCTTCGACGGCGCCGGCCATCTCGCCGAGCTCGTCGCGACGGCCGAGGCCTGGCAGCACCACGTCGAAATTGCCGGCCGCAAGCTCGCGCATCGCCGCGCACATCGCCGCGATCGGCCGCGAGATCCCCTTGCCGAGCAGGAAGGCCCATACCGGCCCGAGCACGAAACTGCCGGCCGCAAGCATCAGGATCAGCTGCTCGGTCTCGCCGATCATGGAATGCGATTCGTTCTCGAGCCGCTTCTGGTCGGCGAGCAGGTCGGACTTCATCGCCGCCGCACCCTGGCTGATGGCGGCCGCGGATTCCGTCATCTCGACGGTCAATTCGTCGATCGACTTCGCATTCGCGATCAGCTTGGCCAGCGCCTCGCGGTACTCTTCAAGCAGGGCGGTAATGTCCTTCACGCCCTGGGCGATCCGCTCGTTGTTCGATGTGATTCCCTTGACGAGATTGTCGGCGAATTTCAGCCGGGCGAGCGCGCTGGAGGCGACCGTCTTGTCGCCGTTGACGACGAACGTGTTGACGGCGCCGGTGATCGACTGCAGCTGGTCGGCGACCTTCTTGGCGCCGAACTGAATGGACTGCAGCTCGGAATCGTCGGCATTGCTCGGCAGATCGTCGAGCTTGTAGCGCATCGAGGTCGCACTGCGGACCAGCTTGTTCTGCGCGGTCTGCGCGCTCTCGTCCTTGATGCGGACGATCTCGGCAAAAATCTTGGTGAAGGCGCGAAATTCGCGCTCCAGCTTGGTGACCTGCTCGAGGCGGGCCGGATTGCTGGTGCCCTTCATCGACGCCACGATGGCGTCCTTCAGGCTGGCCTCGGCGGCGAGCGCGGCCTTGGCGTCGTCCTCCTTGCCGGTGGCGACGTAGTAGCGCGCCAGCGAACGGTAGGAGATCAATTCGCGATCGATGTTGCGGGCGAGGTCGGCTTCCGCGACGCTCTGGCGGTAGGAGCCGACACCGGCGGAGACCCGCTCGAAGCCCATATAGGCAAAGCCCATGGTGGCCGCCGACAGCGCCAGCGTGACGGCAAAGCCGAGCATGATCTTGGCGCGGAATCTGAGGGTTGGGAGCCTGATCGACAACGATCGCTTCAGTCCCGGCATTCCAACCCCCGTCTTCATTCTGAAAACCACGCGGGGTCCGGCAGCAACCCGCCCAGCCCCCGGAGGGCAAAACTAAGGCAGAATCAATAAGGCCCGGTAAATGGGCAGCCGCACGCCCGTATCGGCCCGGTACTACCTTGGTCTGCCCAGGGGGGTGGGCAAGGTGATTGACGCGCGGGTCCGGCCCGATAGTTTAGAACCGATCAAACCTGTCCCTGCCCGGGCCAGGAGAACACATCGGGAGGTGTCCCATGTCATCGCGTCGGTCGGCGCCGCTGGCGCTTGCGGCGAGCGTAGCTGCCGGCGAAGCCGCGCGGCCCATGACATCCCCCTCACGACCTAGAATATAAAGACAGGGCGGACCGCGAACCATCGCGGCCTGGCCCGGATGCCCTTACGGCCCGCGCGGCTTCAACCGGCCGCGCCAAGAAAAGCAAAAAATTCTGGTCAGGGAGAACGCCTTTGGCGAAGCAGAACGGCAGCGCCACCGACAGTATTGTCGTGGTGCAGGCAAAGACCAACGGGCCGCAGGAAGCCGCCGACGAGATCGCGCGCCAGTTGGCGGCGGCTGATCTCGCCATGCTCGTGGTGTTCGTGTCGCCGTTCTATGACCCGAAGGAATTCATTGCCGAACTGTCGAGGCAGATGCCCGACGTTCCGATCTTCGGCTGCACCACGGCGGGCGAATTGTCGCCCGGCGGCTGGGATGAGGACAGCGTCGTCGCGATGGGCTTCAACGCCGCCGATTTCGTCATCGCGGCCCGGCCGCTGTTCGATCTCGCGACGTTCCGGGTCGATCACGGCCGCTCGATGTGCACCGAGCTGCAGAACGAATTCGCGCAACGCACCGAGCATTGCGATCACACCGACGATTCCTTCGGGCTGCTCTTCATCGACGGCATGTGCCAGCGCGAGGAAACCATCATGTCGGCGATCTACGCATCGCTCGGCGACATTCCGGTGGTCGGCGGCTCCGCCGGCGATGGCCTGCGCTTCGAGAAGTCGTGGATATTCTACGGCGGCGAAGCCTTTACCGACGCTGCCGTCCTGATCCTGATCCGGACGCGGCTGCCGTTCCGCACCTTCAAATGCGACCATTTCGAGCCGACCTCAACCAAGATGGTGGTGACCGAGGCCGACATCGAGCACCGTATCGTCAAGGAATTGAATGCCGAGCCCGCCGCGCTGGAATATTCGCGTGCCGTCGGCCTCAGCGACAGCAAGCTCGAACTGTTCTCGTTCGCCGCGCATCCGGTCCTGGTGCGCGTCGGCGGCGCCTATTACGCGCGGTCGATCCAGCGCACCAATCCCGACGGGTCGCTGCAGTTCTTCTGCGCCATCGACGAGGGCATGGTGCTGACGGTGGCGCGCGAGCGCGACCCGATCGACGTGACGAGCCGCCTGCTCCAGGAGCTGACCGAGGAACTCGGCGAGGTCTCGATGTTCATCGGCTTCGAATGCGTGCTGCGCCGGCTCGATGTCGAGCAACGCCAGCTGTCGCGGGAGATGTCGGAGCTCTATCGCCGCAACAAAGTGATTGGCTTTCAGACCTATGGCGAGCAGTATCGCTCCATGCATGTCAACCAGACGCTGACCGGCATCGCCATCGGCAAGCGGGCTGTCGCCCCGCAATGACCGACAGCACGACCACGCGCATTGCGGCCCTCGAACGCGAAACCGAGAAGCTGCGCAAGATCAACGCGGCGCTGATGTCGCGCGTCGAACGTTCGACCGACCAGCAGCTCAATGCCTTCTCGCTGTTCGAGACGGCCATCGCGCTGGATCAGCAGGTGCGTGACCGCACCCAGCAGCTCAAGCAGGCGCTGCAATCGCTGGAAAAGACCAACGGACGCCTGCTGCAGGCCAAGCAGCAAGCCGAGGCGGCAAGTTCGCTGAAATCATCGGTGCTGGTTTCGGTGACGCACGACCTGTTGCAGCCGCTCAATGCAGCGCGGCTGACGCTGTCCGCGCTGACCGAGATGGCCAACGAATCCAAGAGCGTCGCGCTGACCGACCAGATCGACCGTTCGCTGGCGACGCTCGAGGACATGCTGCGAACGTTGCTCGACATCTCGAAGCTCGATGCCGGTGTGCTCAGGCCCGAATTCGGTCCGGTCGCGATCGCCTCGCTGTTCGAGCAGCTCGAGCAGGAATTTGTGGCAACCGCCGCCAAGCGCAACCTCGGCTTCAAGATCATACCGTCGTCTGCGGTGGTTCGCTCCGACCCGCTGATGCTGCGCCGGATCCTGCAAAACCTTGTGGCCAATGCGCTGCGCTACACCCAGCGCGGCACCGTGCTGATGGGATGCCGCCTCAAGGGCGACGACATCTGCATCGAGGTTCATGACACCGGGCCGGGCATCCCGGAAGCCCAGCGCGAAGCCATCTTCGTCGAATTTCAGCGCGGGGACGCCGGCGCAAGCGACAAGGCCGGCATCGGGCTTGGCCTTTCGATCGTGCGCCGGTTTGCCGACCTGCTCGGTCATGACATCAGGCTGAGTTCACGCGCCGGCAAGGGCTCGGTGTTCTCGGTCACCGTGCCCCGCACCCTCGATCCGGTTGCGATCCCCGTGCGCGAACAGGCCAGCGTCGACTATCGCTATGGCGGCATGGAGGGCGCGAAGATCCTGCTGATCGAGAACGACCTCTCGAGCGCCGAGGGCCTCGCCCATCTGCTGGAGAAATGGGGCTGCGACGTCGCCGTGACGATCTCCAAGACCGAGGCGCTCGAGCGCATCCACGCACTGGACGGCATTCCCGACGCCATCATCGCCGACCTGCACCTCGACAATGGCGAGACCGGCATCCAGGCCGTCGACGTGATCCGCGGCGAGATCAACGCCAAGGTTCCGGCGATCATCGTGACCGCCGACTACTCGGCCAAGGCCGCCTCCGACGTCTCGGCCTTTGGCCACGAATTGCTGAAGAAGCCGATCAAGCCCGCCGAGATGCGCTCGCTGCTGTCATTCCTGCTGGCGGCGGAGCAGTCGGGCGCGCGGCTATGATCAGAGCGTTTTCGAGCGAAGTGGATCCCGGTTCGCGTGAAGAAAACGCGTCAAGACAGGAACCTGGAGCCCGGTTCCGATTCCATCGGAACGGGAAAGGCTCTAGTCGCTATGCGACGGCGGCGAGACCGTCACCGGTGCGTGATCGTGCTTGCCAAAATCCAGTTTCGACAGCGCGATGATGGCCTCGGTCCGGCTGCGCACGCCGAGCTTCCGCAGGATCTCCGAGACGTGCACCTTCACGGTGGTGACCGAGATATCGAGCTGATAGGCGATGTGCTTGTTCTGCAGGCCGCGGCAGATCATGTCGAGCACGCGAAGCTGCTGCGCGGTGAACTGGCCGAGCTGCTGCACCAGTTGCCTGGTGTCGGCCTGGCCCGTCCGTGCGGCAGCCGAATCGCGGAAACGCGTCGGCAGGCACACCTCGCCTTCGAGAAGGCCGCGCAGCAGGCGCGCCAGTTCGACCTTCGGCGTCGACTTCGGAATGAATCCGGAAATGCCGAGCGCGATCGCGCTGCCGATGATCCGGGAATCGTCATGCGCCGACACGATCACGAGCGCGCTACGCGGCGCCGCGGCCCGCACCCGGTAAGCGCCGAGCAGGCCGGTGGTTCCCGGCATCGACAGATCGAGCAGGATCAGATCGAGGCCGTCGCGCGCGGCGATCACGTCGAGCGCGCCATCGATCGAGGTCGCCTGCAGCACCTCGGCGTCGGGAAACTCGGCCCCGATCACGCCGATCAGGGCGGCACGGAACAGCGGGTGGTCCTCGACGATCAGCAGTCGAGGCGCACCCGCCTTATCGAGCGGCGGCTCGTCCGCCAGGGGCGCGGTCGTGGTCAATGCTGCGCCGTCCTCCCTCGGATCGCTGATGACAGCCATTGTTCGGACGACGTTATCTCAAAGCCGGGCGGCAGCCTATAGGTAGCACCCCGGATGGTTTCGCCTTGCAGCGCAGCAAACCTAGGGCGCCTTCTCTGCCTTCGCGCCCGAGCTGGCTTCAAGGACGGGAAGCGGAATCTTGCCGAGTTCGATGATCGCCTTGTTGCGGCTGAACAGCTTCAGCTTGCGCAGGATCTCGGTCACATGCGCCTTCACGGTGGATTCCGCGAGCTTGAGCTCGGCGGCGATTTCGCGGTTCTGCAGGCCGCGGATGATCAAGTGAAGCACGCGGATTTGCTGCGGCGTCAGCTTCTGGATCCGCTCGCGCAGCGTCCGCGCCGTCTCGGACTGTTCCAGCGCGCCAACCGCAACGAAATCCCGCGGCGCCGAGACCGATCCGCTCAGCACGCGCGCGATCGCCTGCGAGAGCTCGCCGAGCGAGGTCGACTTCGGCAGGTAGCCGACCGCACCCATTTCCAGCGCCTCGCGGATGGTGTGCTTGTCCTCCTCGCTCGAGACGATCGCGATCGGCAGCCGCGGATAGCGATCCCTGATCTTCTGAAAGCCGGAGAAGCCGACGACGTCGGGCAGCAGCAGATCGAGCAGCGCGAGGTCGATATTCGGCTCGCTGGCGAGGATGCCAAGGGCCCCCTTGATCGAGGTGGCCTCATAAATCCGGGCATCGGGATGCGAGATGCGGATGGCGTTGCCAAGCGCCTCCCCAAACAGGGGATGATCGTCGATGATCAGGAACCCCATCATGAGGACCCTCGCACTGCTCGAGCCGTTTCCATTCCGATTGAATCGGAACGGGACTCTCGATTCATGTTCTGATGCGTCTTCTTCACGCGAACCAGTATCCACTTCGCTCGAAAACGCTTCTATTGCGGATCGCGGCAGCTAGTTCGACCCGCCGGTGTCCTGCACACTCTGCAGATAGGCATATACGTTTCTGAGCTCGTCGTCGCTGAAGACGTCCTTCCAGGCCGGCATGCCCTTGGCTGGCCGCCCGTCATGGACCGTCTTCCAGAAGGTCGACTCCATGTCATCAGCATAGCGCTTCCTGAGCAACCTGAGATCGATCTTTCGCTCGGCCTGCACCGCGTCCGGACCGTGGCAATGGGCGCAGGTGCCGTTGAAGACCTCCCGCCCCGCCGTGGCATCGCCTTTGGCATCCCCGGCGGTTGCGGCGGTCTGGACCGGCTTCTCCGCCGAAGCCGCCTGCCCGACCGTGACCGGTTCGCTGGCTCCGGCGGACGACGTCGTCGCCCGGTCAGCCTCGCCGAACTTCACCGGAGCGCCGTTCGGCACGCTATATTTGGCAAACAGGGCGGAAATCTCCGGCTGCAGCGACGGCAGCACGGCGTCGACCTCATCGCGCAGCGCGCCGGACGCCTTGGCGAAGCCGACCGCGGTCGCCCAGAGCAGGCCGTCGCCCTCGGTCGAGACGATCTGGTACTTGTCGCCGTAGCTGGTCTTGTTGAGCCAGCCCGCCACCGGCGCCCAGATGAAGGCGATGTCGACCTTGCCCTGTTCGAGGGCCGCCATGCCCTCCTCCGGGCTGAGCACGGTGACCTTCTGGATGTCGTCACGCAGCGCCAATAGATTTTGCGGCGTCGATTGATATTGCACCGCAACCCGCAATCCCTTGAGGTCGTCGATGCCGGCCAGTTTGCGATCCCTGGCGCCGACCAGCGCATAGCCTTCATGGGCGATCGGCTTGGAGAAGATCACCGCCGGCCCCATGAAATCGTCGACCAGCGGCAGGCCGACCATGGCGTCGCACTGCTTGCTGAGCAGCGTCTCCCGCACGGTGCGCTTGCCGAAATAGGACTTGTACCAGTTGGTGCTCACCGTGCGGCCGAGCTTCTGGGCCACCGCCTGGCCGATCTCGAGATAGAGGCCGGGCTTGCCCGGGTCGTCGCTCGAGAACGGCAGGTTGGTCGGGTCGGCGCAGAGCCGCAGCGGCGGTTTTGTCTCGTCGGCGCCGGCCGCCAGGGCCGGCACCATAAGCAGGGCGGAGAGCAGCACGGTCCGGATTGCATGTTCCAACCGCGTGTTGCGCGAGGGGGTGCGCAGTTCGTTTCGGGCGATGCAAGACACGGACAATGCTGCCTCCTTGACGATCGTTATTGCAGGGCGAACACGAACAGCGAGCCGCCTTCCGGCGCCGCGGCGACCATCTTCTTACCGATGTCACCGAGGAAGGCCGGCAGCGCGGCGGTGCGCCCGACCACGATCGCGACATACTGCTTGCCGTCGACCGAATAGGTCACCGGACCGGCACCGATGCCGCTGCCGAGGTTCTTGCTCCACAGCACCTTGCCGCTCTTGGCATCGATGGCGCGGAAGTCGCCGTGCAGATTGCCTGAAAACACCAGGTTGCCGCCGGTCGTCAGCGTGCCACCGTTGAACGGCAGGTCTTCCTTGATGCTCCACACCTTCTTGTTGGCGATCGGATCCCAGGCCACGAGTTCGCCGAGGAAGCCGCCGGGACCGGGCTTGGTCGGGAATTCGGCGCCGAGATAGAACACGCCGCGCTTGTAGTTCACGTCAGAGACCGACCAGTCCATGCACACATTGTTGCTCGGAATGTAGACGAGGCCGGTCTGCGGGTTGAACGACATCGGCTGCCAGTTCTTGCCGCCGATCAGGTTCGGGCAGATGTCCTTGGCGGGATGGCCGGGGCCGGGGCGCTTGTCCGGATCCTCTTCCGCCCGCATGGTGTTGATGTCCCACTTCTTGGCCCAGTTGGAGAAGACGTACTTCTCGGCCGAGATCACCTTGCCGGTCTCGCGGTTGGCCACGAAGAAGAAGCCGTTGCGATCCGCCTTCATCAGGACAGGCGTCTCGGCGCCCTTGATCTTGAGGTCGGCGAGCAAGAGCTCGTTGACGCCGTCATAATCCCAGGCGTCGGCCGGCGTGCCCTGGATGTGCCACTTGATCTTGCCGGTGTTGGGATCGATCGCCAGCGTCGAGGCGGTGTAGAGGTTGGTCAGCTTGCCGAAATTGCCGTCGCCGGTGGAGCGTACGCCTGTATTCCACGGCCCCGGATTGCTGGTACCCCAGTAGACCGTGTCGGACTTGGCATCGTAGGAGCCGACCAGCCAGGCGGCGCCGCCGCCATGCAGCCCGGTGTCTCCCTTCCAGGTGTCGCTGCCGGGCTCGCCCGGCGCCGGCACCGTGAAGGTCTGCCAGAGCAGCTTGCCATCCTTGAGCGAGAAGGCCTGCAACGAGCCGCGGACGCCATATTCGCCGCCGCCGAAGCCGGTGATCACCTTGTCGCGGACGATCAGCGGCGGCGAGGTGATGACCGAGCCCTGCTTGTAGTCGACCACGGTCGAGGTCCAGAGCTCCTTGCCGGTCTCGGCGTCGAGCGCCGTCAGCTTGCCGTCGAGGCGGCCGACCAGGATCTTGCCGTCGGCGTAGGACACGCCGCGGCTGTTGACGTCGCAGCAGGCGTATTGAAGCACGTCATCCGGAATGTCGGGCTGCCAGGTCCATTTGCGTGCGCCGGTCGCGGCGTCGATCGCATAGACGTATTTCGGCCCCCACGAGGTCGACACATAGAGGTTCTTGCCGATCACGACCGGCGAAGCCTCGTTGGAGCGCAACGAAGCCAGCGACATCGAGTAGACGAGCTGCAGCTTGCCGGCGTTCTCGGAATTGATCTGCTTCAGCGGGCTGAAGCGCGTGTTGCCGTAATCGTGGCCGGCGATCGCCCATCCGTTCGGATCGGACACCGCCTTTGCGACGGAATCATTCGCTTTCGACGCAGTAATACCTGCCATCACCATGGCAACCAGCGACACGCCGGCAAAGAAAATCCCGCTCCTCAGCTTCATTGGCTTCCTCCAATATGGTTTCGTTGCCGCGATGGATGCATCGCGCGCCGCGTCTCACTACCCAATTCGTGAACCAGCGATCTTCAGTCGCTATGTGCGATGAAAATGCCAGCTAAGCCTTTTTGTCGTTATAGGCGGAAGGTAGTAGCAATCGCCGTGGCGGTTTTGACATGGCGCAAACCATATCGGCCGGCGGAAAATCCGTTGCGCTGCCGCGCGATTTCGTCGCGCCGGAGCACGCCAGACGCAGCTTGCAAATTGCCCCTCGAACGGCTGCCTGCTAGGATCGCAGCCACTGCCCGGCGCCTTTCATGACAGGGCCGCGACTACGACTTTGATCGCGGTTACGGCCCAAATGAAGCGTGGTCTACTGGGCCCATAACGAAGCTAAGATATTGGGAGAAACGCGTGTCTACAGTCAAACTGACGGTAAACGGCAAGGCGGTCTCGGTCGACGTCGAGGACCGAACCCTCCTCGTGCATCTCTTGCGCGAAAACCTCAACCTCACCGGCACCCATGTCGGCTGCGATACCAGCCAGTGCGGCGCCTGCGTCGTCCATGTCGATGGGCGGGCGGTCAAATCCTGCACCATGCTGGCCGGCCAGGCGGCGGGCACCAACGTCACCACGATCGAAGGCCTCGCCAAGGGCGACGAGCTGCACCCGATGCAGGCGGCGTTCCGCGACAATCACGGCCTGCAGTGCGGCTATTGCACCCCCGGCATGATCATGTCCGCGGTCGATATCGTGCACCGCTACGGTGGCAAGCTCGACGAGGAAACGGTGCGCCACGAGCTCGAAGGCAACATCTGCCGCTGCACCGGCTACCACAACATCGTCAAGGCGGTGCTCGATGCCGCCGGCCGCATGAAGGTCGCGCAGGCCGCCGAATAGCCGGCCCACGCAGTACACACGATCAAGCTCATCACCGCCGGTCTCGATGGAAACGGCGGCAAATCGAATCTCCGTCGGGAGGACCAGACCATGGGTGTTGAAGGAATTGGCGCACGCGTCGTGCGCAAGGAAGATCGCCGGTTCATTACCGGCCAGGGACGTTACGTCGACGACGTCAAAATGGTGGGCATGAGCTACGCTCACTTCATCCGCAGTCCGCATGCACACGCCAAGGTCAAGGGCATCAACTCCGCCGAGGCCATGAAGATGCCGGGCGTGATCGCGGTGCTGACCGGACAGCAGATCGTCGACGACAAGGTCGGCAATCTGATCTGCGGCTGGGCCATCACCTCGAAGGACGGTTCGCCGATGAAAATGGGCGCGTGGCCGGCGATGGCGCCGGAGACCGTGCGCTTCGTCGGACAGGCGGTCGCGGTCGTGATCGCCGAGACCAAGAACCAGGCCAAGGACGCGGCGGAAGCCGTCGTCGTCGATTACGAAGAGCTTCCCGCAGCGGCCGACATCAAGGCCGCGATCAAATCGGGCGCGCCGCAACTTCATCCGGAAGCCCCCGGCAACATCGTCTATGACTGGCATCTCGGTGATGAAGCCGCGGTCAAGGATGCGTTCAGCAAGGCCGCCAATGTGGTGACGCTAGACCTCACCAACAACCGCCTGGTGCCGAACGCGATGGAGCCGCGCGCAGCGGTCGCGCATTATGACCAGGCCGAGGAGCACTACACGCTCTACACGACCTCGCAGAATCCGCACGTCGCCCGCCTCGTGCTGTCGGCGTTCTACAACATCGCGCCCGAGCACAAGTTGCGCGTGATCGCACCCGACGTCGGCGGCGGCTTCGGCTCCAAGATCTACATCTATCCGGAAGAGATGGTAGCGCTGTGGGCCTCGAAGAAGGTGGGTCGCCCGGTGAAGTGGACCGGAGACCGTTCGGAAGCCTTCCTCACCGACGCGCATGGCCGCGACCATGTCTCGAAGGCGGAGATGGCGTTCGACAAGGACAACAAGATCCTTGGCCTGCGGGTGAAGACCCATGCCAATTTCGGCGCCTATATGTCGCTGTTCTCCTCGGCGGTGCCGACCTATCTCTACGCGACGCTGCTGTCGGGCCAGTATGTGATCCCGGCGATCTATGCCGAGGTGATCGGCGTCTACACCAACACGACGCCGGTCGACGCCTATCGGGGCGCGGGCCGTCCCGAGGCGAGCTATCTGCTCGAGCGGATGATGGAGACCGCGGCGCGGCAGCTGAAGGTCGACCCGACCGAGCTCCGCAAGAAGAACTTCATCAACCAGTTCCCGTATCAGACGCCTGTGATCATGGCGTATGATGTCGGCGACTTCCACGCCTCGATCGATGCCGCGATGAAGGCGATCGACTATGCCGGCTTCCCGGCCCGCAAGGCCAAGGCGAAAGCCGATGGCAAGCTGCGCGGCATCGGCGTCTCCTGCTACATCGAGGCCTGCGGCATCGCGCCGTCGAAGGCGGTCGGCAGCTTGGGGGCCGGCGTCGGCCTGTGGGAATCGGCGGAAATTCGCGTCAATCCGGTCGGCACCATCGAGGTGCTCACCGGCTCGCACAGCCACGGCCAGGGCCACGAGACGACGTTCTGCCAGATCATCGCCGAGCGGCTCGGCGTGCCGATCAGCCAGGTCTCGATCGTCCATGGCGACACCGACAAGGTGCAGTTCGGCATGGGCACCTACGGCTCACGCTCGATCGCGGTCGGTGGTGCGGCGATCGTAAAGGCGATGGAGAAGGTGGAAGCCAAGGCCAAGAAGATCGCGGCGCATGCGCTCGAGGCTTCCGAGAGCGACATCGTGATCGAGAACGGCGAGTTCAAGGTCACCGGCACCGACAAGTCGATCGCGCTGCCGATGGTCGCGCTCGCCGCCTATACCGCGCACAATTTGCCAGACGGCATGGAGCCCGGCCTGAAGGAGACGGCGTTCTACGACCCGACCAACTTCACCTTCCCGGCCGGCGCCTATATCTGCGAGCTCGAGGTCGATCCCGGCACCGGCAAGACCTCCTTTGTCAACTTCGTGGCAGCGGACGATTTCGGCCGGCTGATCAATCCGATGATTGTCGAGGGCCAGGTCCATGGCGGCCTGGCGCAGGGCATCGGCCAGGCGCTGCTGGAAGGCGCGGTCTATGACGGCACCGGCCAGCTCGTGACCGCATCGTTCATGGATTACACCATGCCGCGCGCCGACGACCTGCCGTCGTTCCAGCTCTCCCACACCACGACGCTGTGTCCGGGCAACCCGCTCGGCGTCAAGGGCTGCGGCGAAGCCGGCGCGATCGGTGCCTCTGCTGCCGTGATCAACGCGATCACGGACGCCATCGGCAACAACAAGCTGGAAATGCCGGCGACGCCCGATCGCGTCTGGCACGCCATTCACGGTTGAGGGAGGAAGAGCCATGTACGAGACAAATTATCACCGCGCTTCCTCGGTCGCCGACGCCGCAGCCACGTTTGCCAAGGGCACGGAATCAAAATTCCTTGCCGGCGGACAAACCCTGCTCCCCGTGATGAAGCAGCGTCTCGCCGCCCCGTCCGACGTGATCGACCTTTCCAAGGTGCAGGAGATGATCGGCATCGAGGTTTTGGGCGACACCGTCACCATCAAGGCCGCGACGCCGCATTACGATGTGGCGCAAAGCGATGCGGTCAGGAAGGCAATCCCGGCACTTGCCAATCTGGCGTCGATGATCGGCGACCCCGCCGTGCGCTATCGCGGCACGATCGGCGGCTCGCTCGCCAACAACGACCCGGCGGCGGACTATCCGGCGGCGGTGCTGGCACTCGGCGCGACGATCAAGACCAACAAGCGCTCGATCGCGGCGGATGACTTCTTCAAGGGCCTGTTCACGACGGCACTCGAGGATGGCGAGATCATCACACAGGTCACGTTCCCGATCCCGGCCAAGGCGGGTTATGCCAAGTTTCCGAACCCGGCCTCGCGCTTCGCCCTGACTGGCGTGTTCGTTGCCAAGACCAAGTCGGGTGACGTCCGCGTCACCGCGACCGGTGCATCGCAAAGCGGCGTCATGCGGGTGGGGCCGATCGAGCAGGCGCTGAAGGCGAACTGGGCGGCTTCGGCACTCGACAGCGTCACGATCGCGGCGAGCGGCCTGCTCGCCGACATCCACGGCTCGGCGGACTACCGCGCGAACCTGGTGAAGGTGATGGGACAGCGGGCGGTGACTGCCGCCGGCTGATAGCGCCTAGACACAAGTCGAGCGGCGGCGCGCAGCGATGCGCGCCGTTCGCGTTTTACCGGCGCCTCGCTTTACCGCCGCTTCGGGGCAAAAGACGCTTGCCACATCGCGCGTTCGGCGAGACAATTTAGCTAATCAGCTAATTAAAAATACCGTCCCACGGACGGCTGGGAGAACGCATGACATTCGGCACCAAGCCAGCCGCAAGCACCTCAGCCGCTTAACGCCCACAACGAACGGATAACAACGTGCTCGATAAACCCGCTTCCCAAACCGCCGCTCGCATTTCGGGCCCGCTCGCCGGCTTCCGCATCGTCGAATTCGCCGGCATCGGCCCCGGCCCGTTCGCCTGCATGCTGCTCGCCGACATGGGCGCCGAGGTCATCACCCTCGATCGGGTCGGCGCGGGGAAGAATTTGAAGGCGGTGGCAACCCGCGGCCGCAAGGTCATCGAGCTCGACCTCAAGAACAAGGCGGCGATCGCTGAAGTGCTCGACCTGCTCAGCCATGCCGATGCGCTGATCGAAGGCTTCCGCCCCGGCGTGATGGAGCGTCTCGGTCTCGGCCCGGACGTCGTGCTGGCGCGCAATCCGAGGCTGGTCTTCGGCCGCATGACTGGCTGGGGCCAGGAAGGCCCGCTGGCGAACGCCGCCGGCCACGACATCAACTACATCTCGATCACCGGCGCACTCGCTGCGATCGGACCTAAGGAGAAGCCGGTGCCGCCGCTCAATCTGGTCGGCGATTTCGGCGGCGGCGCGCTCTATCTCGTGGTCGGCGTGCTCGCAGCGCTGCTGGAAGCGCAGAAGTCCGGCAAGGGCCAGGTGGTCGACACCGCGATGTGCGACGGCGCGGCCTCGCTGATGTCGATGTTCTACGACATGCGCGCGCAGGGCCGCTGGAGCGGCGGCCGCGACCAGAACTTCCTGGACGGCGGCGCGCATTTCTACGGCGTCTACGAATGCTCCTGCGGCAACTTCATTTCGATCGGCTCGATCGAGCCGCAGTTCTACGCGCTGCTGCGCAAGCATGCCGACCTGATCGACGCCGACTTCGACGCCCAGATGGACCGCAAGGCCTGGCCGGCGCTGAAGGAGAAGCTGACCAAGGTGTTCAAGAGCAAGTCGCGCGCGGACTGGTGCAAGATCATGGAAGGCACCGACATCTGCTTCGCGCCGATCCTGACCATGGAAGAGGCCCCGACGCATCCGCACATGGCGGCACGCCAGGTGTTCGTCGAGCGCCACGGCGTCACCCAGCCCGCGCCCGCGCCGCGCTTCTCGCGCACGCCGTCGGCGATCCGCGAACCGGAGCTGGCCAGCATCGGCGACGTGACGAACGCGTGGAAGGCGGGAAAATAGCCTCGCTGCCGTCCCGGCGAAGGCCGGGACGACAGCTTTGACCTTGCGCCAGGGAACGCCCCTTGCGCTACTCAAGCCGCGTGATCGACCTTCAGCACACCGCGGCGGATCTGGTCTTCCTCGATCGATTCGAACAGCGCCTTGAAGTTGCCTTCGCCGAAACCGTCGTCGCCCTTGCGCTGGATGAATTCGAAGAAGATCGGCCCGATCGCGTTCGCCGAGAATATCTGCAGCAGCACCTTGGTCTGGCCGCCGGCGACCACGCCCTCGCCGTCGATCAGGATGCCGTTGGTCTTTAGCCGCGCGACGTCCTCACCATGTTTCGGCAGTCGGGCGTCGATCCGCTCGAAATAGGTGTCGGGCGGCGACGGCATGAACGGCAGGCCGTCCGCGCGCAGCGTCTCGACCGTCGAATAGATGTCGCGCGCGCCACAGGCGATGTGCTGGATGCCCTCGCCGTGATAAATGTTGAGATATTCCTCGATCTGCCCGGAATCGCCGGCATCCTCGTTGATCGGAATCCGGATCTTGCCGTCCGGGCTGGTCAGCGCGCGCGAGAACAGGCCGGACGCGCGGCCCTCGATGTCGAAGAAGCGGATCTGGCGGAAGTTGAACAGCTTGGCATAGAAGCCGGTCCAGACATCCATGCGGCCGCGATGGACGTTATGGGTGAGATGATCGATGTAATACAGGCCCGAGCCTGCGGGACGCGGATTCTTCTCTCCGAGCCACTCGAACTCGGCATCATAGGCCGAACCCTTGGCGCCGTAGCGGTCGACGAAATACAGCAGGCTGCCGCCGATGCCCTTGATCGCGGGCACATCGAGCGTCTTCTCCGCGGACGACACATCCGCCGGCTCCGCGCCGAGCGCAATCGCGCGCTCATAGGCGTGCTTCGCGTCGACCACGCGGAACGCCATCGACGGAGCGCAGGGTCCGTGCGCGGCGACGAAGTTGAAGCCGTGACTGCCCGGCTCCTCATTGACGAGATAGTTGATGTCGCCCTGGCGATAGACCGTGATCTTCTTGGTGGTGTGGCGGGCGACCGCGACAAAGCCCATCAGCTTGAACAAAGCGTGCAGCTCGCCGGGGTTGGGGTGGGCATATTCGACGAACTCGAAGCCGTCGGTGCCCATCGGGTTCTCAGTGCTGATTTCGGCCGGTGGCGCATCGTGCGGAAACGGTCCCATGGCGGCAACTCCCTGATTTATCTGAGGATCAGTTTCCGTCACCTGCCGCGCAACGTGCGTGCAAAATGGCCCCTGATTTGCTAAAATCGCGCACGATCCGTGCATAAAATGGACTATCTGCGCATGCCAGACGTCGATGCCTTCGACCTCAAAATGCTCGCCGCGCTGCAGGACGACGGCCGGCTGACCAACCAGCAGCTCGCCGACCTGGTCGGGCTCTCGGCGTCGCAATGCTCGCGGCGGCGGATGCGGCTGGAGGAGGAGAAGGTGATTTCCGGCTACCACGCCGATCTCGCCGGCGAGGCGCTCGGCTTCGGCCTGATTGCCTTCATCCAGATCACGCTCGCGACCCACTCGCCCGACAATGCCAAGCGGTTTCGCGAGCTGGTCAACCGCGTTGACGACATCCAGGAGGCCTATGCGCTGACGGGCGATGCCGATTACGTGCTGAAGGTAATGCTGCGCGACCTGAAGAGCCTGTCCGACATCGTCAACAACGTGCTGATGCCGCATCAGAGCGTGGCGCATGTGCGCTCATCGATCGTGCTCGACCGGTTGAAGGAGAGCACCAAGCTGCCGCTGAAATCGCTCCAGGCGTGATGGCTCAAATCGAGGGAATTCCGTCATTCGCTTCGGTGGCACGACCTGCGATCGTTCCACCAACATCCAGTTAGAGAGACGACCATGGCGCTACAGCTGCGACCGAACTGCGAATATTGCGACAAGGACCTGCCACCGAGCGCTGTCGACGCCCGGATTTGCTCGTATGAATGCACGTTCTGTGCGGATTGCGCCGAAACCAAGCTCGGCAATGTCTGCCCGAACTGCGGCGGCGGCTTCGCGCCGCGGCCGATCCGGCCCGCCAAGCCGTGGCGGCCGGGTGTCTGCACCGTGAACCAGCCGCCGTCGGACAAGCGGGTGCATCTGAAATACAGCCTCGAGGACTGCGCGGCGCATACGGCGCGCCTAAAGGATATCAGGCCCGAGGAACGCTGAGCTTCCCCTCGTCATTGCGAGCAAAGCGAGGCAATCCATAGTTCCGCGCAAGCGGAGCGATGGATTGCTTCGTCGCTTTGCTCCGCGCAATGACGGAGAGGAGGCTCACTCAGCCGCGACGATCGTGCCTTCGACCTCGCCAAAGCCGACGCGATAGCCGTCGCCCTGGCACCAGCCGCGCATGACGAGCGAGTCGCCATTTTCGAGGAACGAGCGCGTGACGCCGCTGCCAAGCTCGACCGGCTCGGTGCCGTTCCAGCTGATTTCCAGGAGGCTGCCGCGCTGATGCTTTTCGGGACCGGAGATCGTGCCGGACCCTAAGAGATCGCCGACATTCATCGCGCAGCCGCTGGAGGCGTGGTGCACCAGTTGCTGCACCGACGACCAGTACATGTATTTGAAGTTGGTGCTGCAGATCGTCTTCGCTTCGTTCATCGCACCGGCGCGCAGCGCGACGTCGAGCTGCATGTCGTAATTGTTCGGCCGGGTCTGCTTGAGATAGGCCAGCGGCTCCGGTTGCTGCGCCGGGCCCTGCATCCGGAACGGCTCTAGCGCCTCGCGCGTCACCACCCACGGGCTGATCGAGGTCGCGAACGCCTTGGCCTGGAACGGGCCGAGCGGCACATACTCCCATTGCTGGATGTCGCGCGCGCTCCAGTCGTTGAGAATGACGAAGCCGAAGATCATCTCCTCGGCCTGCTTCTCGGTGAGCGTCTCGCCCATCGGCGAGGCCTGCCCCACCACCGCGCCCATCTCGAGCTCGAAGTCGAGCCGCTTGCAGGGGCCGAAGCTCGGCACCTCCGCGGTCGGCGGCTTCAGCTGCCCGCGCGGCCGCCGTACCTTGGTGCCACTTACCACCACGGTCGAGGCGCGGCCGTTGTAGCCGATCGGCATGTGCAGCCAGTTCGGCTGCAGCGCATTGTCCTTGCCGCGGAACATCACGCCGACATTGGTGGCGTGCTCCTTCGACGAATAGAAATCGGTATAGCCCGAGACGGCGAACGGCATATGCAGCCGGACGTCCGCCATCGGCACCAGCGCCCGCGCCCGCAATTCCCTGTTGTCGCGCAGCTCGGGATGATCGGCGCGCAGCAGCTCGCTGATCCGCGCCCGCGTCGCCGACCAGACCTTCGGCCCGAGCGCCATGAAGGCGTTGAGCGACGGCTGCGAGAACACGCCGAGCGGCCCGACGTCGAGCCGGGAATCCTGCTCGAGCTCCCAGAGGTCGAGCACGTAGTCGCCGATCGCGACACCAACGCGTGGCGCAAGGCCGTCCTTCGACGAGAACACGCCGTAGGGCAGGTTCTGGATCGGGAAGTCCGAGGTCGGCGCGACGTCGATGAAGGAGCGGAGCTTTGGATCGTTGGGGTGGGGCATGGGGGTTCCGATGTGCAATCAAGTGCAACAGCTGATCTTCTTGACCCTCCCCTGGAGGGGGAGGGTCGACGCGAATGAAATGAGCGGCGGGGTGGGGTGACGGTCTATCCGCGAACACATCGCCCGGTTGAGAGATCACCCCACCCCGTTTCGCATTCCGCTTCGCTGCATGCGAACCGACCCTCCCCCTCCAGGGGAGGGTGAATGC
Organism: Bradyrhizobium sp. USDA3010; assembly: GCF_056429065.1. Lineage (NCBI taxonomy): Bacteria > Pseudomonadati > Pseudomonadota > Alphaproteobacteria > Hyphomicrobiales > Nitrobacteraceae > Bradyrhizobium > Bradyrhizobium sp. USDA3010. The sequence goes on from NZ_JBWJZD010000014.1 coordinate 143,855, forward strand.
TTACGGCTTGGTCGGGTCGAACTTCTTCTCCAACCCCTTCCAGCAATCCGAGTAGTCATCCTGCAGCGTCGATGACGTCGCGGCATGCTGCGTCACTCGCTGCGGGAAGCGGGTCTCGAACATGAAGGCCATCGTGCCGGTCAGCTTCACCGGCTTGAGCTCGCTGTTGCTGGCATGCTCGAAGGCCTCGCGGTCGGGGCCGTGTGGCAGCATGCAATTGTGCAAGCTGATGCCGCCGGGCACGAAGCCTTGCGGCTTGGCATCGTAGACGCCGTAGATCAGCCCCATGAATTCCGACATGATGTTCATGTGGTACCACGGCGGACGGAAGGTGTTGTCGGCCACCATCCATCGCTCCGGGAAGATCACGAAGTCGATGTTCGCGGTGCCGGCGGTCTCCGACGGCGAGGTCAATACCGTGAAGATCGACGGATCGGGATGATCGAACGCGATCGCGCCGACCGGCGAGAAGGTGCGCAGGTCGTACTTATAGGGCGCATAATTGCCGTGCCAGGCGACGACGTCGATCGGCGAATGCGGCAACGTGGTCTTGAACAGCGCGCCGCCCCACTTCACGTAGAGCTCGGTCGGAGTGTCCTTGTCCTCATAGCTCGCGACCGGCGTCAGGAAGTCGCGCGAATTGGCCAGGCAGTTGGCGCCGATCGGGCCGCGCTCCGGCAGCGTGAAGGCGCCGCCGTAATTCTCGCAGAGATAGCCGCGCGCCGGGCCATTCCGAATCTCGACGCGGAATTTGACGCCGCGCGGGATCACGACGATCTCGCCCGGCTCGGCATCGATCCGGCCGAACTCGGTGACGAGGCGAAGATTGCCCTGCTGCAGCACGAACATCATCTCGCCATCGGCATTGTAGAAATGCTGATCGACCATCGATTTGGTGATGAGATAGATGTGCGCCGCCATGCCGGCCTGGGTATTCGCGTCACCGGCCGTAGTCATGGTCTGCACGCCCTGCAGGAAGGTCATGTCCTGCTTCGGGATCGGCGCTGGGTCCCAGCGCAGCTGCGCGATCGGCATGTCGTATTCGTGGCACGGCGCGGTGCGCCACAGCCCGGCATCGGCCTTGGCGAAGCGGCCGGAATGCCGCACCGACGGGCGGATGCGGTAGAGCCAGGAGCGTTCATTGGTGCCGCGCGGCGCCGTGAACGGCGAACCCGACAGCTGTTCGGCATAGAGCCCATAGGCGCAACGCTGCGGCGAGTTCCGCCCCATCGGCAGCGCGCCGGGCAACGCTTCGGTCTCGAAGCTGTTGCCGAAGCCGGACATGTAGCCCGGCGTGACTTGGCCCGAGCTGCGAACGATCTGATCAGGTGAGGTATTGATGTTCATCATGATCCTCCTTGCAGGGCGGCCCACATTTCCTGGTCGCGCTTGTCGGTCCAGATCACGGGATCGTCGATCCCGGACGCTTCGTCATAGGCGCGCGAAACGTTGAACGGCAGGCAGTGCTCGTAGATCGCAAAGTCAGAGAATTTCGGATCCATCACCTCGCGCGTCGCAGCCATGGATTCCTTCAGGCTGCGGCCCTTGGCGACGGAGGATTCGGCGGCGCCGTAGAGCGTGGTGACGAAATCGCGGGTCATCGCGATCGCATCGCGGCCGGTCTCGAGGCCCTTCAGCGCATCGCCGCGGCCCGGCGCGATCGCCTTCGGATTGAAGGCGCGGATCTCGTTCAGCGTCATCGGCCATTCGCGCAGATACGCATCGCCGCAATAGCATGCCGAGTGATACTCGATCAGATCGCCGGAGAACATCACCTCGGCGTCCGGCACCCAGGCGACGATATCGCCCGAGGTGTGGCCGGCGCCGAGCTGCATCAGCCGCACCTCGCGCTTGCCGAGATAGATCGACATCTCGCCCTCGAAGGTCAGCGTCGGCCAGGTCAGCCCGGGAATGCTCGCGGCGTCCTGAAACAGCCGCGGGAAGCGGCCATATTCGGAATCCCAGTCCTGCTGGCCGCGCTCCTGGATCAGCCGATAGGTCTCCTGCGAGGCGACGACACCCTGCGCGTGATAGGCGGAGGCACCGAGCACGCGCACCGCGTGATAATGCGACAGCACGACATATTTGATCGGCTTGTCGGTGACGGTCTTGACCCGCTCGATCACCTTGTTGGCCATCGCGGGCGTTGCCTGCGCGTCGAACACCAGGCAGCCGTCGTCGCCGACGATGACGGCGGTGTTAGGATCGCCCTCGGCAGTGAAGGCGTAGAGATCGGTGCCGATCTCGGAGAAGGTGACTTTCTTCTCCGCGAGATCCGTGGTCGATGCGAAACCTTTGGCCATCAGTTCAATCCTGTCCGTTTGATCAGTGCTATTGTTGTTGCTGTTGTTGCTGCTGGCTCGCGTCCAGCGTCCGCGGCTTCGCCAGCGCGATCGCCTCGCGCAGCACGTCGAGATCGCCGATGTGGTTGGCGAGCACCAGCACCAGCGCGGCATCGAGATCGGCGCTCTGCGCCTCGGTGAGGCCGCGATGCGCCTCGACGATGGCGCGGAAGGCGTCATCGGGACTGACGAAGTTCGAACTGGTCGACAGCGCCATCGCAAAATCCTCAATTCAGGCCGGCTGCGCGCGCCAGCGCCGCATCGAGTGCCGGCCGCGTGACGTTGCGGAAGCGCGCCGCGACATAGCCGTCCGGCCGCAGCAGATAGGCGGTGCCGGGCTCGGCATCGTAGCGCTTGCCGGCAAGGCCTTGCGCGTCGACCAGCCCGCCCTCGCCACCGATCCGGATGGTGCCGACGCCGTCAGGCGCATCGGCAGCCGCGCCATTACCAAACTCCAGCAGCGTGAAACGTGTTCCCTGCCTGATGAAAACGTCGGTCAGATAGCTGGAACCGCCCTGCTCGATCACCGGCGCGTCCAGCATCGAGGCGCCCGGCCGCGGGCCGCCGCGCCAGCTGTCGCGATCGCCGCTCGACAGCGGCGTGTCGTAAACCGACGGCACCGACAGCCGGCCGCCATTGACCATGCGCTTGCCGAACTCGGTATCCTTGGCGAGCGACAGCACCGCCTGGCGCAGCCGCGCCTCCTGCCGGGTCACCGGCGCCATGAAATCGGTCGAGCGGGTGGACTCGCGGATGTTCTCGTCCGCTGCCGCGCTGCGCTCGATGTGATAGGTCTCGAGCAGGCCTTCCGGCGACAGCCGGCGCAACACGCGATCGAGCTTCCACGCCAGATTCTCGGCATCCTCGAGCCCGGAATTGGCGCCGCGCGCACCGAACGGCGAGACCTGGTGCGCGGAATCGCCGGCAAAGATCACGCGACCATGGATGAACCTGGCCATCCGGCGGCACTGGAACTTGTAGAGCGAGATCCATTCGAACTCGAACTTGTCATGCCCGAGCATGCGCTCGATCCGCGGCCGGACATTCTCCGGCTGCTTCTCGGCCACCGGATCGGCATCCGGATTGAGCTGCAGGTCGATGCGCCAGATGTCGTCCGGCTGCTTGTGCAGCAGCGCCGAGCGTCCCGCATGGAACGGCGGATCGAACCAGAACCAGCGCTCGGTGGGGAACGCGGCGGTCATCTTGACGTCGGCGATCAGGAACTGGTCCTCGAACACCTGCCCCGCAAAGTCCGCACCGACCATCTGCCGCAACGAGGACCGGGCGCCGTCGCAGGCGACGACGAAGGAGGCGTGCACCTGGTACGCGCCTTCCGGGGTCGCGATGGTCAACGCAACGCCATCGTTGCGGCTCTCCAGCGCGATCACCTTGTTGCGCCAGCGCAGATCGATTTCAGGCAGCTGCTCGACCCGGTCGACCAGATAGGCCTCGGCATAGAACTGCTGCAGGTTGATGAAAGCGGGCCGCTTGTGGCCTTCCTCGGGAAGCAAATTGAACTGGTAGAGCTGCGCGGCGCCGTGGAAGATCCTACCGACGCTCCACACCACGCCCTTCTCGACCATGCGGTCGCCGACCCCGAGGCGATCCCAAAACTCCAATGAGCGCTTCGAGAAGCAGATCGCGCGCGAGCCTTCGCCGATCCGGTCGGCATCGTCGAGCAGCACCACGCGCTGGCCACGCTGCGCGAGATCGATCGACAGCGACAATCCCACCGGCCCGGCGCCGACCACCACCACCGGATGTTCCGCGACGTTGGCGCCCGACCGCTCCTGGTCGGGATGACGGCGATAGCCGAACTGGGTTTTGGCCTGTGCCGTATTGGCTGGTGCCATTGCGTGACCCTGATTGCGTGACCCTGGATGTTCCCTGGCGCCGCCGGCCCTTTTTTGTAGCTTGGGCTGCGGCTTGTGTGACCGGTTTGCGACCGAGACCTTGCGGGCCGGCCGCGACCTTGCTAAATTAGTCTCACTTGCAACTATCTTAAACTCCCAGTCGGGCTCGCCGTCAACTCAAATTGGAGGAATTTTTGGCCAGGATCTCTGCAAGCCAGCCTCCAGCCCGGCCGCGCAACGCCGTGGAAGCGGACGCGCGCGACAATGTCGCGCCAACCAAGAAGCGCCTCGATCTCTTCCACTTCATGCCGTTTCGCCTGAACCGGCTGGCGGCCGAGGTGTCGTCGGCGCTGTCGAGCGAATATCAGGCGCGCTACGGCCTCGACATTCCGGAATGGCGCGTGCTCGCGACGCTGGGCTTCCGCAGCGATCCCTGCAGCGCGCAATACATCGCGCATTGCACCCGCACGCACAAATCCACCATCAGCCGCGCGGTCTCGGCGCTGATGGAGCGCGAGATCGTCGAGCGCGTCGAGAACGCCGACGACCGCCGCGAATTCCGCCTGCGCCTGACGAAGAAGGGCCAAGTACTTTATGAGGAGCTGATCCCGCGCCTGCTGCGCAAGGAGCAGGAGATCCTGTCTTGCCTGTCCGCGCAGGAACGCCGCGATCTCGCCCGCCTGCTCGGCAAGGTCGAGACCAGCCTCGAGCTGGTGCAGACCAGCGAAGAAGCCGACGCCAAGGACGTGTACTAAACCCTGCCGTCGTCCTGGCGAAAGCCAGGACCCATACGCCGCGGCCGGTGTTGTGAACGGGACTCGTCGTTCCTGCAAAGCACAACAAACGACATTTGTGGTTATGGGTCCTGGCTTTCGCCAGGACGACGCCGGAGTTGGCTGGCGTCCCAGCACAACACGAGCATAGCTGCGTAGGGCGGATTAGCCGCAGGCGTAATCCGCCGCTCACGATGCAAGAACGGCGGATTACGCTACGCTAATCCGCCCTACGTAGCTCCTGCGACGCGAAACCTACGCCCTGTCGATATGCTTCGCGATGACAGGGAAATAATTGTCCTTCGATCCCTTGTCGATCGCCTCCTGCAGCACCGTGCCGATCAGCTCCGCGCCGCGAATCTTGATGCCGGCGTCGGCGGCGAGTTCCAGCGCGTAGTAGAGATCCTTCAGCGCATATTCGGTTGAGAACGCGCGCTCCGGAAACACGCCCGGCACGATCGCCTTCATGCCGTGGTTGCGCAGCGCGAAGCTGTCGGCCGAGCCCTTCGACAGGGTTTCCAGCAAGAGCTTTGGATCGACGCCATTGTGCTTCGCCACCGCGACGGCCTCAGCCAACGCGTTCACGGTTTCGAACAGCACCATGTTGTTGAGGATCTTGGTCACCTGCCCCGCGCCGACATCGCCGCAATTGGTGACATCGGTGGCAAAGCAGCGGATCAAGGGCTCGATCGCGGCATAGAGCGCGGGCACCGCGCCGACCATCACGCTGAGCGTGCCGTCCTGCGCCGCCTGCCGGGTGCGCGCGATCGGCGCGTCGGCCCAGGCCGCACCCCTGGCCTGCAATTGCCCGGCGAAGTCGCGGGTCTGGCTGACCGAAGAGGTGCCGAGATCGACCACGACCTGGCCGCTTCTGATGTTCTTCAGAATGCCGTCGCCCTCGAACACCGCGCGCACATGCCTGGCGCTCGGCAGGCAGAGGAACAGCACATCGCTCTGCTTGATGGCATCGGCGACCGAGCCGGCAATCTCGGCGCCGTCGGCGCGCAGACGCTGCAGCGGCTCAGTCGACAGGTCGAACACGATAACGCGCTTGCCGCTCTTCCTGACCAGGTTGCGGCAAATCGGCTCACCCATCACGCCGAGGCCGATGAATCCGAGGGTCTTGTATTCAGTCATATCGCTTCTTCTTTTTGACGTTTCTTGACGTGTTGCGGATGCGCCTTGCCGAACTCGGCGAGGCTATTTCGCGAACGATCGCGATGGCGCCAGATGCAATGCGAACGCATCGACCTTGTCGCTGGCGCGCGGATAGATCTCGCTGACGATCGGATCGTGGCCCGGGATGAAGCGGTCGGGATGACCGGCAAGCCGCTCGACGGTTTCCCAGCCCTGCGCCATGTCGCCGACATTGTAGACGATCGGGAACGGGCTGCGCTTGTGCAGGTTCGCATAATAATGCGCGGCGTCCGACGCCAGCACGACCGGCCCGCGCGCAGTCTCGACCCGCACCACCTGCAAGCCATCGGAATGGCCGCCGACGCGATGCACGGTGACGCCGGGCGCGATCTCGCCGTCACCGGAATGGAACGTGACGCGCTCGCCATAGACATGGCGCACCATCTGCGTGACATGTTCAATGGAGAACGGATGGCGCAGCATGCCGTTGCACATGCAGCGGCCGGTCGCGTAGCTCATTTCGCGTTCCTGCAGATGGAATTTGGCATTCGGGAAGCGATCGAGATTGCCGGCGTGGTCATAGTGCAGATGGGTGACGATGACGTCCTTAATGCTGTCGGCGCTGACGCCGAAGCCGGCCAGCGCGTCGACCGGATTGAGCGTCAGCTTGCGGGCGCGCGCCTTGGCCTCCTCGGCGTTGAAGCCGGTGTCGACCAGGATGTCGCGGCCGTGGCCACGGATCAGCCAGACGAAATAATCGAGATCCTGCGCCGTGGTGTCGTGCGGATCGGGCACCAGGAAGTTGAGGTGAGGCGTGCGCGGCGACATCGTCGCATAGCGCAGGGCGTAGATTTCGTAGGCGTTTCCCATCGGTTTCGCTCTTGTTGGCGGGACTTGTTTTGATTGGCTTGGCGTCCCGACCACAAAGCCATCGCCTCGCGCAAAGGTCAAACCGCGCGGAGTGCGACGAGCCCATGACAGGACGGCCGCAGCCTCTGTGAATGCAATCACACTATCCGGTCGCAGGAACCTGCACCATGCCACGGAGGCGATGGCCGCCATGACCGCGGCTGTTGCACTGCGGCCTCGTTATCGCCGCCGCGATTAGCGATGGTGCAGCAAGCCGTTGACGGGGGTTTGGCCGTGGTTTGATAATGGATTTTCGCTAGAGTAAGGTCCCCGGGGCGCAGGCCGAAAGCGGCGCCATTTCATTGCAATGCCGCGATCTGGATTTGCCGCGATTATGAAAATCCGCCTTGCCTTGCTCGCCACGCTGATTTTTTCAATCGCGGCGCCCACCCTGTCCGTCGCCGCCGGCGATCGTTTCGCGCTGGTCATCGGCAACGCCAAATATCCCGACGCCGACGCACCGCTGAAGGAGCCGGTCAATGACGCGCGTGACGTCGCCGACGAGCTCAAGCGGGATGGCTTCACCGTCGAGGTCGGCGAGAACCTGACCGGCGATGGCATGCGCCGTGCCTTCGACCGGCTCTATGGCAAGATCAAGCCGGGCTCGATCGTGCTGATCTTCTTCTCGGGTTACGGCATCCAGTCGAACCGGCAGAGCTACATGATCCCGATCGATGCCCAGATCTGGGCCGAGGCCGACGTCCGCCGCGACGGCTTCAGCCTCGAGACCGTGCTTGGCGAGATCAACAGCCGCGGCGCCGGGGTCAAGATCGCCCTGGTCGACGCCTCGCGGCGCAACCCGTTCGAGCGCCGCTTCCGCAGCTTCTCGGCGGGGCTCGCCCCGGTGATCGCACCCAACGGGACGTTGGTGATGTATTCGGCCGCGCTGTCGTCCGTGGTCTCGGACAATGGCAGCGACCGCAGCCTGTTCGTGCGGGAACTGCTGAAGGAGATCCGCACCCCCGACCTGATGGCGGAGGAAACGCTGAACCGCACCCGCGTCGGCGTCACCCGCGCCTCGCGGCAGGAACAGGTACCGTGGATCTCGTCGTCACTGGCCGAGGATTTTTCGTTCAGTCCAGCCGGCGCAGCCACTTCAGGCGGCGCAACGGGACCGTCGAACGCCGCGCCCGCGCCGGCCGCATCGCCGTCGCCCGAGGTGGCAACGGCACCGCCGGTTTCGCCGCCACCGGCGCCGCCCGCCCCGCCCGCCGCAACGCCGACACCGGCGCCTCCCGCGGCAACCGCCCCGACGCCGCCACCTGCGCCGCCGAAACCACCGGTCGCGACAGCACCGTCCGCACCCTCGCCTCCGCCGAAAGCGCCCGAGATCGCGCTGCCGCCACCTGCGCCTCCGCCGCCGGTGGTGATCCAGCCCACGCCGGCTCCGAGCAATTCGCCGGTGCTCGCCGATGATCCGACGATCAAAGGCCTGAACGAAAAGCTCGACAAGAACCCGGATGACGCGGCTGCGCTGTATCGCCGCGGCCAAGTTTTTGCCAGTAAGGGCGCCTACGACCTCGCGGTGAAAGATTTCACCAATTCGCTGCGGCTGAACCCGAAGGATGTCGAGGCCTATAACAACCGCTGCTGGGTCCGCACCGTGATCGGCGACCTGCAGGCGGCCCTGAAGGACTGCAACGAGGCGCTGCGGCTGCGCCCGAATTTCGTCGATGCGCTCGACAGCCGCGGGCTGATGAACCTGAAGGGCGGGCAGAACAAGAACGCCATCGCCGATTTTGACGCCGCGCTGAAGATCAACCCGCGGCTGACCTCGTCGCTGTACGGGCGCGGCCTTGCCAAGAAGCGCAACGGCGCGGTCGCGGAAGGCGATCTCGACATCGCCAACGCCAAGGCGATGGACCCGAACATCGTCAAGGAATTCGCCGACTACGGCGTGCAGTGACAAATGAACGAGGCCTACCCGCGGCTCGAACCACGGGTGAAATTGCGCGACTAATCAGAGGGTGCGTGCGGGCAGCGATGCCCGCGATCAATCCAAAGAGTTGCATGGAACCGCGCCAGCCGGCGCAGGAGGGACCGAAATGTTCAAGCCGTCGGCAAGGGCCGCGATGCTTTCAATCGTGACCGTCGGCGCCGTGCTGTCGTTCGGCATGGCGGCCGCCCGTGCCGGTGACAATGTCACCGAGGACCAGATCATCAAGGCGCTGACGCCCGAGAAGAAGCCGCTGACCCGCGGCCTCTCGGCCGGCCCGCAGACCTCGCCCGGGCTGAACGCCGACCAGGCCAAATTCGTGCAGAGTGTCCGTGGCCGCGCCACCCGCTCGCTGTCCTCGGCCGAGCGCGAGGAGATCGCGACCATCGTCCAGGACAAGCCGAAGATCGATCTCGAGATCAACTTCGACTACAACTCCGCCGACATCAGCGCGAAGTCGCTGCCGTCGGTGCAGGCGCTCGGCCGCGCCTTGACCAATCAGGACCTGAAGGGCTCGACCTTCGTGGTCGCCGGCCACACCGACGCCGCCGGTGGCGAGGACTACAATCAGGGCCTCTCGGAGCGTCGCGCCGACGCCATCAAGCGCTATCTGGTCGACAAATATGGCATCAACGGCACCGATCTCGTCACCGTCGGCTATGGCAAGAGCAAGCTGAAGGACCCGAGCCACCCGATGGCGGACGTCAACCGGCGCGTCCAGGTCGTGAACGTGGAAAACAAGGATACCGCGTCCAAGTGATCTAGAGGTGATGGGCGGTGGCGCGGCCCCTTTTTGAGGTTACAATGCGTCCCGCACCCCGGCGGGGCGCATTTGCTTGGGGGCGAACGCCCAAAGCGGCCCACAGGTGCCTCGCCTCACATGACATCAGGGCATGATCCGGAACAACGGACCCCGGCCTTTCCGATGCCCGCACAATACGACGGCGAGATGAGACTTCGACGAGCGCCCAAGACAATCACTGTCGATACGCGCCAAGTTCTGGATTGATCAGGCGATGAATTTTTCCCAATACCTCAAGCCTGCGCTTGGCACGGTGGTCTTCCTCGCACTGGCTGTCGCCTATTACACGTTCGAGCACCGCTCCCATCCTGAGGAGAAGGAGACGCCGGGCCAGGCGCTGGTCGTGGTGACGAAGTCGACCAATGCCTGCTTCTCCGACATGGTCCGTGTCACCGGCTTCATCGTGCCGCGCCGCGAGGCGCAGGTGAATGTCGACCAGGACGGCTCCAAGGTTACCGACGTGCTGGTCCGCGAGGGCGACACCGTGACCGAGAACCAGGAACTGGCGCGGCTGACCCCGCAGCCGCAGCAGGCGGCGCAGGGCAATGCCAAGCCGATCGTGCTGCGCGCGCCGGCCGCCGGCCTCGTCACCGAGGTACGCACCGCGCCCGGCGCTCCGGCCTCGCCGCAGGCTCCGCCGATGTTCAAGATCTCCGTCAACAACGAGATCGAGCTCGACGCCGAGGTGCCGGGCTTTCAGCTCCTGAAGCTCAATCCCGGCGCCAATGTCCGGATCAGCCGCGACGACGCGCCCGACATCGTCGGCAAGGTCCGGCAGATCTCGCCGCAGATCGACCGCACCACCCAGCTCGGGCACATCCGCATCACCATCAACAACAATCCGACGCTGAAGGTCGGCATGTTCGCGCGCGCCAATATCGACGCCAAGCGGTCCTGCGGCGTCGCCGTGCCGCGCACCGCGATCGACCGCCTGACCCTGCAGGTCGTGAAGGGCAACACGGTCGAGACCCGCAGGGTGCGCGTCGGGCTGACCTCCGACACCTCGACCGAAATCCTTGAAGGCCTCGACGTCGGCGAAATCGTCGTGGCCGATGCTGGCACCTCGCTGCATGACGGCGACCAGATCAAGACCATGTTCGCCGACGAACTCGATCGCACGCGATCACGCTAATTCGGGCACGCTAATGGCTTTGAACATCTCGGCATGGTCGATCCGGAACCCGCTTCCCTCGATCGTCTTCTCGATCATCCTGCTGGTGCTGGGCTGGGTCTCCTTCACCAAGCTCGCCGTGACGCGGCTGCCGAGCGCCGACATTCCGGTGATCTCGGTCGCGGTGTCGCAGTTCGGCGCCGCGCCCTCGGAACTTGAGTCGCAGGTCACCAAGACGATCGAGGACGGCGTCTCCGGCGTCGAGGGCGTGCGCCATATCTCGTCCTCAATCACCGACGGCCTGTCGGTGACCACGATCCAGTTCGCGCTGGAGACCAACACCGACCGCGCACTCAACGACGTCAAGGACGCCGTGACGCGGGTACGCGCCAACCTGCCGCAGAACGTCACCGAGCCCTTGATCCAGCGCGTCGACGTGATCGGCCTGCCGATCGTGACCTATGCCGCGATCTCGCCCGGCAAGACGCCGGAGCAGCTCTCTTACTTTGTCGACGACGTGGTCAAGCGCGCGCTGCAGGGTGTGCGCGGCGTCGCCCAGGTCGAGCGCATCGGCGGTGTCGAGCGCGAGATCCTGGTCTCGCTCGATCCCGACAAGCTGCAGGCGGTGGGGCTCACCGCGGTCAATGTCAGCCAGATCCTGCGCGGCACCAATGTCGACGTCGCCGGCGGCCGCGCCGAGATCGGCAAGAACGACCAGGCGATCCGCACGCTCGCCGGCGCCAAGACGCTGAACGAGCTCGCCGGCACCATGATTCCGCTGTTCGGCGGCGGCGAGATCCGGCTCGACGATCTCGGCACCGTCACCGACACCATCGCCGACCGGCGCACCTTCGCCCGCTTCAACGGCGAGCCGGTGGTTGCACTCGGCATCAAGCGCTCCAAGGGCGCCAGCGACGTCGTCGTCGCGGCCGCGGTGCAGAAGCGGATCGACGCCCTGAAGGTTGCCTATCCAGACGTCGACCTCAAGCTGATCGACACCTCGGTCGAGTTCACCAAGGGCAATTACGAGGCCGCGATCTCGACCCTGTTCGAGGGCGCGATCCTCGCCGTCATCATCGTGCTGCTGTTCCTGCGCGACATGCGCGCCACCATCATCGCCGCCGTCTCGCTGCCGCTGTCGATCTTCCCGGCATTCTGGGCGATGGACCTGCTCGGCTTCTCGCTCAACCTCGTCTCCTTCCTCGCCATCACGCTGTCGACCGGCATTCTGGTCGACGACGCCATCGTCGAGATCGAGAACATCGTCCGCCACATGCGGATGGGCAAGACGCCCTACCGGGCCGCGCTTGAAGCCGCCGACGAGATTGGCCTCGCGGTGATCGCGATCTCGCTCACCATCATCGCGATCTTCGCGCCGGCGAGCTTCATGTCCGGGATCGCCGGGCAATTCTTCAAGCAGTTCGGCATTACGGTGTCGGTGCAAGTGTTCTTCTCGCTGCTTGCCGCGCGCTTCGTGACGCCAATGCTGGCCGCCTATTTCCTCAAGCATCATGACCACGACGACCCGCCGCCCGGCCGCATCCTGCGCAGCTATCACGGCCTCGTCACCTGGTCGGTGAAGCACCATTACATCACCGTGCTGATCGGCTTTGCGGTGTTCGCCGCATCGATCTGGAGCATCACGCTGCTGCCGCAGGGCTTCCTGCCCGCGCAGGACACCGCGCGCTCGCTGCTCGCGATGGAGCTGCCGCCCGGCTCGCAGCTTGCCTATACCGAGAAAGTCACCGAGGAGATCGTGGCGCGCCTGCGCAAGCGGCCCGAGGTGCGCAGCGTGTTCGTAGACGGCGGCCGCGTTCCGCCGGGCATCCAGGAAGTGCGCCGCGCCGCGCTGATCATCAACTACACGCCGAAGGCGGATCGCAGGATCACCCAGCGCGAGCTGGAGCTGTCGATCGGCAAGGAGCTCGATAACGTCCCCGATATCAGGTTCTGGTTCCTCGACGAGAACGGCCTGCGCGCCATCTCGCTGGTCGTCACCGGCACCGACAGCAACATCGTCAACAACGTCGCCAGCGAACTGGCGACGCAGATGAAGCGGATTCCGATCATCGCCAACGTGATCTCGGAGACCGCGCTCGACCGGCCCGAGCTGCGCATCCGTCCGCGCGCCGAGCTCGCGGCGCGGCTCGGCGTCTCGACCGAAAGCCTGTCGCAGACCATCCGCGTCGCCACCATCGGCGACGTCGGTCCGGCGCTGGCGAAGTTCGACGCCGGCGACCGCCAGGTGCCGATCCGGGTCCAGCTCGAGGACAATGCGCGCAGCGACCTGCAGATGCTGGAGCAACTGCGCGTGCCGCTCGGCCAGCGCGGCGAACGCGGCGGCGTGCCGCTCTCCGTCGTCGCCGACATCCAGCTCGACCAGGGCCCGACCAGCATCAACCGCTACGACCGCGAGCGGCAGGCCACCGTCGCCGCCGACCTCGTCGGCAATGCCGCGCTCGGCGACGCCACCAAGCTGATCTACGACCTCCCGGTCATGAAGAGCCTGCCGAAGGGCGTGAAAGTCAGCCCGTCCGGCGACGCCGAGAGCCTCGCCGAACTGTCCGACGGCTTCGCCACCGCGATCACCGCCGGCCTGATGATGGTCTACGCCGTGCTGGTGCTGCTGTTCGGCACCTTCCTGCAACCCATCACCATCCTGTTTTCGCTGCCGCTCTCGATCGGCGGCGCGATCGGCGCGCTGCTTTTGACCGGTAAGCAGCTCACGACGCCGGTGTGGATCGGCATCCTGATGCTGATGGGCATCGTCACCAAGAACGCCATCATGCTGGTGGAATTCGCGGTGGAGGCGATCCGCGACGGCAAGGCACGCGAGGAAGCCATGATCGACGCCGGCATGAAGCGCGCCCGCCCGATCGTGATGACCACGATCGCGATGGCCGCCGGCATGATGCCGTCAGCGCTGGCGTTCGGCGCCGGCGGTGAATTCCGCTCGCCGATGGCGCTCGCGGTGATCGGCGGCCTGATCTTCTCGACCGTGCTGTCGCTGGTGTTCGTGCCGGCGATGTTCATGGTGATGGACGATATCGGCGGCTTGATCTGGCGCTTCGGCAAGCGGCTCGTGGTCTCGCATGCCGACCACGAGCTGACCCCGAGCGAGCGCCAGACCGACCAGACCAAGCGGCCGCCCGGCCCGCCAAGCGTCATCTCGCCTGCCGCAGAATGAACCGAGGCAGACCTTCCAAAAGTTGTCGATCCTATCGTGTTCGCGATGTGGTAGATTGCCTGCCTTTCACACCGAAGAGAGGGGCTCCCTATGGCAGATCGGGACGCAATACATCGCTTGGTCACCCAGGCCTACGACGCTCGCGGCAAGGGTCACATTAATTCGTTGATGGACGCATTTGCTCCCCATGCCAGTTTCGAACTGGTCGGTGACAAGGAGGCCCTTCATTTGACGGGGGCCTTTGAGGGGCACGCCAACGTCAGGCAGGCGCTGGAGGAGTTCATCAAGGCCTTTGAGTTCATCGATCGCAAGATCACGAGCTTCCTCGTCGACGGCGATCGCGCTGCCGTGCATTCGACCATCACGGTCCGCTTTATTCCGAGGGATCTGACCGTCACCACGAAGGTCGTCGATCTCTTCAGGTTCGAAAATGGCAAGATCGCCGAACTCGTCGAATTCGGCGATACGGCGCTCCTGAAGCAAATCACGTCAGCCCAGCTCGGCCGTCAGTAGAGCCTGGTGCGATAGGCCTCTTCCATCGTCTTCTCAGCGACCTCGACCTCGACCGCCGCGGTCTGCTCGGCGATGATCCGGCCCAGCGTCGGAAAACTGTGGCGCTCGACCTGCGCGGCCGGGTTCCAGAGCTTTGAGCGCATCAGCGCCTTGCCGCAATGGAAATAGGTCTCATCGACATGCACCTTCATGCCGATGATCGGCGTGACGTTCTGCACCGTCAGCGGCGTCAAAAGATCCGGCTCCTGCGAAATCTCGGCTCGCCCGTTGATCCGCAGGGTCTCGTTGATGCCCGGCACCATGAAGATCAACCCGACCCCGGGTGAGGCCAGGATATTGCCGAACGTATCGACCCGGTTGTTGCCGCGCCGATCCGGAATCAGCAGCGTCTTGTCGTCGAGCACCGAGACGAAGCCCGGCGCATCGCCGCGCGGACTGGCGTCGGCATGGCCCTTGCCGTCGCTGGAGGCGATGACCAGAAACGGCGACAGCGCGATGAAGTCGCGGCAGAACTTGTCGAGATGATTGAGCACCTTCTTCTCGGCGAGCGGGCTCAATTGCCCGAAATGCGCGCGAAGATCCTCCTGCGACTTGACCGGCGGCTTGCCGCCTGCGCCCTCGTGACCCATAGCGAACCTCCCTTTGTTGTTAGTTTATACCGCGTCGATGCCGGAATCGATCCTCGCCGTCTGGCGTGCGCCGTCCGCGGCCGCAAAGCCCGGCTGGTCGAAGAAATCGCGGCCGGGAATCGCATCGAGCAGATCGCGGGTATAGGCCTGACGCGGCGCGGTGAAGACCTCGGCCGTGGTGCCCTCCTCGACGATACGCCCCTTCTGCAGGACAATGACGCGGTCGGCGATCTCGGCGGCGATCCGCAAATCATGGGTGATGAAGATCATCGCAAGCCGCATTTCCTGGCGCAGCTCGGCGAGCAGTGCCAGCACCTGGGCCTGCACCGAAACGTCGAGCGCCGACACCGCCTCGTCGGCGATCAAGACCCGCGGCTTCAGCGCGAGCGCCCGCGCGATGCAGATCCGCTGCCGCTGGCCGCCGGAGAATTCGTGCGGATAGCGATCCGCGGCGGTCTCGGACAGGCCGACCCGGACCAACAGCTTCCTCGCCTGCGCCATCGCGTCGGTACGCGATGTGCCGTAGGCCATCGGGCCGCGCGCGATGGCATCGCCGACCTTCTGGCGTGGATCGAGACTGGCAAACGGATCCTGGAACACGATCTGAAGCTGCCGCCGTGCCTGGCGGAGCGCCTCGCCGCGCAGCTGCCGAAGGTCGGCGCCGCCGAAGCGGATGGCGCCGGCATCCGGCTCGGTCAGCCGCAGGATCATGCGTCCGAGCGTCGACTTGCCGGAGCCGGATTCGCCGACGACGGCAAGCGTCTCGCCCTCGTGCAGCGTCAGCGAGATGCCGTCCGCGGCGACCACCTCGCGCGGCGGCTGCAGCCAGCCGCGCTTGACCCGAAAGGTCTTTTGCAGGCCGACGACGTCCAGTAGCGGCTCCGGTCGCACGATCGTGTCATGGATGTCGGCGAGCCGCGCCTTCGGGACCGCGTCGATCAGTTCGCGCGTGTAGGCAGCTTGCGGATTGCGCAGCACCTCGCTGACGGTGCCGTGCTCGACCACCTTGCCGTGGCGCAGCACCACAACGCGGTCGGCGACATCGGCGACGACGCCGAAATCATGGGTGATCAGCAACACGCCCATGCCGCGCTCGCGCCGGAGATCATCGATCAGGCGCAGGATCTGGCGCTGGGTCGTGACATCGAGCGCGGTGGTCGGCTCGTCCGCGATCAGCAGCGCGGGCCGGTTGGCCATCGCCATCGCGATCATCACGCGCTGGCGCTGGCCGCCGGACAGCTCGAACGGATAGCTCTTCTCCAGCAGCTCTGGGTTCGGCAGCCCGACCTGCGTCAGCAGCGTCTGCACCCGCTCGCGGACCTCCGCCATCGACGGTGTGGGCCGCTGGTGCGCCAGGATCATCTCCTCGATCTGCTTGCCGACGCGTTTGAGCGGATTGAGCGAGGACAATGGCTCCTGAAAGATCATCGCGGCATTGCCGCCGCGCAAATTCCGTAGCCCGCGGCTGTCGAGCTTGGACGGATCCTGCCCGGCGACCGTGACGGTGCCGGACACGATGTCGACGCCCCGCGGCAACAGCTGCAGCACCGCATGGGCGATCATCGACTTGCCGGAGCCGGATTCGCCGACCAGGCAAACCACCTCGTTCGGCTTGATCTCAAAGGAGACATTCTCGACCGCAAAGGGCCGGTCGCCGCCCTGGGGAAGCGCGATCGAGAGGCGATCGACGGCAAGAACCGGCGCGCTGGCCTGCATGGTTTCGCTCATGACCGGCGCCTCGAGACCCGTGGGTTGAGAACATCGGACAGACCCTCGCCGAACAGGTTGATCGCCAGCACGGTGACGAGGATGGCAAGCCCGGGAAACACGCTCATCCACCACGCATTGCGGATCACGGTGCGCCCCGCGCCGATCATGAAGCCCCACGACATCAAATTGGGATCGCCGAGCCCCATGAAGGACAGCGCGCTTTCCAGCAGGATCGCGGTCGCCACCGTCAGCGACGTCACGACCAGGATCGGCGAGATCGCATTCGGCAGGATATGGCCGAGCACGATGCGCCAGGTGCGCTCGCCCTGGCACAGCGCCGCCTCGACGAACTCACGATGCCGCAGGCGCAAGAACTCCGCGCGAGTCAGCCGCGCCAGCGGCGGCCAGCTCACCGCCCCGATGGTCAGGATGATCGTGAGCAGCGACGGATTGAAGGTCGCAACCAGCAGGATGGCGAGCACGAAGGCCGGAATGGTCTGGAACAATTCCGTCATCCGCATCAGCACCAGATCGACCTTGCCGCCGAAATAGCCCGAGATCGCGCCGACCACGACGCCGATCGCCATCGCCGCAAGCGCCGATGCGATGCCGATCAGCAGCGAGACGCGCGCACCGTAGGCGACGCCGGCCGCGACATCGCGGCCGAGCGTATCGCCGCCGAGCCACAGCCCGTCCTCGCCGGGCGGCGTGAACGGCGCGCCGACCATCTCCCAGGGCGAGACCGGAAACACGATCGGCGCGGTGATCGCGACGACCACGACGAGGAGCAGCAAGACAAGCCCGATCATGCCGCTGGGATGACGCAGGAAGGCGCGCACCGTCTCCATCACGCCGCTCCCGCGGTCATGCGCGGATCGATCAGCCGGTAGACCAGGTCGGTCAAAAGGTTGAGCGCGATCACGACGATCGAGAGGATCAGGAAGATGCCGAGCAGGACCGGATAGTCGCGCTGCAGCAGGGCCTCGAAGGTCAGGCGGCCAAGGCCGGGCCAGGCAAACACTGTCTCGATCACCACGGCGCCGCCGACCAGCGCGCCGGCCTGCATACCGGCGACGGTGACGACCGGCACCAGCGCATTGCGCAGCATGTGACCGACGACGATCCGCGTGCCGGACAGGCCCTTGGCGCGCGCCGTCTTGATGAAGTCCTGCTGGGCGACCTCGATGATCGAGGATCGCATCAGCCGCGCGTAGATTGCGAGGTAGATCGCTGCCAGCGAAGTCACCGGCATGATCATGTGCTTCATGATGTCGAGCGCGTGCTCGATCGGCGAGAGCTGGACGTTGATGGTCTCGTAGCCGAACGGCGGCAGCCAGCCGAGCGTCACCGAGAACACCAGCACCAGCATCAGGCCGAGCCAGAACACCGGCGTCGCATAGAGCACGAGCGAGAGCACGGTGAACACCGTATCGAGCACGCTGCCGGCCGCGAGCCCCGCCAGCGCGCCGAGCGCGGTGCCGATCAGGAGCGCGAGACAGAACGCCGTGACCGTCAGCAGCAGCGTCGCCGGAAGCCGTTCGAGGATCAGATCGACGACCGGACGGCGCTGACGATAGGAATAGCCGAGATCGAGCCTGACAACGCGGCCGAGCTGGCTCACGAGCTGGACGAAATACGGCTTGTCAAGCCCGTACTCCTTGCGCAGATCGTCGAGCAGCTTTGGATCGGACGCGCCGGATTGTCCGGCCATCACCTGCGCCGGGTCGCCGGGCGCAGCGCGCACCAGCACGAAGTTGAACGTCGCGATGACGAGGATCACGGCGACGAGCTGGGCGATGCGGCTGATCACCTGGAGCCCGATCGCCGCTGCGCTCCCGAGTGGCGTCACGATTTGTAAACCGACCCGAAGGTTTCGTGCGAGCCGATGCCCGTCGTCACGATGTTCTTGAACGCCTTGTCGTAGATGATCGGGTATTCGATCTCGAGCGTCCAGGCCACCGGCACATCCTCGACCAGGATCTGTTGCACCTTGCTGTAGAGCTCCTGGCGCTTGGCTTCATCGAGCGTGATTGCGGCCTCGTCGAACAGTCTGTCGACCTCGGGATTCGAGTACCCCTGCGTGTTCGAGAACAGGATGCCCTTCTTGATGTTCGACGAAATATAGGTGCGGGCGACGCCGAGCGCGGGATCGCCGAGCTGGTAGAGCAGGTTCTGGGTCATCTCGTAATCCCAGTTGCCGACCTTCTCGGCCCAACCGGCCATGTCGGTGCCGACCAGCACGAGGTCGATGCCGACGCGTGCAAAGCTCTGCCGGAAGAACTCGCCGGCGCGCTGATAGGACTCGCCATAGGGCGGCACGATGTACTTGATCTCGGCCCGCTTGCCGTTGGCGCCAGGCTTCAGCCCCATGTCGTCGAGCAGCGCCTTGGCCTTGTCCACCGAGAACTCGTAGCGCTTCACGTTCGGATCGTAGAACCGCGTCTTCGACGAGATCGGGCCGGTCGCAATCTTGGCGTTGCCGAAATAGACGCGCTTGCTGAACGCCTCGCGATCGATCAGGTGCATCACCGCCTGCCGGAACCGCTTGTCGTTCATCGGCGCGATGCGGTTGTTCATTTCGAGCCACTGATGCGGTGCGAAATACTCGTAGCCCTTGGTGGTGAATTCGAGGTTCTTCTGCGCCTTGAAGCGCTGCACGTCATAGAATTCGACGTCGGACCATTGCACGAGTTGCACCGTGCCGTTCTCGAGCGCGAGCGCACGCGACGCCGCATCCGGGATCACGCGGTAGACGATCTCGTCGAGATAAGGCTCGTCCTTCAGATAGTAACCGTCATGGCGGACCAGGTGAACATGCGAGCCGCGCACCCATTCCTTCAGCTTGAAGGGGCCGGTGCCGATCGCCTTGTCGTTCTCCGGGTTCTTGCGATAGTCGGTGCCGTCGTAGATGTGCTTGGGCACGATCGGCGCGGACGTGCAGTCGAAGCAGCCGATGAACGGCGCGAACGGCTGCTTCAGCTTGAACACGACGGTGAGCGGATCGGGCGCTTCAGCCGACGCCACGCGGGCGAAGTTCTGCCGCGCGCGCGGATGCGTCTCCACCAGCAGCTTCATGCAGCTGAAGACCACGTCCTCCGAGGTCATCGGCTTGCCGTCGTGGAAGGTGATGCCGGGAAACAGCTTGAATGTGTAGGTCAGGCCGTCCGGCGAGACCTCCCAGGACTGCGCCATGCCGGGCATCGGCTTGAGGTCGGCGCCGTATTTCAGCAGGCCTTCATAGATTTTGCCGCCAAGCGTCAGGGTCGGTTGCTGCTGGTTCAGCGCCGTCACCAGAACCGGCGGCTCCGGCTGGATGATGGTGTTGAGCGTTCCACCGCGGGTCTGGCCCGCCGCCCGCGTGATGCCGAACGGGATGGCTGCACCGCAGGCCAGCATCGCCTTGGTGAATTCGCGTCTGTTCATCGGACCTCTCCGTCGCCGCGCGTCAGGCATTCGATTTCGGCGAATGTCGCGGGGTGAGGCATTGTTGCCAAACGCCGTATCCCGCGCTACCTGATTGGGGACAACAACCATCGCGATCGGGCCAACTGGCCCGGAAGATGCATGAGCACCCTGCGAAAACGACGATCGATCAGGAGCTCACGACACTTGAAAGTCGCAGCGCGACGAAATGACACCGCTGGCCTGCGCGTGTGCCGCAAGCAATCCGGTCCCGTAGCTGCCGCGCATTATGCCGGACAACTGCAACAGGTCGAACGGCCGCTCGCGGCGATGGCGGCCTCTTATCCGAACGAAAGCACGAGCGCGCGACACGCGCACCGACGCGATCAGTTCATCCTGCAGACCGCAGGCGTGACCTCGATGATGACCGAGCGCGGCCATTTCGTCGTGCCGCCCGGCCACGGCCTGTGGATTCCAGCCGGCGTCGCGCACCAATCGCGTGCATGGGGTGAAGTCGAGATCCAGACCATCTATGTCACGCCGGATCGCGTGCGGAATGCGCCGGCAACCTGCCGCCTGATCAGGGTCTCCGCATTGGTCGAAGCGCTCATGGAAGAAGCGGTGCATATGCCGACGCGTTACGACCCGGAAGGGCGCGACGGCCGGCTGGTCGATTTCCTGCTCGATGAGATCGGCAGGATGCCCGAAGTGTCGCTGCATGTGCAGGTGCCGCCCGATCCGCGGCTTGCCGCGATCTGCGAAGCGGTGCTGGTCGATCCGAGTTCCGATCTCACGCTCGACCAATGGGCCGATCGCATCCAGCTCAGCCGGCGGACCTTGACGCGTCTGTTCCGGCGCGAGACTGGACAGAGCTTTGCGGCCTGGCGCCAGCGGGTGCGGCTGCTCGAAGCGCTGGCCCGGCTCGGCGCCGGCGAAGCCGTCACCTGCGTCGCGCTCGACGTCGGCTATGACAGCCCGAGCGCGTTTGCCGCGATGTTCAAGCGCGAGCTCGGCGCCGCGCCGCGCCAGTATCTGCGCTGGGCCGATCCCGAAGTGGTGATGAGGTAGACGCGCTCGCGTCGCGCACGAGCGGAACGCAAAACCCCTGCGGTCAACGGGAAAGAGACCGCAGGGGTTTGCAGGTGGATGGCGTGAGGCCAGCAAGGCTGGGTGTCACCCCAAGGACCGGCGGCCGATGAAAGCGAGACCGGCCTCGTCATGCAAGCAAGTCTTTTAGGCAGGAGTGCGTCAACATTCGCAAGCAAGGCGCGCGAGAGGACGCGATCCTCGCGCGCGCGTTGCATGCAACCGTTTAGTCGTTGCGTGCGACCGCCGTCAGCTTGGTCATGTTGTGCAGCATGATCCGGCCGCGCTGCAGGTCGACGATGCCGTCCTTGCGCCAGGTCTGCAGTTGCCGGTTGACGCTCTCGCGCGCCGCGCCGACGAAGATGCCGAGCTGTTCCTGCGAGATGTGCACCTCGGAACCGAAATCCTCGGCCAGCGCGCACAGCCGGCGTGCGAGGCGGACCGGCAACGGTTGCAGCACGGATTCTTCCATCCGCTCGCTCTGCCAGCGGATGCGCTGGCACAGCAATTCGATCAGGCGGACCGCGACCTTCGGCTCGCGCTCGAGGAAGCCCAGGAAATCCTCCCGCCGCAGGACGAACAATTCGGTGGGCTCCCCCGCGGTCGCATCCGCGGTGCGCTCCTGACCGTCGAGGACGGCGACTTCGCCGAACAGGTCGCCGGATCCCATGAAGTTCAGCGTGAGCCGGCTGCCGTCGGAGGCACCGGTTTCGATGCGCATCTGGCCGCGGCGGACCCCAAACAGGGCGTCGCCGGGATCGCCTTTCTGGAACAGCACCTCGCCGGCAGCGAGCTGCTGGGTGTGGCAAAGGCCCGCAAGCCGCGCCAATTCGTCCGCACCGAGATCGGCGAACATCGGGTTCATTTTCAGAATGACCGCAAATTCGGCCTGTTTGCTCATTGTATTGCCTTCCAAATCGATCCGAGCGGTCCCCCGACGCCCGGTTAGCAACAATCACCCTCATAAGAGTGTGTGAGAGGTCACATAAGTTCATGCTGGTAACGGATTATTTTTCCAACCGTTGGAGCGAGGTCCCGTTTGCGGGATAATCTCGTGCGTTCGGCCGTGCCTTTCTGCGGCGGAACCCTGTCTGCCCGGCCTGGAATATCGACATGAGAGCACCAAAATTCGCCGGGGCCGCCATCGCTGCCGTGATCGTGATCATCGCGCTGGTGGCCGCGATCGGGATCCCGTCCTCGTTCCTCATTTCGGCCATCACCGAGCGGGTGGAGCGGGAGACCGGCTACACGCTCACCATCAATGGCGGCGCCAAAGTTAGTCTCTGGCCGACCGTCAATCTGACGCTGCGCGGCGTCGTGCTCCAGGACCCGCGGGAGCGCGAGGCCAACAACCGGTTCGCGGCTGATCGGGTCGAAGCCGAGATGACGCTGTCGAGCCTGTGGTCGGGCCAGCCCGACATCACCGACCTCGCGATCGTCAAGCCGGTGATCAATCTGCCGCTGCAGCGCGAGCGCACCCGCGACCATCATCCGCCGGCGAAGTCTTCCGCGTCCGACAACGGCGGCCTCACGATCCGGCATGTCAGCGTCAGCGGCGGCACCATCGTGTTCTCCAATGTGCGCGATCGGGTCGAGAACCGGATCGAGACGCTCAATGCCGATGCGACCATCGGCAACGACCGCAAGATCGTCGTCACGGGGAGTGCGAGCGCCAGTGACAAGCCGCTGAAGTTCGAGATCCGCGCGACCGCGCCACAGGCGCCGCTGGAACGCCAGAACGTGCCGGCCGAGTTCAACATCGACGCACCTGGCCTGTTGCCCGCTGCGATCAAGGCGAATGCGGAAGTGCGCCTGAACGGCACGGTGGTGATGTTCAACGGCGTATCCGGCACGCTCGGCGATGGCGGCTTCACCGGCTGGGCCTCGGTCGACTTCGCCAGCAACAAGCCGCTGGTGAAGCTCGATCTCGACTTCCAGCGCATGACGATGGCGCTGCGGCCGGGCCAGCCCGATGCGGCGCAGCCATTGGGCACCAACAGCTGGAGCAACGCATCGATCGACCTTGGCGGGCTCAACTATGTCGACGCGCAGGCGCGCATCTCGGCGGCGGAGCTCGTGATCGGCGACGGCCGCTTCGTGCAGGCGTCGATCGATGCATCTGTTGACAGCGGCGTGCTGAAGGCCCGGCTCGCCAATCTCGGCGCCTATGAGGGCACCGCCAATGGCGACGTCACGATCGACGTGCGAGCTTCGAACCCAACCTATGCGCTGCGGCTCGATCTCGCCGGCGTGCGCGCGCAGCCGGTGCTGAAGAGCCTCGCCGGATTCGACAAGCTTGACGGCAAGATGCAGGCGAAGATCGCGCTGACCTCGCAGGGCAGCAGTGCGCGCGCGATCGTCGGCAATCTCGGCGGCACCGCCTTCGTCGTATTCCAGGACGGCAAGATCCTCGGCCTCAACGTCGCGCAGATGATCCGCAACCTCACGACCAGCACCTTGTCGGGCTGGCAGCAGAGTGAGGCACTGTCGACCGATCTCAGCCAGCTCTCGGCCTCGTTCAAGCTCGACAAGGGCCAGGCCGTGACCACCGACCTTAATCTGATCGGCCCGCTGGTGAAGATGGGCGGGGTCGGCACCGTCGATCTCAACACCCGCCAGATCGGGTTCCGCGTCGAGCCGCAGCTCGTGATGACCACAGAGGGCCAGGGCCGCACCGGCAATCCGGTCGGCCTCGGCATCCCCGTGATGATCGAGGGGCCCTGGGTGTCCCCGCGGATCTATCCGGAGATGCAGGGCATCCTCGATAATCCAGAGGCCGCCTATGCCAAGCTCAAGGAGATGGGCAAGGGCCTGTTCGGCGCGGACGGCCAGGGGTTGAGCCAAGGCCTGAACGGGCTCAGCAACCTCCTCAACGGCGTGCAGGGCGGCGGAACCGGCGCGCAGCCCGGCACGGGCCAGGCGCCTGGCGGCGCGGCCGCCGGCCAGACCAACCCGCTCGGCGGGCAGCTCGGCGACACCATCGGGAACCTGCTGCAGCAGGGCCTCTCCACCCTCAATCAAGGCAACGCCTCCCGCCCGAGCCGCAGCCTGGCCCAGCCCACCCCGGACGCGCCGCCGGCCGCCGCGCCACCGCCCGCCCCTCCGCCGGCCGACACCGCCGAGCAGCAGGACAATCCCGCGATGAACGACGTGCTGCGACAGCTGTTCAACCGCTGAAATATTCCCGGATATCCCCCGCCGGAATGCAGGGCTAACCATGCGACGGGAGGCCCCGCCTTGCCCGGCCGATCCGTGCTAAACAGCAGCGATACAGTGGCGCACCCGACTGATTGGAGGGGAACGGACGAGGCTGGATGAACGGGGCACCGGACAAGGGCAAGAACTGGTTCCTGCGCGGCGGCCTGTTCGCCAAATACGTCCTCGCGCTGGTCGGCCTCGTCGTGTTCGTGCTCGCGGTCAACGGCGCGCTCGAGACCTGGATCAGCTATCGCGGCATCAGGAGCACGCTGACCGACGCGATGAGCGAGAAGGCGGACGCCACCGCCAAACGCATCGAGCAATCGATCTCCGATCTCGAGCGCCAGATCTCCTGGGTGACCCGCGCCTCCTCCAACACGGTCGAGCTGCGGCGCGCCGACTATGCCCAGCTGCTCGGCCAGGTGCCGGCGGTGAACCAGCTCACCCTGATCAACGGCCAGGGCCGCGAGGTGCTGCGGCTGTCGCGCCAGACCTACACGCTGAATTCCAACGCCGACTTCTCCCGCGACCTCCGCTTCACCGAGGCGATCGAGCGCGGCACCGCCTACGCGCCGGCGTATTTTCGCGACGAGCGGCCCTATATGTCGATCGGCGAGCAGCATTCCGGCTTCAACGCCGGCGTCACGGTGGCCGAGATCGACCTGCGTTTCCTTAACGACTATTTCGGCGATTCCCAGGTCGGCCGCACGGCCTATGCCTATCTCGTCGACGCCAAGGGCCGCGTGCTGGCGAGCTCGTCGAAGGGCCCCGAGGTCGGCAAGGACCTTGCCGCGCTGCCGCAGGTCGCGGCAGTGCTGTCGCCGAGCGGCAGACGGATCGCCTCCGGCAAGGATGTCGACGGCAACGCGGTGCTGACGACTGCAACATCAGCGCCGGACCTCGGCTGGCACGTTTTTGTCGAGCAGCCCACCGCGCAGGCGCTCTCGCCGATCCGCGACCAGCTGGTGCGCATCGCGCTCTTGATCGCGCTCGGCCTCGTGGTCGCGATCATCGCCGGCACGATTCTGGCGCGGCGCATGCTGGTGCCGATCACGGCCCTTCGCACCGGCGCGCGGCGGCTCGGGGCCGGCGACTTCGGCCACCGCATCGAGGTGAAGACCGCGGATGAGCTGGAGGAGCTCGCCGGGCAATTCAACAGCATGGCCTCGCAGCTTGCCGAGACCTATTCCGGCCTCGAAGGCAAGGTGAAGGAGCGCACGCGGGATCTCGCGCAATCGATCAACGAGCTGAAGGTGCTGGAGGAGGTCGGCCGCGCGGTGGCGTCCTCGCTCGACCTCAACGCCGTGCTGCCGACAGTCGCCGCCCGCGCGCTCGAGATCACCCATGCCGACGCCGTGCTGATCTATGGCTATGACGCGACGAGCCGCAGCTTCAACCTGACGCAATCGATCGGCATCGACGCCGAGGCCGAGGGCCATCACCGCGCGATCGACGCCGCGAACAGCCCGCTCGCCGAGGCCGCGACGAAGGGCGAGCCGCTGGCGTTTCCCGATCTCGCCACGAGAGCGTTTTCGAGCGAAGCGGATACCGGTTCGCGTGAAGAAAACGCGTTAAAGCAAGAATCCAGTGCCGATCATCCCCTGCGCGATGTCGTGGTCGGCGCCGGCTTCCACTCCGTGCTTGTCGTACCGCTGGTCGACCAGCAGGGCGTGCTCGGTTCGCTGGTGGTGCTGCGCAAGGCGCCCGGCGATTTCCCCGCGAGCCTGATCGGCCTGATGAAGACTTTTGCGCACCAGGCGGTGCTGGCGATGCGCAATGCGCGGCTGTTCACCGAGGTGGACCAGAAGAGCCACGCGCTGGAGCAGGCCAACGCCACCGTGCGCGAGCAGGCCGACAGATTGCAGCAGCAGACCGAAGAGCTCACCGACTGGAACAAGTCGCTGGAGGCGCGCGTCGAGACCCAGCTCACGGAGATCGAACGCATCCGCAAGCTCGAGCGTTTCCTGGCGCCGCAGGTGGCGCAGCTGATCGCATCCTCCGACGGCCATGAGGGGCTGCTCGATAGCCACCGGCGCGAGGTCACCGTCGTGTTCTGCGACCTGCGCGGCTTCACCGCCTTCACCGAGGCGACCGAGCCGGAAGAGGCGATGAACGTGCTGCGCGAATATCACGCCGCGCTCGGCAAGCTGATCTTCAAGTACGAGGGCACGCTCGACCGCTATGCCGGCGACGGCGTGATGATCCTGTTCAACGCGCCGATCCAACTCGCGGACCACACGCTGCGCGCCGTGAAGATGGCGGTCGAGATGCGCGACACCATCGGCGCACTGACCGAGAAGTGGCGCAACCGCGGCCACAGTCTCGGCTTCGGCATGGGGATCGCGCTCGGCTATGCCACGCTCGGCCAGGTCGGCTTCGAGCAGCGGCTGGAATACGCCGCGATCGGCAGCGTCACCAACCTCGCCTCCCGCCTGTGCGGCGAGGCCAAGGCCAACCAGATCGTGGTGAGCCGCCGCGTCTACGGCATGGTCGAGCCCCATGTCGAGGGTCGCGCCATCGACGACCTCGTGCTGAAGGGTTTCAATCACCCGATCCTCGCCGCGGAGATTTTGCGCTGGAAGGGCGAGCCGTCAGCGGAAGCGGCAGCGGAGTAGGCGACGCTTTCTCCACTCGTCGTTGCGAAGAGCGAAGCAATGACGGGCCCGCCGGCCTCATTTCCGAGCGGGAACCCACTACCGTCGGAACCTTGCATTCGCGCGGAAAGTGTGTATAGTACCTGGCATTCGATTAGCCGTTGCGCCTTGTTGAATGGTCAGAACGGCCCTCCTCCAAAGACATCGTCAGTTGAATGGATGGCGCGCGATTCTGCGCAACACACGCGCAAACGCGCATTTTGGAGAAGAGAAGATGGCGACAGGTACAGTGAAGTGGTTCAACGGCCAGAAGGGTTTTGGTTTCATCGAGCCGAGCGATGGCAGCAAGGATGTGTTCGTTCACATCAGCGCAGTAGAGCGTGCCGGCCTGACCGGCCTGGCTGAAGGCCAGAAGGTCTCGTTCGAGCTGAAGACCGACAAGATGCGCGGCAAGACCAGCGCCGAGAATCTTCAGATCGTCTGAGCTTTTTGCTTTGGCATGATTTCCGCGCAAACGCGTTCCGCGTTTGTTGCGAACATGCCGGTTCGTCATTCCACGGATGTACTGGGATGACGTTGCTGCCCGCTCGATCCACCCGGATTGGGCGGGTTTTAGCATGTCTTGCTGCGCGTGATCCCAAAGCACGCTGCATCGCGCCGTTCCGTGCAACAGACGCGAAGCGTTCGCAGCGGGATGATGCCTTGGAGAGAATGCCGATGACCGCCAGGAAGCCCACGCCATCGCCCGCGAGCCTCGCCAGGGCCGACCGCCAGCGCCTGGCGGCCGAGGAAGGCGCGCGCGCCATCGCCGAGGTCGAGCGCGACGGAGCCGCGATCCGCAAGAACATGGAGCGGCTGCGGGCGCTGCGCGAAGCCCGCGAAGCCAAGGCTGCGGCCGAAGCCGAGCTGGCGCCGGCACAACCCGCCGCCAAGAAGAAGGCGCGTGTGAAGCGCATCGTGCGCTGACGCTGCGATGTTGCTGCTGCAATGACTGCCGTCATTGCGAGCGAAGCGAAGCAATCGATCCCACCTCGCACACGGAACGATGAATTGCTTCGTCGTTATCGCTCCTCGCAATGAAAGTCTCAATACCGTCATCCCCGCGCAAAGGCTTCGCCTTTGTCGCTGGAGGCGCGAGCGCAGCGAGCCTCGAAGGATGCACGGGCTGGTGGCCATCGTGCTTCGAGACGGCGCGATAGGGCTTCCTCCACATGACGAGCGGCAGCATGACCGAATCGCATTAGGTGCCGATCAACATTGTCAAACAGCGGAGGGGATATACGTTCGCGATCTCGCGGCATGTCGCGCTCGAGGGATGCGATCAACTCACCCTCATTGATCGTGAGAGGGCGCAGGGAAGGCCGGGCGCCGAGTTGGGATGTCGGGGGCGGCTCTGATATTCAGAATAATGTAAGCAGCTAGGATAGCAACTGTTGCGACATTGCTTGCATTTCCGCGAATTCCCGCGAAATCACCATCCAGTGAATCTGGTTGTCCCCGTAATCACGATCGCGACCTCTGCCTTCGTTTCCAGGAATAACCCCTCCCCCACCTCGCTCGCGTCATGACGGGCGCGCGGAACTGCGCGTGCGTGAGAACAAGAACACGCGAGGAACGGGTTTGATGACAGGATTGGACGGGACGCACGCGGCGGCGTCGGTGGTGGCGTTGCACTGCTCGCTGGGGTCGGGACGGCAATGGACGAAGCTTGCGGGCGCGCTCAGTGGCACGCCGTTCATGACGCCGGATATTTCCGGCTATGGCGTCGCCGCCTGCGGGCGCGACTGGCCGCGGACGCTGGATGGCGAGATCGCGCGGCTCGAGCCCTGGCTCGCCAAGGCCGAGGGGCCGATCCACCTGGTCGGGCATTCCTATGGCGGGGCGATCGCGTTTCGGCTGGCGACGGCATCGCCTCATGCGCTGCGCATCCGCAGCCTGACATTGATCGAGCCTGTGTTGCCCACGTTGCTGCGCGACGGGACCGCCGACGTGCGGCTGTACGATCGCTTCGCGCGGATCGCGCAGGTGGTGTCGCAGGATATTTTCGACGGCGCGGCGCTGGAGGCGGTCGAGGCGTTCACCGCGTTCTGGGCCGGCTCCGGGCCGCGCGAGCAGTTCTCGCCGAGCGGGCGGCTGCGGATGATCGAGCAGGCCAACAAGCTGCCTTACGATTTCAACGCCGCGCTCGATCTCGACGGCGTGGCGGCGGCCGCGCGTGCCTTGCGGGTGCCGACGCTGCTGGTGTCGGGCGGGCTGTCGCCCTATGTGACGCAGCGCATTGTCGCAAAACTCGCCGCGATCATTGATGGCGCCGAGATGCGGCATCTGCCGGCGGCCGGCCACATGCTGCCGGTGACGCATGCCGAGCGGGTCAATCCGGAGATCCTGCGGCACATCTGGCGCGCCGAGGAGCTGGCGAAGCTTGAGCTCGCCGTTGGCGCCGGACCGACCGAGGCGGCTGCCGACGCGGCGCAGCCGGCTGGCTCGGCGAGGCCGCCTCTGGTATTCAGGAGGCCCTCATTTTGGGAATAGTCTGCAGATGAGTTTGAGGCTCGAGCGATTGATGGGTTTCGCGGAGTTTATCATCGGGCCGCGCGTTGCGCGGACCCGTTGGTTCTACCCATCCTACGGACCGTCGATTGTCGTCACGCTGCTTCTGCTCGCCGGCTCTCCCGCGCGTGCGGCGGGCGAGGCCGACGCGGTGCCGAAGGGCGCGGCGGTGACGGTGCTGAAGGCCTCGAAATTCTGCTTCGGCAATATCGTCGAGGTGTCGGGCATCGTGCTGCCGCGCGACGAGCAGCAGATCCGGCCCGATCGGTTCGGGCTGAAGGTGGCGGAGGTGAAGGCCGATCCCGGCGACACCGTCACCGCGGGCCAGGTGCTGGCGCGGCTGACCGACGGCACCAACGCGATCAACCTCACGGCGCCGGTGGCGGGCACCATCTCGGCCTCAACGGCGATCGTCGGCGCGCAGGCCTCGGGCAAGGATGCACTGTTCTCGATCATCGCCAGAAACGAATACGACCTGGTCGGCATGGTGCCGACCCGCGATATCGCCAAGCTGAAGACCGAGCAGACCGCGCGGCTGAAGATCATCGGCGCCGGCGAGATGGACGGCAAGGTGCGGACGATCGCGCCGACCATCGAGCCGAACAGCCAGCTCGGCCAGGTGTTCGTCGGCATCACCTCGAACAAGCGGCTGCTGGTGAATTCGTCCGGCCGCGCGCAGATCAAGACCGGGCAGAGCTGCGGCGTCGCGGTGCCGTTGACCGCGATCCTCTATTCCACCGCCGGCACCGTGGTGCAGGTGGTGCGCGGCGGCCGCGTCGAGACGCGGCGGGTGGAAACCGGATTGATGTCGGCCGGCCAGGTCGAGATCCGCGACGGCATCCAGGAAGGCGACATCGTCGTCGCCCGCGCCGGCGCGCTGCTGCGCGAGGGCGATCCGGTGCGGCCGGTGGGGGCGAGCGCGGACGCGAAGTAAGGCGAAGTAGGCGCCGCCACACTTACAGTGTCGTCCCGGGCAAGCGAAGCGCGACCCGGAACCCATAACCACGAATGCGAATTGTCTTGAAGAGCTGGGGCCACAGCGCGCTTCAACAACGCGGCCCTGTGGTTGGGTCCCGGCTTTCGCCGGGACGACGTGGGGATAGAGCTTGGCTCAGCCGCCGAGCTTGATGTCTTCCAGCAGCGACGACGACACGCTCGGCACCTGCTCGCCTTCGCTGGCGCGGGAGATCGCGACGCGGGTCTTGTTGAAGGCGGTCTCGGCGCCGGCCTGGGCGTTGAGGTTGTTGATGAGCTCGGAGATCAAGACGCTGTTGGGCGCTGAAGAGTCGTCGGCGACCTTGCCCGGCGTCGCCGAGGTCAGCACGATCGTGTTCTCCGGCGGGCTGATCGGGGCGAGGCCATGCGAGAAGGCACGGAAGCGGCGCTCATAGGGATTGCGGCGCGAGGCATCGAGCACGACGAGCTTGGCTTTCGCACCACGCTCCTTCATCGCATCGAGCACGGACTCGACGCTGACGCCGGTGCGCTTGACGTCGGCCTCCTTCCAAATCGTGGCATCGACCGGGATCATGTAGCTCTCGCGGCCGACCTGCACGCCGTAGCCGCCGAAGAACAGCATCACGACGGTGTCGGGGCGGATCTTGGCCTTCATGCGCTCGACCGCGCGGAACATGTCGTCCTTGGTGGCGTCCTCGACCACGTCGACGTCAAAGCCTTCGCGACGCAGCGCCGACGACAAAGTGCGGGCATCGTTGATCGGCTGGGCCAAAGGCGCCGCGGCGTCCGGATAATGGCCGTTCCCGATGATCAGCGCGAGGCGGGAGGAGCCGCCCGCAATGCTGCCGGTCTGCCCGACGACGGCGCCTGCGACCGTCTCCTTGGCAACATCCGGTGTCCGCTTGTTGAGCGCGGCGTGGGCGCCAATCGCCAGCGACACCGTGCCGGCCACCGCCACGCAGACGGCGATGGTGCGACGGGAAATATGAAGCTGCCTAAGGTTCATAACGTTCTAGTCCCAATCTCTATCCCGATGGCGTTCGAGCGAAATCGCGCCAGTTAGTCGCGTCAGTGACGATCAGGTTTAATGGGGTTGAGGTGTGTGTGCCGTTGAATTCAGCTCAATTTGCGGCGCCGCAACAAACACTCCCTTAACCCGGCTGGACCGCCGGAGCAACCCGGTTTGCAGCATGCTGCCGCCCGGCACAGGCCATTGACGCCGTTAAGATCCCGTTACGTGACTTCGGTCACATTTGTATTCTGTACGGATTCATGTAGCTTTCCAAAGGCTTGCGAGTTTGGGGGAGGACCGGAGGAAACACCGCCGGGGACGGCGGCGTTAACCGGTTCCTTGAGAAAGGGATTCATGAGCCTTCACGAGATCGCTGGCGCCGTGTGCCGGGCGCTGACCGCCAAGAAGGACGGCCCGTCGCTCTACGACGTCTGCGACCCCGTGCTGCAGGCCTATCGCGGCGGCGATGCCCATCTGGGGAAGTTCTACCGGACCGCGCTCGGCAATCCGCCGCTGCGCGCGCTGCTCCGCCGCACCGGCCTGCCCGCCCTCAACGACCCCAACCGCCTGGCCGGCCTGCGCGCCGCGTTGACCGAGGCGCGCGACGCCGCGGCGCCGGACTGGGCCGCGATCGGCGCCCCGGTCGCCGACCTGATGGACGGCATCGGCGTGCGCCACCCGGCCCCGCCGGCCGCGACCCCGCCTGGCCACCCGCCGGCGATGGCCGAGATCGACCGCGTGATCCGCTTGACCGGCGCGCATCTGCTGCGTTCGTTCGGCAGATGCGGCTTCATCCCGACCTATGCCGCGTTCAACCTGATCGGCGATGCCGACATCAGCGGGCGCGAGATGCTGATGGCGCTGACCGGGCTGAACGCGCGCGGCTACAAGAACTCGACCTTGCTGTTCAGCCTGGCGCGGGTCTTCATCGCGCATTCGCCGGCGCGCGCGCTGATCAACCCGCCATGGCGCGGCATCGCCGAGCCGATGTGGGAGCCGGTGCAGATCCGCCACCGCTCGGCCTATTACGACGCGTTCTTCACCGAGGCGCTGCTCGGCTTTGTCGAGACCGGGCTGGCGTCACCGGATGAGGCGGGCGCGGCGCGGCGCGCGGTCGCCGAGATGGTGGAGTTCTGCCTGAAGACCAGCGCCGAGGAAGTGCCGTCGCATGACGGCTCGATCGTGAAGGTGATCACTGCGCTGGCGCCGGGGCGGCATCCGCGTTTCTCGCGCTTCTTCGCCCAGATCAAGCAGGACCTCGGCTTCGGCGTCTACGTGCCCGACTGCGACACCACGGCGTGCGCGTTCTCGGCCGCGACGCAAGCCGGCTCCGACGATCCGATCCTGCAGCAGCCGCTGCTGGATTTCTACCGCGGCTACCAGGTCCGCGCAGGCGCCAACGAGCCGCGCGTCACCGTGCCGCTCAACGACAACATCGATTACGAGGGCGGCGTCGTCACCTGGATCGACAATCTCGCCGGCGAGCGGCCTTATGGCAACGACCTCGATCCGACGCTGAACCTCGACATCCTCGAGGTCTCGTTCCGCAACCTCGCCCGCTGGCGGATCATCGAGACGCCGCAGCGGCTCGAGACGGTGCATCGCATCATCGCCTTCCAGAAGAATCTGGTCGAAAGCGGCGCGTTCAGGAATCCGCGTTCGCACGTCTATTATCTGCCGGAACTCTATTCGGCCTATTTCGGCCGCTGCTACGCCGCCTTCATCGCGCTGCCGCTGGCGGCGCAGCGCGTCATCGATCCCGGCAATGTGTTCGCACTGATCCGCACCCGCGTGCTCGGCTATGTCCAGGGCGAGCTGATCGCGCATGAGATGAACCCGTTCGACGCGGCGCTTGCGCTGATGGCGCTGGCGCATCTTGGCGCCGAGGTCTCGACCTTCACGCCCGCGCTGCACTGCATCGTGCAAGGCCTCGGCGAAGGCGGCCGCAAGGGGCCCTACAGGGCCTATGAATGGAATAAGATGAAGACGCCGACGCGGATCCTGGTCGGCGGGCCCGAGGTGACGTCGGCCTTCGTGCTGATGGCCCTTGCGCTGGCCAGGAAGCGGATGGTTGCGGTGTAGCGGCGTAGGATAGGATCCTTCTACACGGGCACCGTTTCTGCGGAGAGACTGTCACCCCACCTCGGTTCGCATTGCGCTACGCTTCATGCGAACCGATCCTCCCCCTCCAGGGGAGGATGACATCGCGGAGCGGGATGACGCGAAGTTGAAACTGGCGGAAACACGACACCACTGGCAGGGTTGCCCAATTGCCCGCACAATCCTCGCCGATCCTTTGGGTCCTGAACGCTGAACGAAAGACTGGCCGGAAACGCCGATGCTCAAGACGCTGCTCACTGCTGGCCTGCTGCTGTCGCTGCCGACGCTGGGTGTCGCCGCCGACATCACCGGCGTGCCGAAGATCCGCGACGGCGACCAGCTCATGATCGGCAACGTCAAGGTCCGGCTCGGCGGGATCGACGCGCCGTCGACTGACCAGCTCTGCCTCAACACCAAGGGTGAGCGCTGGACCTGCGGCGTCGCCGCGCGCGACGAGCTGATCAAGCATGCCGGCAACAAGAGCTGGACCTGCCACGCCCGTTCGGTCGATCGCCGCGGCCGCACCATCGCGCGCTGCGAGGTCGACGGCGAGGACATCCAGAAATGGATGGTCAGCAATGGCTGGGCGCTGGCCTACACCCGCATCTCGCATGACTACGAGCCGGACGAGAAGGCGGCGCGCGAGGCCAAGGCCGGGATGTGGCAGGGCGCATTCATCGCGCCGTGGGACTGGCGCGTGCGCAACAAGAAGACCACCGTGCTCGGCACCGTGAAAGTGCCGGAGAGTGCACACTCGATCCTGCTCGCCTCGGCCTCCGGCCCGGTGGCGCCCTCGCCCGACTGCACCATCAAGGGCAACGTCAACCGCTCCGGCGAATGCATCTTTCACCAGCCGACCAGCCGCTGGTACGCCAAGATCGAGATGAAGATCAGCAAGGGCACGCGCTGGTTCTGCTCGGTCGAGGAAGCCGAAGCCGCCGGCTGCCGTGAGACGCGGCGCTAAGGCGCGCCGCGCACTGATCCGGAAGCGTGCCGTGACTGACGTCGAAATCAACCCGCCTGCGGCGCGCCGACGCAAACGCGTGCGCTATCTGCAGCTGCTGCTGTTCGTCCTGGCCACCTATCTGATCGCGGCCTATCTGGTGCTGCCGGCGCTGTGGACGCATTACGAGCACCAGAAGGGCCTCGCCAATCTGCCGATGGTGACCCGCACCGCGCAGGGCATTCCCGGCGACCCGATGAATGTCGGGCTGATCGGCGACACCAAGGACGTGGTCTGCGCGATGCACGAGGCCGGCTGGTTCCCGGCCGATCCGGTCACGCTGAAATCCTCGATCGAAATCGTCGGCAGCGTGCTGCTCGACCGTCCCTACAAGGCGGCGCCGGTGAGCAACCTGTTCTATCTCGGCCGCCGCGAGGACCTCGCCTTCGAACGGCCGGTCGGATCGAGCGCGGATCGCCGCAACCATGTCCGTTTCTGGCGGGTGCTCGACCAGGGCGAGGAGAAGCGCCCGGTGTGGCTCGGCGCAGCGACGCTCGACCGCAGTGTTGGTGTCAGCCACTACACCGGCGCGGTCACCCATCATATCGCGGCCGACCTCGACGCCGAACGCGCGCTGCTCGCGACCGACCTCGAATCCGCCGGCATGGTCACCGCGAAATATCAGGTCACCGGCATCGGCCCGACCTTCGCCGGGCATAATGGCGGCGGCGACCTCTATTACACTGACGGTGAAATCTGGGTGATGCGGCTGGTCGAGGCCTGCCGCAAGAACGACGGCACCGTCGAGCAGATTCCAAGCCCCGCCGCGACCCAGTTCAAGGACCAGATCTGGCGTGCGGTGGTCGAGACCATCGACAAATAAGGCTGTGTCCCGCGCTTTTGGAAACGCTGGATTGCTTCGTCCGGCTCGCAATCGCGGCCGCGATGGCATATCCTTCACCCTTGACCCCTCAGACGCATGATTTGCGTAGCTTTACCCAAAAGGAACAGGACGATGACCGTTCGCGCGGGCCGGGAATTTCTGGCCATCCCCGGGCCCACCACGATGCCTGATCAGGTGCTGCAGGCGATGCATCGCCCGGCGCTCGATATCTACTCCGCCGAGATGTTCGAACTGACCGAAAGCCTGCTGCGCGATCTCTCGAAGCTGTTCGCGACCATGGGCAAGTCCTACATCTACATCGCCAACGGCCACGGCGCCTGGGAGGCGACGCTCTCCAACGTGCTGTCGCGTGGCGACAAGGTGCTGGTGCTGGAGAGCGGGCGCTTTGCGATCGGCTGGGGCCAGGCGGCGGCCGCGATGGGCGCCGATGTCGAGGTGCTGAAGGGCGACTGGCGCCGCGCGATCCGCGCGGCGGAGGTCGAGGAGCGGCTACGCCGCGACAAGGAGCACAAGATCAAGGCGATCCTCGCCGTGCAGGTCGACACCGCCTCGGGCGCCTATAACGACATCGAGGCGATCGGCAAGGCGATCAAGGCCGCCGGCCATCCCGCGCTGTTCATGGTCGACACCGTGGCCTCGCTCGGCTGCATGCCGTTCGAGATGGACAAATGGTATGTCGACGTCGCGATGAGTGGCTCGCAGAAGGGCCTGATGACGCCGCCCGGCCTCGGCTTCGTCGCCGCCAATGACCGCGCCTGGGACGCGCACAAGAAGGCCGATCTGCGCACGCCGTATTGGGACTGGACCGAGCGCGAGGGCTCTGAGCACTACCGCAAATATGCCGGCACCGCGCCGGTGCATCTGCTTTTCGCGCTGCGCGAGGCGATCAACATGCTGCACGCCGAGGGCCTGGAGAATGCCTTCGAACGGCACCGGCTGCTCGGCGAAGCGGTGCGCCGCGCCGTCGCCGTCTGGGGCGAGGGCCAGGTGCTCGGCTTCAACATCGCTGAACCCGCCGAGCGCTCCAACACGGTGACGACCGTGACCGTGAAGGGCGCCGATCCCGCCGCGATCCAGCGCTACGCCAAGGAGAAATGCGGCGTCGTGCTCGGCACCGGCATCGGCGATTTGCAGGGCCAGGCCTTCCGCATCGCCCATATGGGCCACGTCAACGCACCGATGATCCTCGGCACGCTCGGCGTCGTCGAGGTCGCGCTCACCGCGCTGAACATCCCGCACGGCAAGGCCGGCGCCGACGCCGCCATCCAATGGCTCGGCGAGAACGTGAAGGCGTAGGCTTCGGGCCAAGGTGCGGTCAGCACTCTCAACCCGTCACCCTGAGGAGCCCGCCAAAGGCGGGCGTCTCGAAGGGCCGACGGCCTCGCTCGCGCCGCGAGCGAATCGGAGTGCGCGGAAATAGCCGGGCCGTGCATCCTTCGAGACGCGCTGCGCTCCTCAGGATGACGGGAAAGGGTTCGCCGGCTGACCAAACGCCCGCGAATATTCGCCCATTGACGCTCGCAATGCTTGCTTCATGATCGATGCGCGATACGCGCGAGATCATCACGATGGGCATCTACGTTTATATACTTCGCTGCGCCGACAACTCGTTCTACATCGGCAGCGCAACGGGCGATGACCTTGCGCCGCGCATCGAGCAGCACAACGCGGGCACCTTCCCCGGCTACACCTACAATCGGCGACCAGTTGTCCTCGTCTGGTCGGAGTACTTCGAGCGCATCACCGACGGCATCGCGGCGGAACGGCAGATCAATGGCTGGAGCCGGGCGAAGAAGGAAGCGCTGATCCGATCGGATTGGGTCACGATCCGCCGACTGGCCCATCGACGCGGAGCAACTCCGTCCCCGTCATCCTGAGGAGGCCGCGCAGCGGCCGTCTCGAAGGATCGACGGCCAAGCTGCCGGCGCGCGGCAAGATGAGCGCGCCGAGAAATCCGGGCCGTCCATCCTTCGAGACGCGCGCAAGAGCTCGCACCTCAGGATGACGGGAAGGGAATTGCGCGAGGCGCATTGCTAGAGATGCATCAACACTTTTCGTCGTCATCGTTTTCCGCTTTACTGCCGGCAACAGCCGGGCACGGATCCCTGCGACAGAACAAAATGGAGGGATCGCTTGGCATCGGTGGAACTGCGCGGCCTGGTCAAGCGGTTCGGATCGTTTGTCGCGGTTGATGACGTCTCGCTCACGATCGATCACGGCCAGCTGGTCTGCCTGCTCGGGCCGTCCGGCTGCGGCAAGACCACGACGCTGCGGCTGATCGCAGGCTTCCTCGAACCATCCGGTGGCGAAATCCGCGTCGGCGACCGCGTGGTGTCATCGAAGGCGCGCACGCTGCCGCCCGAGCAGCGCAACATGTCGATGATCTTCCAGAGCTACGCGCTGTGGCCGCATATGACGGTGGCCGAGAACATCGTCTATGGGCTGCGCTTGCGCAAGATGGACCGCGACACCATCGCGAAAAAACTCGCCGCGATCCTGGCGACCACCAAGCTGGAGCCGCTGGCGCAGCGCTATCCGGGCGAATTGTCCGGCGGCCAGCAGCAGCGCGTCGCGCTGGCACGCGCGCTGATCGTCGGCCCAGAGACGCTGCTGCTCGACGAGCCGCTGTCCAATCTCGACGCCAATCTGCGCGAGGAGATGCGGTTCGAAATCCGCCGCCTGCACGACGAATATCGCTACACCACGGTCTACGTCACCCACGATCAATCCGAGGCGATGACGACGGCCGACCTGATCGCGGTAATGAATGCCGGCAAGATCGACCAGCTTGGCAGCCCTGAGGACATCTATGCGCGGCCGGAATCCGAATTCGTGGCGCGCTTCATCGGCGCGGCCAATGTGATCAAGGGCACCGCGCGCGATGCGACCCATGTCGAGTTCGCCGGCGCGACGCTGGAAGTGGTCGGCGCCCGACTCACGGCCGGCCAGAGCGCGCCGGTCGCGATCCGCCAGCACGAGATCCAGCTCTCGACGCAAGCCCCCGCAGGCGCGCAGAACACCCTCAAGGCTATCGTGACGCGGCAAGTCTATCTCGGCATGAATCGCGACTACATGGTGGAAACTCAGGACGGCACGTTGCTGCGGGTGACCACGCCGACCGAGACCGCGGTCGAGAAGGGCAGCGAGGTCTGGCTGACACTGCCGCCCGAACGCTGCCGGGCACTCAGCCGATAGACAACAAGAAACCGAGGGACGCGATGCGGAAACAAATCTCCAGACGCCACGTCCTGAAAGGCTCTGCGGCGCTTGCGTTCGGCAAGGTGTTCGCTTCGCCGGCGCGCGCCGCGGCACCCGAGCCGGCCCCGATCACGCCCGATCTGGTGGCGGCCGCGACCAAAGAAGGCAAGCTCGTGTTCTATTCGTCGATGGACCTGCCGGTCGGCGAAAAGCTCGGCAAGGCGTTCGAGGCCGCCTATCCCGGCATCACCGTGCAGGTCGAGCGCTCCGGCTCGGAGCGGCTGTTCCAGCGCGTCGCGCAGGAATTCGATTCCAATATCCACGCCGCCGACGTCGTCAACAGCGCCGATGCCTCGCACTTTATCCCATGGAAGAAGAGCGGCTGGCTGATGCCGTTCGTCCCCGAGGACGTTGCCAGGCACTTTCCCGACGGATATCGCGATCCCGACGGCATGGCCGTGACCACGCGGCTGTGGCTGTCGTCGATTGCCTACAACACCAATCTGGTGAAGGCGGAAGATGCGCCGAAGAGCTTTGCCGATCTGCTCGACCCGAAATGGGCCGGCAAGATGGTGAAGGGCCATCCGGCCTATAGCGGGACCATCATGACCACCACGTTCCAGATCGTGCGCGAGCTCGGCTGGCCTTACCTGGAGAAGCTTTCGAAGCAGCGCGTGATGCAGGTGCAGTCCTCGACCGATCCGCCGAAGAAGCTCTCGCTCGGCGAGCG
The DNA here is from genome assembly GCF_056429065.1 of Bradyrhizobium sp. USDA3010. Classification (NCBI taxonomy): domain Bacteria; kingdom Pseudomonadati; phylum Pseudomonadota; class Alphaproteobacteria; order Hyphomicrobiales; family Nitrobacteraceae; genus Bradyrhizobium; species Bradyrhizobium sp. USDA3010. The sequence continues at coordinate 183,431 of NZ_JBWJZD010000014.1, forward strand.
CGCCGTGATGGCCGACGGCAATGAATACGGCATCGTGCTCCTGAAGGAAGCGGGACAACCGGTCGAGCCGGTCTATCCGACCGAAGGCACGCCGACGATCTCGGGTCCAACCGGCATCTTCGCCGGCGCGCCGCACCCGAACGCCGCAAGGCTGTTCCAGGCCTGGCTGCACACCCGCGCGACCCAGCAATTCTTCGTCGACTTCACCGGCCAATATTCGGTGCACGCCCAGGTGCAGCCGAAGGCCGGTCGGCGCAAGCTCGCCGACATCAAGCTGATGAAGGAGGACCCGGCGGGGGTCGAGGCGATGACCGAAGAGATCAAGACGCGCTATGCGCGGCTGTTCAGGGTTTAGATGGTACGGCCCTCACAACAATCGTCATCCCGGGATGCGCCCCTTGGCGCAGGCCCGGAATTCAGAACCACGATCGTGAGTATGGATTTCGGGCTCGCGCTTTGCGTGCCCTCAGGTGCGCAATTGCGCACCGCGAATGACGAGGAGAGATGTCTCGCATGATCCTCACGCCCACCAC